>DKGH01000030.1:0-21558 GCA_002453165.1 Verrucomicrobia bacterium UBA6775
TACTCCAGCCGCCACACCTCGCTGCCGTCGGTCGCGTCAAGGCAGCGAAACAAGTCGTGCGTGCCGCCGCGGCTCTTATCGGGAATGATCACCCGCTTGGCGGTCGCCGCCGGGCCGGCAACCGCCGGGCCTGTCAGTTTGGTCGACCAGATCTTCTTTAGTTCCTCGGGCAGTTGACTTGGCAGGGTTGGCGCTTGGCCAAGTCGATTCAGCCCGCGCCAGTCCAGCCAAGCCGCTTGGCCAAGCGGCTTCACAAATCCCTTGGCTGACTCAAGCGCGACCAGCAATTCCTTCCGCTTGGCCAAGCCGGTAACCTCCGCCAGCACACGCTTGGCCAGGGCGTCATCGGCGGTGTCCGTGCGAAACAGTCGGACGCCCGGAACCGGCTTTGTTTTGGCCAGGACACGCACCGAGCCAGCCTTCACCTTTTCGCAACCAACGAGCAACGGCGGAAGATACTCAGGAACGATCGCCGCCGCCACTTCGCCATCGGTCAGCGCCAGCGCGCCGGAGTCCACCGCCCCCGCCACGTCGAGCTTGGCCGGCTTGGCTAGGCGCGCCTGTTTCAGTGCGGCCCGGGCAGCCTGGTTCGTCTCGGCCTCCTCCACCGGGCCAAGCATGACCGCGCGGCCGGATAAGTCGACCAGCCGTTTTGCCGGATCATTCGAGCGAACGATGAACGCGCCGCGCTGTGTCGTACCTCCAGTGCGGTCGGTGAGATCGGCGAGAGGCGAGACCTGCAGCTTTAGCCGCCAGGCGTCGAAGCGAACCATGGCGTCCTTGCCGATGATGAAGTCCGGCTTGGCCTTCATGCGGCGCAGCGCAAGGTCGAGACTTTCCTCGAAAGTCAGCTTGAACGGCCGGCCAAGCGCCTGGCCAAGGTGATCGGCGAGCTGGTCATACCGGCGCTGGCCAACGCCCTCCACGCAGGAGCAGGACAGCGGCAGCGCCAACGGATCCATCACCACCACCTGCACCGGCTTTTCGGCGGCCTTGCCAAGCGTTAGCGCGAGGAATAATCCGGCGTACCGAGTCACTTTTTCTTTGGCGCAAGCACGCGGATGAGATTGGCGCGGACGTCCATCACGTACACGCGGCTGGCGTCCTTGTTGACCTCGATCGGGATGTAGCAGGTTTGGGCGGCGAGTTTGCTGCCGCGATCGAACTCGGTCGTGTCCACGTAGCCGACCACGCCGAGGAACTTGCCATCGGGAGTGTAGGTCTTAATGCGGCCCACGCCGGACTCTGCGGTGTAAAGGACGTTGCCCGGGCCGATGTCGATATTCACCGGGTTGCAACACGCGGCAAAGCCCTCAATGCCGGTGCGGTCGCGCTTACCCCAGCGGCCGATCCGGTTACCGTCGAGATCAAAACGGTTGACCCGATGCCGTGAATTCTCGGCAATAAGCAGTTCGCCATTCATCACCTGCATGTCAATGTGGCTACAGCAGCCGTACTGTTGCTCGATGATTTTTTTTGCGCCGGTGAGATCGCGGTTAAAACGCCAAATATCCTCCGTGGCGCGCATGCTGTTGCCGGTGCCGACAGCGAGAAATACATGCTTGTCGCTGACAAACAGGCCGGCCGCAAGCGACTTCGAGTCGCTGATCTTGTCAAAGTCCGCCATCGCAAGCCGTTTGCCTTCCCGATCGTACGAGGCGATTTTGCCATGCCCCGCGACGTACACCGTGCCGTCTTCGCAGGCGTGGATCATCTTGGGATGCGGCCCGTCGTCCGGCATGGGCCACTCGGCCTTGACGGAGCCATCCGAGCTAATCACACGGATGGCATATGTATGCTTAAACAAGTCGTCAACCGAGAGCGGCCCACGGTTGCCACGGCGTTCCGGGCGGTCGCCACCGCCTTCACCGCCTCGACCCGATCTATCCCGGCCACGGTCGCCGCCGCGCTCGCGTCTACCGGGTCGGCGATTGCGGAATTCCCGGCGAATCTCCTCCGGCAATACGCTCATGATCTTCCGGCGATCCTCGTATTCCATCTCGCGGATAGCGTCAAATAACTGCCGCGGCTCCACCTCCCGTGCGAGTTCAACAACTTCCGCCTCGGTGCCGAACTCCAGAATCCTCTCGACCTCCGCCTGCGGTTTGCTCTCGCGTTCCGCACGCCCATCGGGTCGGCGTTCGCGGCTGCCGCTTGTTCGCAAGGGTCGCACCTCGTCGCCGTTCAACTTGCCGTCCCCGTCCTTGTCGAGCGTTGCCAGGGCAACCTCGGCCTTCTCGATTTCCTCCGCTGAAATCTCGCCGTCCTTGTCTTCATCCAGCGCGATGATCACAGGCAATCTCTGCAATAAGTCGCCAGGGCGGCGTTCACTACCGCCTCCCCCCGAACGCCGGTCACGCCGGCTTGGCTCGTCGTCACTGCTCGGCTGCGCGAACTCCATCTTACCCTCCCCCCATGAAATGCCAACGAGCAGGTCATCCTCATGGGTCAAGGCGATGGTCTTGATGGTGATCGGATGCCCGCTGGCATGTTTGCTGAATTCAATCGGCTTGATCTCAGCGTGCGTGCCTTCCAGGGCAGCCTCCTCCTGCGCTTGGCCAAGTGCAACGCCCAGACCAAGCGCGGCGACCCACGCGTATCGTTTCATCGGAAGGTTCACGCGAGGTCGAACAAACGGAAGGCGGCGATGGTATGATCAAGCGCGACGACCTGCCGGTCGAGCAGCGCAACCTCGATGCCGCCGTTTTGGCAGGTAACCAACTCGGCGTCCGTGTCCACCCGCTCATGTTCGGTTGTGTCGAATGCCTCCGGCTCGGCGATCACGGTTTGGAGTTTTCCGTCCCTGTCAAAAAGTTTGATGCGCGGTTGGCCGCGCTCGGCGGTCACAAACTCGCCGCTGTCGGTTACCGCCACACTCACCGGGTTGCAGCAGCCAGTAAAGCCGTCGAGGCCGCGGGTGCGTTTACCCCAGCGCGACTTCAACTCGCCATCGGCATCGTACCGCTCAACCCGGTGCCGCCCGGGATGCGCCACGAACAGCGAGTCGCCGGCCCACGTGATCGGGAAAAACGACTTCGGCACGGCAAACCGGCCACCCTTGCCACCGGCCAACTGCTCGAGTACTACGCCGCTGCTGTCGATGTGCCAGATGGCACTGCTGCCACCGTCGGCTGCATAAATCGATCCGTCCCCAGCGATAGCTAGGCTGGTCAGCGCGGCCTCCTTGGCCAAGCGCTTGGTCTTAGCAAGGGGTTTGCCGTCGAGATCACAAATCCAAGCGCGATCTCGGAACCCGACAACCATCTGCCGCTTGGTCACAGCGAGGCATCGCGGGGAATGGTTAAACTCAATCTTGCGCACCAGTTCCCCGCTTGGCTTGAAGACGGCCACGGTCGAATCGCCAGCGACATAAACCAAGCCGTTGACCACAGCCATGTCTCGCGTTTGGCCAAGGCCGGTCGTACGCCAACCGGCTGGTTTCGGCTTGGCGGCGTTGGCATTAGCGCCGGTCTGCACTGCCACGCCGATCGCGGCGATGGACTGGGCGCCACGGCTGAAAAACTGACGCCGTGAAGGATTGGGCTGGCAGTTGCCGGAAGAGCAACCGCAGTCGGAAGAGGATTTTGAGTTGTTTATTGACATTGAATCGTTCGTCGCTAGAGAAGACGGCGCAATCGTCAATCCGGTTACAGCTAATAGGATCAATCGGAAACGTCCCGCGATTTAGGCTTGCAGGCAATAGTTGACAATCGGGTGGGTTCGTTGTGGCATCGGGGCCTCAACTTTTCTCCGGACTAATGAAGAAATTTAATGTTGGCGTGATCGGTTATGGCTGGGTGGCCGGCGCGCATATCGACTCGATCAATGGCACCTCCCAGGGACAGGTCACGGCGGTTTACTCCTCGCGCAAGCTGGACTCCGCCGAACTCAGCGCAAAGCACGGCGGCGAAATCCAATGCCACACCGACCTGAAGCGAATGCTCGCTGATCCGTCGATCGACGTCGTCTCGGTCTGCAGTTATCCGTACCAGCACGCGAAACAGGTCATCGCCGCCGCCGCCGCCGGCAAGCATTTGATCATCGAGAAACCGCTCGCGCTCAATCTTAAGGATCTGCGCGCGATGCGGCGTGCCGTGGCCAAGGCCGGTGTGAAGGCGTGCGTTTGTTTTGAGTGCCGCTACTCGAGCCAGTTCCTCGCCACCAAGGCGGTGATCGACCGCGGGCTGCTGGGCGAAATTCACTACGGCGAGATCGACTATTACCATGGCATCGGCCCGTGGTACGGGCAGTTCCGCTGGAACACCAAGCGCAACGCCGGTGGGAGCAGCCTGCTCTCGGCCGGTTGCCACGCGCTCGACGCGCTGCTTCTCTGCATGGGCGGCGAGGTGAAGAGCGTCAGCAGTTACTCCACCGGCTCGAAAAACAGTGACTTCAAAAAATACGAGTACGACACGAGCAGCGTCACGATCCTAAAATTTAAGGATGGGCGGATCGGCAAGACGGCCTCGGTGATCGACTGTATCCAGCCGTACTATTTTCACACGCACCTCGTCGGCAGCGAGGGCAGTCTGCTGGACAACAAGTTTCACTCCACAAAACTCGGTGGCACCAACGCCCTCAACAAGGATCAGTGGAGCGAACTCTCGATGCGGTTGCTCGATTCCGGCGACGTGAACGACCACCCGTACCAGACCCAGTTTGAGACGTTTTTCAATGCCCTCGCCAAGGGGAAGGACATGCCGTTGACCGATTTCGAAACGGCCGCCAAGTCGCACGAAGTCATCTTCGCCGCCGACCTTTCAGCCAAGACAAACAAGCCGGTTAAACTCTCCGAGCTTCGTGCATGAAGCCGCCGACAACGCCCATCGCGTGGCCATCGCCATCGCCGCGCACCCGGACGACATCGAGTTCATGATGGCCGGCACGCTTCTGTTGCTGCGCGAGGCCGGATGGGAAACACACTATCTCAACATCTCGAGCGGCAACTGCGGCAGCGTCAGCCTCAGCGCGGAAGAGACGGAAGCCAAGCGACTCGCCGAGGCGCGGGAAGCCGCCGCCATTCTCGGCGCGACTTTTCATCCGCCATTCTCGCGTGACCTTGAGATTTTTTACGATGCCTCCCATCTGCGTCGACTGGCCTCGATCATTCGCGACGTCAACCCGTCGATCGTACTCACCCATTCGCCGCAGGATTATATGGAGGATCACACCAACACCTCCCGCCTCGCGGTGACGGCGGCATTTTCCCGCGGCATGCCCAATTTTGACGTGGAGCCGCCCCGCCCGCCGGTTGACAGCGAAGTCACCGTGTACCACGCCATGCCACACGGCCTGATGGATGAACTCCGCCGGCCAGTGCAGCCGGATTTGCTGATCGACACCACGGCGGTTTTCGAGACCAAGCGGCAGGCACTCGCGGCGCATCGCAGCCAGAAGGAATGGCTCGACGTCAGCCAGGGGATGGACTCGTACCTGAAGTCGATGGAGGAGATGTCGCGAACGCTTGGCCAAGCGGCTGGGACAGAACACGCCGAGGGATGGCGACGTCACTCGCATCTTGGCTTCAGCGCCAGAGAGATGGATCCTCTTGGCCAAGCGCTTGGCCAAGGGGCGGACTAGGCGACCATATCGATCAGGCGTCGGTCATTTTCGTCGGCAACCTGCAGCAGCTTGGCCGCGATGGCGGATTCCTGCGCGGACTGAATACGCAGCTTGGCCGCCTCCATCGGCGGTGCGCTGACAGACTCCCGGAGGTGGCTGAGCGACGACTGGTAAAGATTTACTGCCGAGGGCAATACGGAGGCGACTTGCATGACCATGCCCAGTATCGGCACGACCCACCGAAACTTGAGTCGTTTCTCCAGCCTTGGCCGGAGGCGACACAGCGGTAAACTGCCCGCGTGCTCGACACCGAATTACTCCCCGCCGCGGAAGCGGACTCAAAATGGCTGATGGTCGTGCTGCACGGACTCGGCGACAGCATGGAGGGCTACCGCTGGTTTCCCGGCATCATGGAAAACCCGAAGCTCAACTACCTGCTGGTCAACGCGCCGGACGACTACTACGGCGGCTTTTCGTGGTACGACATTTACGACAACCCCGCGCCGGGCGTGGAGCGCAGTCGCAACCTCCTTTTCGAGTTGCTGGATCAACAGCGCGAAGCCGGCTTTGCCACTGAGCACACCTTCTTGTTTGGGTTTTCGCAGGGCTGCCTGATGACGCTGGAGACCGGGCTGCGCTATCCGCATCGTTTCGCCGGGCTGGTCGGGGTCAGCGGCTACGCGCATGAGCCTCATCAACTGGTCAACGAACTTTCCCCAGTCGTGAAGGAACAGGCATTCCTCATCACCCACGGGACAGCCGACCCGCTTTTGCCGCTGGAAAAAACCAAGTCGCACATCGACCAGCTTTGTGCCGCCGGAGTGAACATCCAGTGGGAGGTGTTTGAGAAGGAACACACGATTCAGGGCGAGGCGGAGATGAGTGTCATCCGGTCGTTTGTCGAAAATAAAATGACGGTTGAATAAGGAGGAAGGGTGAAGGATGAAGGTTAAATTCTTTTGTTCATTGGCGCTTGGGCTTTGTCCGGCGCTTGGCCAAGCGGACGTGCGCGATTCAATCAATGTTCATGACGGCTTTGAGGCCACGCTGTTTGCCGGGCCGGAGTTGGCAGATGACATTTACTCGATGACGCTCGACGCGAAAGGGAGCGTGGTCGTCTCGGGGCGCGGCTACATCCGCACGCTGCACGACACCGACAGTGACGGCCGTGCGGAAATGGCGGTGCAGTTCGCCAAACTGGATCACGGCACGATGGGCATGCTGTTCGACGGACCCCACCTGTGGGCTGTGGCCAACCGTGCCCTGCTCCGCTACGACGATGCCGACGCCGATGGCCGAGCGGACGGGCCGCCCCGGCAGTTCCTGCGCCTGGCAAACGGCGAGCACGGAGCACACGCGATCCGCAAGGGGCCGGACGGCTGGCTTTATCTCGTCGGCGGCAACGACACCGGCTTCACGCCCGGCCAGTTTAATTCGCCGCAATCGCCACTCAAGAAAACCGAAGGCGGCGCGATCATTCGATTTTCGCCGGACGGCAAAACCTTTGAGGCGTTGTCGTGCGGCTTTCGCAATCCATACGATTTTGACTTCAACTGGAGGGGCGACCTTTTCACGTACGACAGCGACACTGAGCGGACGTTTTACCTGCCGTGGTACATGCCGACCCGGCTTTATCACGCGGCCATCGGAGGGCATCATGGCTGGCGGATGCCTGGCTACAAGCGCAGCTGGGCGCGGCCCGGTTACTACGCCGACACCGTGCCGATGCTGGACAAGATCGGACGCGGCTCCCCCACCGGCGTCTCGGTTTACAGTCACCGATTGATCCCGAAGGAAATGCAGGACGGGGTGTTCCTCCTCGACTGGACGTTTGGCAACGTCTGGTTTTATCCGCTGCGCCCCGCGAACGCCTCCTATCAGGCGCCGCCGCAACTGTTTATCTCCCCGGTGGGCACGGACGGTTTTGCCCCAAGCGACATCGAGGTCGGGCGGGATGGAGAGATTTACATCTCGATCGGTGGCCGGGGAACGAAGGGGTCTGTTTTTCGTGTTGTCCCGACGCCGGAAAATCGTAATCACCCTAACAACCGCCCACCAGCGATGGACACTCCGCTCGACAAGGTCCTAAACGCACCGCAGCCGCTGGCCGAGTGGTCGCGCGCGCGGTGGCAACCGTTGGCCCGGCAGATCGGTGCCGGCCATTTTGTCGAGGCCGCCCTCAGCCCTGCGCGCAAAACAAAACCCCGCGTCCGCGCGATCGAGGTGCTGACGGAAATGTTCGGCGGACTCGAAGCGGAGACCGCAGCCCGGCTGACAGCCGATGGCTCCCACGATGTCCGGGCGCGAACCGCGTGGGCGATCAGTCGTTTCCCCGAACAAAACACGGCCCAACTGATCGCCCGGCTGGCACTGGATCCGGAGGACTATGTGCGCGTCAAGGCACTCGAGGCGATGCTGCACCTGCTCCCGACCGACCCGGCGCAGTCCGCGAAATGGCACAAGGCACTGCAGCAGAATTTCAATCGGCCGAGCATTCGCGTGCGACTGATCAGCGCCCGATTGGCCAGTCAGTTGCCGGAATCAAGTTGGCAGAAAATCGATCACGGAACATTGACAACGCAGGGGAAAATCACGGCGGCCACGGCGGCGATCTGGCGCAGCCCGGCCACGGAACTTCACGCAGGAGTCGTCCGACGTTTGCTGCCGTTAATTGACATCAACCAACCCGCGAGCCTCAACCTCGATCTCGTCCGGACGATCATCCTCGCGCTGGGCGACTACAATCTCGAGCAGCCAAGCCGCGAGTCGTTCACCGGCTACGAGGTGCCATTCTCGCTTGCGGCCCATCCCGGGCTAGCCAGCGCGATCGCCACTCAGGCTTCGCCATTGATGGACTCGCTGCACCGGGATCTTCATCGTGAAACCGGACGCCTGCTCGCGATGGTTAACGCCGATCAACCCGAACTGAGCGTGAACCTGCTGGGCACCATTACGCCCGCGACCGATCCGGTGGAAGATTTTCACAAGTTGATCGTCGCAGCCAAGCTGCCGTCGACCGTGCCCGACGCTGACCTGACCCGGCTGGCCGATGCATTGATGGGGCTCGACACCAAGCTGCAAAGCCGTGGCACGCGGCCCAAGCTGAACTGGACGATGCGTTTTGTGGACATCGCCCAGTCACACGCGGCCAAGCAGCCCGGCTTGGCCAAGCGACTGATCGCCCACAACAATTTCCCCACCGGCAGTCACCTCGCCTACGCCCGGTCACTTGGCGGCGAGGAACGAGCCGCAGCGGCCAGGCGCTACCTTGACGCCGTGAAAACCGGCACTGAGTTTGTTTGGTCAAACGACCTGATCGATTTGCTCGACGCCCTCCCGCCCGGGGACACCCTGCCGGTTTTTCGCCAACAGTGGGCCAAGCTTGGCCTGCAGCCGGCGCTCCTCCAGCGCTTGGCCAAGCGCCCGGTCGCAGAGGATCGGCCCCAGTTTTTGGATGCCCTTCTTTCACGCGACAACAACGTCGCGAACAAGGCGTTGGCTGCGCTGAAACGACTCCCGGCGAGCGACAGGCCAAGCGACTGGGCGCCGCTGTTGCGCAAGCTGCGACGCGAATGCGGCCCCAAGGGCAAGGCGGTAACCCGAAAGGAAATCGCTGCACTGCTGGCCAAGTGGAGCGGTCGCGCCATTGCAGAGGTGCAGGAGAAAAGCAAACAGCCGGCCGATCTGCTCGCAGCGTGGCAGCCGGTTTTCGACTGGTTCAACGAGGCACATCCGGAACTCGCGACGGCCGCCGCCGGTGCCGGACTCGTCGATGCCGCCAAGTGGGAGGCCACGCTCGCCGAGGTGGACTGGGAAACTGGCGACTTTGCCAAGGGGCAGCGGCTCTACGTCAACCGCGCCTGTCAGGGTTGTCACTCGGACTCCGGTGCGCTTGGCCCGGGGTTGAGCGGTGCGGCCAAGCGCTTTTCCCCGGAGGATTTGTTACGGGCGATTTTGTTCCCGAACCGGGACATCTCGCCGCTGTACCGGTTCAACGAATACCGGCTGCGAAACGGCGACGTGCACGTGGGACGCACGGCGTTTTACGCCGCGGACGGAGTCGTGCTGCGCACCGGAGCGGGGATCGTGCGACTGGATCAGGCGGAAATCATTTCACAACAGGCAAGTGAACGCTCGATCATGCCGGAGGGCCTGCTTGAGGGTTTGAGTGAGCGCGACCTGGCCGACCTGTACCGGTACCTGAAATCACTCTGAGCGGAAAAGCAGCCGGGCGATCGCCGGCAGCAGCACGATGGCGCAAACCATGTTCATCAAAAACATAAACATCAGTAGGATGCCCATGTCTGCCTGGATTTGCAGCGCGGAAAACGCCCACGTGCCGACGCCGACGGAGAGCGTCAGGCCGGTGAACACGATCGCGCTGCCGGCCTGGGTCATCGCGGCGTCCATCGCCTCCGTGAACGCCAGCCCTTTTTTGCGCTGCGCCAGAAAACAACTGAACAGGTAAATCCCGTAGTCCACCCCCTCGCCCACGCCCAGCGCCACCACCGGCAGCGTCGAGGTCTTCAGGCCAATGTCCATCCACAACATCAGCGTATGCGCGAGCACCGACACCAACGCGAGTGGAAGAACGATGCAGATCACGATCCTGACCGAGCGGAAGCTGGCGTAACAAAGCAGGATCACCGCAGCGAAAACATAAATCAAAATCGGGAACTGCGCCTCCCGCACGACCTCGTTCGAGGCCGCCATGACGCCGGCGTTGCCACCGGCCAGACGGAAGCGAATCTTTTCCCGGCCTTGCTCGGTGTCGAACGCCTTCACCGCAGCGACCACCTGCCGGAGCGTCTCCGCCTTGTGATCCTCGAGGAACACCATCACCGGCAGCACGCTGCCGTCGAGGTTGGTCAGGCCGGTTGAAGTCTCCACGCGGCCCACCGACTGCGCGAGCATGGCCTTGTTAAACGGAAGCACCTGCCACTTGAGACTCCCCTCGCTGTAGCCGGAGTTGATTTTACGCGCCATACCGGCCAGCCCCAGCACGCTCTTTACGCCCTCGACATTTTTCAGGTGCCACTCGAATCGGTCGAGCAGTTCCATCACTTCGTAGTCGACCGAGCCGTCCTTCACCGTCTCGGTAAACGCGACCAACACATCGACGCCGAGGTTGAAGTTCTCCGTGATCACCGCCGTGTCCCGATTGTAGCGGGACTCGGGCCGCAACTCGGGCACGCCCTGGTGCAGGTCACCCACCTCGACGCGGGCCGCCTGGTCGAAACCAAGGACAAAAAGAATCGTACCGAGGATCACCAAACCCTTGGCCAATCGCGGCCGCGTGACCAAGGCCACCCTGTGCCAGAAGACTACCGTCTTTTCCTTGCGCCTGGCCACCCGCTCGCGGTAGCCGGCCCTTGGTTTGAGGTAGGACAACATCAACGGCAGCAGGATGAGGTTGGTCACGATAATCGCCGCCACGCCGACGCTGGCCGCGATGGCCAGTTCACGAATGGTCGGCACCGGGATGAGCAGGATGGTGATAAATCCGATGGTGTCGGTCAGTAGTGCCACGCCGCCGGGCACCAGTAGTTCGCGAAACGCGGAACGCGCTGCCTCAACCGGATCCACGCCCTCAAACAATTGATTGCGGAACACCCGCACCATCTGCACTCCGTGACTCACACCAATGGCAAAGACGAGAAACGGCACGAGGATCGACATCGGGTCGATGCCGTATCCCATCAGGTGCAGTGTACCAAGCTGCCACACCACGGCCGCCAGCGAGCAGCTCATCGGCAGTACCGAAAACAAAAACGACTGCGAGTAGAGCCAGACGAGTAGCGCCGTGATGACGATCGTGATGCAAAAAAACGTGATTACGTTGAGCGCCCCGGAGCGGACATCGCCCATCACCTTTGAGAACCCGATGATGTGCACCCCGGTTTTGTCGTCCTCATACTTGCCGCGCAGCGCCTCCAGTTCGCTGGCCACCGCAAACGTGTCCAGCGGTTCCTTCGTGTCAGGATCGATCTCGAACAGATTGGCCATCACCATCGCCCCGTTGAACGAGTCTGTCACGAGCCGGCCCATGTAGTTGGACTTGAGCGCGTTCTCCCTCACCTTGGCTAGGCCCTCGGGGGTCGTCTCAAAATCCGCGGGTACCAAGTTGCCACCGGTAAATCCATCCTCCACCACCTCGGTAAATCGGACGTTGGGCGTGAAGATCGACGTCACGCTTTCCTGTCTCACCCCGTGCATGGCGTAGACTTCATCCGTCAACGCCTCGAGCTTGTTGAAATAGTCTGCCGTGAAGATGTCGCCCTCCTTCACAACCAGTGCCACGATCACCCGGTTGGCTCCGCCGAACTCATCCTGATACTCGCGAAACGTCTCGATGTACTCGTGCTGCTGCGGCAGTTGTTTTTCAAACCGGGCATCGACCTTGGTCTGTGTGGCGAACCCGAACAGCACCGCGGTCAGCACCAGGAACAAAACCAGAAATCCAAGCCGGTGACCGAACAGCCACACCTCAACCCGTGATGTAAAGGTGGGCTTCGTCATTTCTTGCCCCCTCCCGCCAGATCATCCGGCTCCAGTCGAATCACTCCACGATCGGTGGTGACCAACAGGCCACCGTCGCCCACCTCCCAAAGGCTGATCGGCATCGCCGCCTTGTCCGGCAACGGGACAGGGTTGAACGACCGCCCCTTATCCCCGCTCAGCAAAAGTTTACCGGCACCGGCGGTCAGGATCATGCGCCCGTCCCTCAATTGCACACCACCATGCAGCAGGGCGTTCGTTGAAGTCTCGATTTTTTCCCAGGCAGCCCCGTCCTCGCTTCTGAAGATGTTGCCACGCAACCCGAACACCACTGCCCCGCGCTTGGCCAAGGGCAACGCCCCAAAGAAAGTGCCTTCGTACAGGGCGTCCAGCGGCTCCCACGCTTGGCCAAGGTTATCACTGCGCCATACCGTGCCGAACTCGCCGATCAACCACAGTGCCCCGCCGACTGCCTTCGTGAGCTGATAAAAATGCGGGTCGTCGTCCTGAATGGTCTCCGTCCATTTTTCGCCGCCTTCGTTTGTTGAAAACAGCTTCCCGTACGACCCAACGATGAAGCCCTTTTTCGGGTCGACGAACAGGACGTCCAAAAATGCCGTCTCGGGATCGTCGAGCACCTGAATTTTGGCCCAGGATTTCCCGCCGTCCTGCGAACGCAGCACGACCGACTGATGGCCCACGGCCCAGACAATTCTCGAGTCCACCCAATGCACGGCGTTGAGTGTGCGCCGGGTGGGAGCCGGTTGCTGTGTCCATGTTTTGCCGTGGTCAACAGAAAGCAGAATGTGGCCGCGCTCCCCGACCGCGATGACGCTGGCCGCCTGACCGTGGATATCGTTAAGCACCGAGCGCTTGGCCAAGCGGGCCATCACCGCCGGGCCATCCACCGGCTTGGGTTGCTCGCCCTTGGCCAAGCCAGGACCACAAAGCAACAACGATATAAGCAAACAAGAACGGGCCGAGGATCGCCTCGGCCCGTCTTGGGGTTGGTTGGGTTGGTTGGAGAAATTAAACACCGAACAAACCCGCTTGATTGCTAACGGCGCCCACGCCGCCGCAATGCTGCCGGGGTGTAGTCGCTGGACTTGGTTTGATATTCGAAATCGTACATCTCGTTTTCGTTGTCCAGACCATGAGCCAAATACCGGCCTGACAAAATATCGGTGTGGACATCCAACGTGGAACTAATAGCCGGCAAATCATAATAGTTAATACAATGCGCCTCGGAGACTCGCCACATCCTATCCTGATTATCATACTGATCCACAACCAGAGCACTCCAACTGTCCTCGTCAAAGTAAAAACGGCGCTTCTTGTATATGTGCCTTTTGCCTGGTTTCAGCGTAGCGTCCACAACCCAGACTCGATGTAGCTCGTAGCGGGTGTGCTCTTGGTTGATATGCAGCGGCTTAATTATGTCCGATATCTTTAGTTTATCGCTATGCAACTTGTAGGAATTGTATGGAACGTACATTTCCTTCTTGCCCAACAGCTTCCATTCGTACCGATCAGGTGACCCGTTAAACAAATCCAGCTGATCCGCGGTGCGCAACCCGTCCGCCGCCGTACCGGGGTTGTCGTAGGCCACGTTGGGTGCCCGGCGAACACGCCGTTGACCGGTGTTGTACACCCATGCCTTGCGAGGCTGAACAACTTGGTCGACCGTTTCATGAACCATGAGGATGGTTCCAGCAAGACGCGCCGGAGAGGTGATTCTCTGTTCGAAATAGACGAAGACATTATTGTCCTTCGTCACTTGTTCACCTGTATACTGAAATTTCCACAACCAGTTTTCTTCAAGCTGAACAACGGTGTATTTGCCGGACCGTGTGGGGGCGACCTGACCAACCTTCCGCAATCCTGTCACGCCACGATACCGAAAAAGATGATTCCAGATCACCTCTAGACCGTTTTTGGGAATCGGAAACGGAATTCCACCCGTCATCATGTTCACACCGTTCCCATCATTGACCAGTTTGACATCGAAGGACGAATTTCTGACCGCATCCTCACGGAACTTCGGAACAGCTGCACTGCGCCGAGTCGGGTAAACCGGCATCTTGTAGGTGTCCGGATACTGAGCAAGTAACGCCTTGTGACCATCAGTCAGCTTGGCGGCGTACTGGTCCGCATTGGCAGCAGTGATGGTGAATAGCACCTCGTCTTCCGCGAACGGGTCGGGGTGATGATCACCCGGCTTGAACCCCGGCAAAGGCTTGGTGATACCGCCCTCGTACTTGGGGATGGTGCCATCAGCGTTGCCGGCCATCTCACCACCGAGGGGTGTCAAATCCTTGCCCAATCGCGCCGCCTCCTCCTCGGTGATCTCCGCGTTGACGGTGGCCAACCCGGCCGCAAACAAGGCCGAAGTCACTAATGAATGCACTGTGTATTGTTTCATTTTAAATTCAATCCCGGGTTAGAACGAGTATTGGACTACCGCTGACAGAAAGTCGCGATCCGCCATCAGGTTGTATTGTTCGTTGCCAAAGTACTCCGTGTACTTGATGGCGCCTTGCCATGAGTTCTGGTAGGTGGCCGTCACGCCGACGGTCACGCTCTTGCGATCCTGCAGGAAGTTCCCAATTGGTCCCGGCGTGATGCCATCAACGTCATGGGAAAAAGCAACTGCGGGCGAAAGATTCACGCCTCCAAAAACATCCGTGTAATCAAATCGGGCAGCGAGCCGATAGCCCCATGAGAAATCATCCGCAAAGGCATCCGCCGGCTCGTAGCGATCCCGCGCATGCCCACCCGCACCGGAGAGGATCACCGGAGCCAGCGCGTTGCCACTCAGTGCCGTACCCGGTCCGTCAAAGCGAAGTTCACTTTTACTCGGCAAATCCGGAACAATGGTTGCGGCGGTCTCACCCACCAGTACCCACTGTGAAGCGCCAGCCATCGGGCCGAAGAGCTTGGTCACAGTAAACTGCGGTTGCCAGACATCGAACCGTTTGTGCCCCTTGACGTAGCTGTTGAAATCCTGATAGCCAAGCTGGGACATACTAACGCCCTTCCAAGCTGGATTACCCATATCAGGTACACCATCCCCGTTAGTGTCCACCACCGGTATCGTCCCAATGTCGGCCAAAAATGGCCTGGACGGCATCAACCCGGCGACTAGGAGTTCCACATCGTCAATCTGAAGCGGCATATCGTTTCGGTAAGAGACTTCACCCTGCACAGAGATGCCGGTGGCACCAAGCTCAGTATTAAAGCTGATGCCATAAAGCTGAATATCCTCCGGGTATTCAAGAAAATACCGGGCGGTTCCGGGGTAAAGCTGCGGGAGTGATGTCTGGAGGCTGGTCAATTGGCCGGTCAACGTCGATTGCTGTGCGTCCAGCGCCGCTTTCGATGCGTTTAATTCCGCCTGCTTGGCCAGGAGCCCCTGCTGTTGGCCAAGCGCGGCGGCGTGTTGCGCCTTAAGTTCTGCCAATTGAGCATTATTCGGATCGGCCGCCTCCATCTGGGCAATCGAGCCACTCAACTTGACTAAGCCAGCCTCGGCCTCAGCCAAGCCACCGTTGACCTGGGCCAAGCCGCCCGTGACCTGGGCCATCAACCCGTCCACTTGGCCAAGCCCGGCCTTCACCTGCGAAATCACCGGCTGCAGTTCGGCCAGAATATTCCGGCCGGTGGTCGCGCCAAAGTAAGGCAGCCTGCTGTGGTAGTTGATGAAGTAAAAACCGAACTCGGTCTCGTTCAGCTCTTCAGCAAAGTAACGAAGTGCAAACCCGAACTGGCCGTCGTCACTGGCCCTCCGGCTGCTACCCTTGGGGATGCCAGCTGCGTTCGAGGGCAAAAACGGTGCGTTAGCCGCGCTGGGCGGCAGCGCCGGGTTGAAACCAGGGTTGGAGATGGTCGGCACCTTGGCCGCCTCTCCTTCAAGCAAACCGTAGAGCGGATTATCCACCCAACTCTCCATGTTTGGCTGGCCGAAGCTGCCAAAGCCAATCATCGCGTGGGTTGCCCCCGGGCCCACTGTGTCCTTGAGACTGAAGTAGCTCCCTGAAGGATCGATCTCCAGTTCCTCCTGCTTGAACTGGTAAAAGCCCTCAAGCGTCAGGGTGTCGGTCAACTCCGCCGAGGCCGACAACAGTGGCACTGGCCGAAGCGCCTCGCGCAACTCGGATCCCGGGATGCGGAACTTGGTCACGTCGATCGGGTTGATGACGTTGATGCCGTTCTGGATGAACGTGCTCTCGCCCCAGTTAATCACCTGGTTGCCCAGACGGATGTTGATTGGCCTTGCGAGCGGCAGGTCGTAGGAGAGATAGGCGTCAAGCAGTTCTATGTCCCGGCCCACCTCGCGCTTTGCCGAGTCGCTCAAGGGGCTGTCGCCACGGATGTTTTCAAAGTCGATGAAATATGTGCCGCGCAAGAAAAGGCCAAGGTCCGGCAAGTTCTTGAAGCCAAGCTCGAGGTCGTGCGTCCCCTTAGCCACGTCGGAAAACAGGCCGGTATCGTAGTTCAGGTTCGCGTCGTCCCCGTTGACGGAGTAGCGATTGCCGCCGTTGGCGATGCCGATATTGTCGAGTGATGCGCCGGTTGTCCGGAAAGACGCACCGAAACTCAGCGTGGTGTCCAGACTCCCCTCAATGGTGTCGTTCTCGAATTCCACCGCGGACAGGGACGCTGTTGCCGCCAAAAATGAGGGCACAAGATAACGCCCGAAGCCAAGGGTTCGGCCGGGGTTGCGTTTGATTGACTGTTTCATTGGTTGGGCAGTTGGTAACAGATCCCAAGTTGAATGCACGAAAAAAACCCACCAAGTTGGATGTTTTTTTGAGTCCGGCAATTAACGCCCAAAGACTTATTCCCATTCCTTGCATAAATACCATCTGCCAGTAACATGCAACCGCATGCCAGACAACAAGTCAGCCTTCAAATACAAGGCATTCATCAGCTACTCCCATCGTGACGAAAGCTGGGGACGCTGGCTGCATCGCAGTATCGAGGGCTATCGCGTGCCCAAGGGCGTGATCGGCCGCGAGACGATTTACGGGCCGGTCCCCAAGCGGCTGTTCCCTGTTTTCCGCGACCGGGAGGAACTCCCCACCGCCTCCGACTTGAGCGAGATGATCCGCAATGGACTCGTCAACTCCAGCCACCTAATCGTGATCTGTTCCCCCAACTCCGCCAAGTCCAAGTGGGTGAACGAGGAGATCAAGACATTCAAGAAACTCGGGAAGCAAAACCGCATCGTCTGCCTGATCGTCGATGGGGAACCATACGGCAACGAGAAACCGGAGCTTGGCCTCGAGGAATGCTTTCCGCCGGCGGTCAAGTTCGTCGCCGACGAAAACGGCGACCTGACCGACACCGCCGCCGAGCCGATCGCCGCCGACGCCCGCCCTGGCAAGGACGGCAAGGCCAACTCGTTGATGAAGATTTTATCCGGCCTGCTCGGCGTTGGCTTCGATGAAATCAAGCAACGCGATCTCGCCCAGAAAAACCGGCGTGCCGCCATCATGGGTGCCAGTTCCCTCGCGCTCGCCGCCGTGATGACCCTGCTGTCCATTTGGGCCGTGGCCAACCGCAACGAGGCGGTCGCCGCCAAGAACGAGGCCGAGGAACGGCTCTACCGTTCGCAGGTACTCCAGGCCGCCAACTACGCGAAGGAGAAAAACTACAGCTCCGCCACACAAGCTTTGCTGGACGCTCCGGAACGATACCGCAACTTTGAGTGGGGCTACCTCCTGAAGAAGGTCAATCCGCAACTGACCGTGCTGGAGGGGTTCAACAAAAGCATCTACTCCGTCGCCTACAGCCCGGACGACTCCATCCTAGTCACCGGCTCGGAGGATGCCATCGCACGGATTTGGGATTCCAAAAATGGCAAACTGCTCCACGTCCTCAAGGGACACGACGACGTGATCGAGGCGGTCGCCTTCAGCCCGGGCGGCGAACGCATCGCCACCGGGTCCGGTGACAAGACCGTCCACATCTGGAACGCCCGGGACGGAAAAAACCTCGCGGTACTCAAGGGGCACGAGGACGAGATTAACTCTCTCGTGTTCGATACCACCGGCGACCGGCTCGTCACCACCTCCTTTGACAAGACCGCGCGCATTTGGAACCTCGCCGATGGTCGTGAAACAGCCATGCTCGTCGGCCACAATGATTTTCTCGAGAACGCCATTTTCAGCCCGGACGGCAAACAAGCCGCCACCATCACCGAAAACCTGAAGGTCCGCATATGGGATGCCACAAACGGCAAACTCCTCAAAACCATCGAGGATCATTTGCCGCCTCTTCAGGCCGTGTTTGCCAAAGCCGCAACCAATACACCCCCCACCGTTCCGCCCGACGAGGCGGATCTCGCTGTAGAGCCGCCCGCCATCCTTGAGGAATTCGACGCCGTGCTGGAATCCGAGGCATTTACCCCGGATGAGAGCCGAGTCATTACGGTATTTGAAGACGGCTCCGCGCGTGTTTGGGATCAATCCAAAGCCCCGGCCGGGAGCGTGCTCGAGGGGCACACCGGCCTGATTTACGCAGTCGCCATCAGCCCGGACGGTGCCCAGGCGATCACCTGTTCCGTCGACAAGAGCCTGCGCATCTGGGATCTCACCCGCGGCAGCCAAACCCGCGCCATCGAAAATCTGCCAGCCGGTGTTTGGTCGGTTTCCTACAGCCGCGACGGAAAACAAATCGCCATCGGACTGCACGACAACCGCGTGCAGATTCGGAGCACGGACGACATGGAACTCATCAACGAGTTCAAACAGGATGCCATCGGCTGGGTCTACGCTGTCAGCTTCAATCACGATGGAACAAAAATCGCCTCCACCTCAGGGGTGTCCGGGTGGATTTGGTCCACTGCAGACGGAAAAGAGTTACTCGAACTCAAGGGGCACAGCGATGAGGTGACCTGCATCGACTTCAGCCCCGACGGCTCCCGGGTCATGACCGGCGCCGGCGACAACACCGCCCGCCTTTGGAACGCCGCTAAGGGAGGCGATTCACTCAAAACCCTCCAGCAAGACGCACGCGTGAACTGCGTTCGCTTCAACTCCGATGGCACCCGTGTTGTGACCGGAGGCACAGACAACATCGGGCGAGTTTGGGATCTCAACACAGGCGAAGTCCTGTTCACCCTCGAGGGCCATACCGAGGCGATCACCACTGCGGACTACAGCCCGGACGACACCCGCATCGTAACCGGCTCAAACGACTTCACCACTCGCATATGGGACGCCTCCAACGGACAGCAACTTGCCACGCTCGAAGGTCACACAGACGAGATCAACTCAGCCGTGTTCAGCCGAGACGGCAAACGCATCGTCACCGGCTCGCGGGATCGCACCGCCCGCATCTGGGAGGCTGCGCCATGGCACATCAGCGACTACCCCGGCGATAGCACACAAACCCACATGCAGCGCTACAACCTCTGGAACCACGAGCGGCAACATGACTGAGACAGCCAGCCAGCCCATCCCCGCCAAGCCGGCCCTCTCCCTCGTCATCCGCTCCGGCCTGCTGCTGGCAGCCACCCCGTCGCCCACCTCCGGCTTGGCCTTGGCCGCTGGCCCGACTCCATCGGCGACAACCCCGACACACCCCTCTTCCAGATGCACACCGAGCTCGTCTGGATCTACTTCACCGCCCTGCTCTTCTCCCTGTTTGCCGTGCCCCTCATCATCGCCGTGCTCGTTTTTCTCCCCCGCTGCCGCCGGTTTGTCGTGCACCTCGTAGCCTACTCCATCTCCATCAGCCTCGCCTGGGCACTCATGCACCTCGCCCCCGGCTCCTTCGTCTACTGGTTCTTCGATTAATCGACTGTTGACCCGTTGGGCTTGGTTGGGGATTCTGCGGCCCGTGAACCATCGTTTATTTTTGCTGCTTGGCCTGGCGCTTGGCCAAGCGGCCATTGCCCAGCCGAAGGTGGAGTTGCCGACACGCCTCAAGGTGGTGCTGGAGAATACCCAACCGGTCGACAGACCACTTGACGGGCGGCTGCCGATGTTCGTACTGCCGATCAGCGGCGCACTTTCCTCACTTCCGCTTGGCAAGGCGGAGGAGGCACTCGGCCGCTTGGCCAAGCGGGGCATCGGCTATTCAGTCAACTGGAACCACAATGATCTTGAGGCGTCGCTGAAGGAAGGCCTGCGCATTGGCCGAATGCAGCAACAGATGGGCGGGATGGTTTCTGTGCATGCCACGAGCTGCCTGTACTCGTTCTTTGACGGGACACCCCGGACGCAGCACGTGGATGACAACGGCCGGTCGTTTGCAGAGACGTCGTTCGGCGGCACGATGGGCTGCCCGTTCACGCTCGAGCATCGCATCCCGGTGATCCGCGAGCGGGTGGAGTCCTTCCTGAAAGCATACAAGGCGGCCGGAGTGGACATCGATTTCATCTTTGCAGACTGGGAGATCGACGGGCCGATCGAGTGGAACGGCGCCTGGGAAAGCTCCAAGCGCTGCCGCCGCTGCCGGGAGCATTTGCCGGACATGGATGACTTCCGGTCGTTCCAAACCACACTGCGGGAGATTCGCAGTCGTCTTCAACGCGAGGCGTTCGGCGACAACGTCACCCATTTTTTTCCCGAGGCGCTCGTCGGCAATTATGCCGTCCACCCCCACGATGGGCATCGCTACTGGTACGACTATTTTGAGCGCGAAACCCCGGGCGTACCGGTGATTGTGGATCAACGCGCGAAATATCGCGAGTGGGCCCATGAGTTCGATACGTGCGGGTACACCTTCGCGATGCCGGTGGTTTACACGTGGTATCCGACCTTTGGCTGGTACGACTTTGAACCGAAGGATTACCGGTGGTTCTACAACATGATGCGGGTCGCCTCCAACGCCGGCCGGCACACCCCGCAGCAGACGCCCATCATCCCGTTCGTCCATTGGCACACCACGGCGCCGCCGAAGGAGCCGGACCCCGCAGTGGAGCAGTTCAGCCGGGAGAAATATCAGGAAGTGCTTTGGCACATGCTGCTGCGCGGGCATGACACGTTTTTCCTCTGGTGCACCAGCCCGGAACTGGCCACCGAGATTAAACTCGTCCATGAAGTCTACCGGGCCAGCCTCGAGTACAACGGCTTCATCCGGCGCGGGGTGCCGGTGGAGTTTGGAGTGCCGGCCAAGCCCGGCCCGGTCGTGTCCGGGCTGCGGCTGGGCAACCGCGTGCTGGCACGGCGAACCGATTTCGGCCCGGAGAACGCAGACAAAATCGTGACACTGACAGACGGGGATACCGTGTCCGTCGACTCAAAACCGGGCATGCAAATTATTGAAGTAAAACAGAAACCACGACACCGCGGCATCCTCACGGACCACAACGGCCGGCAACGGTTTCCGATCGGTTCATACGAGTTTCCCGGGGATAGGGAGCGACTCCGGAGCATGGCAGAAAGCGGCTTTAACCTGCTCCGTTGCGGCAACCGCGACGCACTCGACGCGGCCCACGAACTTGGCCTCATGGGTTGGGTGCCGCTCAACGTACAGGACGGCGCCACC
>DKGH01000030.1:21947-24319 GCA_002453165.1 Verrucomicrobia bacterium UBA6775
GTTTGGGAGGGGCCGGATGAAATCGTGTGGACATTCACCGCATACAGTTTCCTGAAGGAACGAGCCGGCTTCACCCGCGAGGACTGGAACAACCAGATCCCCAAGGCGGTAAACTACGCCCGCAGGGAAGGCGGCCGAGTGATCGCGAACATGCACGAGGGCATAGGCCTCGTCCGCGAACTGGACCGGCGCAACCTACCGTTCTGGATCAACGAAGCCGCAGACAGCGATGTGAAATACACCCGCGACTACATCAGCTCAGTCGACATCACCGGCTGCGACTACTATGCCGTGCGCAAAACCGGGTCCGACCTGCAAAGCATCGGCCGGCTGGTGCAGCGCTGGGACGCCGTCGGCCACGGCCGACCAGTCTGGATGGTTTTGCAGGGATTCTCCTGGCACAAAATTCGCCCCGACCGCGAACGGCTCTACCCATCGTTTGCCCAGACTCGATTCATGGCCTACGACGGCATCGTGCACGGCGCGCGCGGCATCCTGTATTGGGGAACACAGACCATCGACGACCCACTCTTCCGCGAATCCCTCCACGCCCTCACCGCCGAGCTAAGCGCACTGGAAATGTTCCTCGTGAACGACGATCACCCGGTCGAGGTGGCCATCATCGATGATTTGTTCGACCCACCCGGCCTTGGCGTCCGTGGCCTGCTGAAACACAGCGGCGGCGATTCCCTGCTGATCCTGGTGAACGAGGACGACCACCGTCACCTCGGCGTCGACGTGACCGGTTTGACGCCGCTAAACGGACGCACCCTGCATCAGCTATACGGCGACAAACAAGCCGTGGTCCGCCGGGGAGGTATCGTCACAAGAATGCAGCCCCATGAAGTAAAACTCTTCTGCACCAGCCCCCGTTTCAAAAACAAGCAAACAAAAGGCCGCAACTACACCGACGCAGGAGAATAATTTGACCCGGGGGTGCTTGGGCTGGAAGCTGGGTGGCCCATGATTCGTATTTTTCTGCTGCTGCTTTTTATTGCGCTTGGCCAAGCGGGTGAGGTGCTGGCCAAGCGTCCCAACTTTCTCATCATCATGGCCGATGACTGCACGTACAACGATCTGCCGTTGTACGGCGGCCAGAATGCCAAAACCCCGAACATCGATCGCTTGGCCAGGCAGGGGCTGACGTTTAATCGCGCCTATCTTGCGGAGGCCATGTGCCAGCCGTGCCGCGCGGAGTTGATGACCGGACAGTATCCGATGCACAACGGCTGCGCGTGGAACCACTCGGCCAGCCAGCCGGACGTGAAGAGCATGCCGCACCACCTCGGCGCGCTGGGTTACCGGGTGGGCATCGCCGGAAAGGTGCACGTGAAACCGGCCTCGGCGTTTCCGTTTGAGAGCATTGCCGGGTTCGATCCCAATTGTGTGCGCAACCCCACGCGTGCCCATGAGCTGGACGGCGTCCGCAGCTTCATCACTCGCGATGAAGGGCAGCCGTTCTGTCTGGTCGTAGCGCTGGTGGAGCCGCATGTGCCGTGGGTGATGGGCGACGCGTCGCAGTACCCACCGGGTAAGCTCAAGCTCCCGCCAAACATCGCCGACACGCCGCGTACGCGTCAGGATTTTGGCAAGTACCTCGCGGAGATCACCTACATGGACGGGCAGGTCGGACAGGTTCTCAACACGCTCGAAGCCACCGGCGGCACGGACGACACGGTGGTGTTATTTACCTCCGAGCAAGGGTCGCAGTTTCCCGGCAACAAGTGGACGAACTGGAACACCGGCATCCAGACCGCGCTGGTCGCCCGCTGGCCCGGGCGCATCCCGGCCGGCAAACGCACCGATGCCCTCGTGCAGTATGCCGACATCCTGCCAACGCTCGTCGATCTCGCCGGTGGAAAACCGGGTGCACATCCCTACGACGGCTCGAGTTTTCGGGCCGCGCTGCTCGGCAAAACTCAGACTCACCGGCAGTTCGTTTATGGTGTGCACAACAACATCCCGGAGGGGCCGCCCTACCCGATCCGCTCCGTCAACGATGGCGAGTACCATTACATCCGCAACCTGTTGCCGGACGAGATTTATATCGAGAAACACCTGATGGGCGTGCGCGGCAACGGCGCGCTCAATAACCCGTACTGGGGCACCTGGGTGTGGGACTCATGGAACACGCCGCGCAGCTATCGGCTGGTCAAGCGCTTCATGCGCCGGCCTGCCGAGCAGCTTTATCACGTGGCGGATGATCCCTACGAGATGAACAATCTGGCCGGCGACAAGGCACAGGCCAAGCGCCTGGCCAAGCTGCGCGCGGAACTGGATCGTTGGATGAAGGCGCAGAACGATCCCGGCGCTGCGGTCGATACGCCCGAGGCCATCCGGGCCTCAAAAGAGGGCAGACACCTCCACGGCCG
>DKGH01000030.1:24708-34505 GCA_002453165.1 Verrucomicrobia bacterium UBA6775
CGAATGGCGGCCTCGTCGCCCTGCAGGTGGATAGTACGGTGGATGTGCGTGGCGGATTCGCCCGGCTTGAGCGCGAGCGCCGGGGAGGAGGATTCCAACTCGTAGAACGGGCCAAGCGGCTTGGCGCCGGGGTTGGGCGGGCCGTCGTTGTAGCTGTTCACCACGTCGCCCTTGAACGGTTCGTCCTGCAGTTCCCACATGGAGTTGACGTAATCGGTCGCGCCCTCCGGCTTAGTGTACTGCACGAGGGTCAGCAGTTGGCGGGTGGCGTCGTAGCTGCCGAGTACCGGCTTGGCGCGCTGCGGCCTGAGGCCGATCTTGCTGCGGTACTGGCCGTCCCCGGAAAAACGAATGACCCCGTCGGCCACACGCAGACGCTCGGCCGGCACGGTGCCGAAGTAGTCGGCGTTGACGATCGGGCCAAGCTTGGCCTCGTCGCCCTCGACGTACGGAACGAGCACGGTCGTCTCCGCTGAGTGCTTGTACATGCCGAGAATCCAGACCGACAACAGGCCGCCCTGCTTCGTCCACGCGGCCTCGCCGGTGTTGGTTAGTACGTTCTCCGTCTCGTAGGCGACGGCGCGGACGCCCGCCGGCAGCACTGTGCCGAGCATCTCGCCGATCCGCGACCGGTCGAACAGGCGCACAGTGCGGTCGATCCGCAGGCTGAACGCGGTGTCGGAATAGTTTTTGATTTTAGCCTCGTGGCGGAATGTCACTTCGCTGTCCGTTTTTGAGGTGACCTTGTACGGCACGGTGTCGATCACGGCCGGCGTCTGCCAGTGCTCAAGGTCAAACGGATCGCCCTTCTTGAAGAAGATGGAAAACTGGCCACCCTCCGGACCAAGCCAAAAACGGTCCTCGCCGCCGAAGGCGTTAATGTGCGGCCCGAGTTTGCCGGACGCGATGAGGTCGTAGTTGATCCAGCCGTGGCTCGGGGTCTCGTCGCCGCCCACGGTGCTGGTCATCACCCGCCCCTGGTAGGCCGGCACGATCGCCACCTGCGGCTGCCCCTCCCCCTGGCCAAGCGTGATGACCTCGACATGTTTCTGGAGGAAGGCGACGTCTTCGGGGAATGTCATTTCTTTTTTTGATGAACCGCCCTTGGCCAGGCGCTTGGGCGTGCCGGGGCTGCTACAGCCCGCCTGGCCAAGCGCAACCGCCGCAGCAACAACCAGCGGCGTGATGATCTGTCTTTTCATGAAACGCAGTGCGCGCAACTAGCGCCGGGGAGCCGGTGGGTTGGGCTCGGTAACCGGCTCCCGGATGACCGGGATGGGCTGTGTTGCCTTTCTCGGCAGGATGAGCTTCGGCTCATCGCCCTTCTTCTTGCGGGTGGGGATGTCGTCCGGGCGAAGGAGTTTCAGGCCACCGGCAACCCGGATTTTGCCGTCCTTGAAGTTCAACCGGGGGCGGCTGCCGACAATCTGGTAGTGGTGGCGGATCTTCATTTTCCCGTCCGGATCCAGCACGGTGTAGTTGTATGTCCGCGCGCCGGACTGACAGAGGATGTGCAGGTTGCCGGTTGGATCCACCTGCGCGGTGGGATCGTTGAACGCCACCATCGGGCAGACTGGGAGGACCTTGTGCACGCGCGCGCCGGGGCCGTCGTCCACCCGCGCGTAGAGCGTGGTCATGCGCAGGTTCTTGGCCTGCTGCAGCACGTACCGACGCTGCCTTGGCTGGCCGGCGGGCTCGCCCTCCTTCACCGGCATGCCGAAGGTTCGGTGCCAGAGGATGGAGCCGTTGAAGACGGAGAACTTGACCGGCTTGACCGGCAGGGCGCGCTTCCACTGCTTGACGTAGAGCTTGGCCGTGAGTTTGTAGTTGCCAGCCCTGTCGAGGGCGTAATAGGGCGCGAGGTCGATGCGCTTGGTGGCGCGTATGGAGGACTCGACGGTGAAGCGGCCCTCGACTTTCGGCGGCTCGGCGATGGGGGTGAGCACCTCGCCGGTCTCGGTCTCGATCTCTAATTGCAGCCAGTCGTTGTCCTCGCCGAATACGAGTGTCTGACCGGAGAAGTTGACGATCTTCAGACTGACGTTGAACGTCTCGCGGGGCAGCAGGCGGGACTTGTCGACCTCGAGGGTGGCGGTGACCTGTGCTGTCATCGACGCAGCCGACCCCATGAGGGCCAGTAACAGCCAACCCAGCGTCAGGCCGGTAAGTGAAACTGTCAACGGACGATTCATTTGCGAATGGAAGGTAACACCCGGTCAAGCGCTTGGCCAAGCGGGCTTAATAGGACCTCTCACTGATATACGCCTTGGCCCTCAACTTGTTGAACCACTTTTGCCTGCGGGCCTTGATCTCTTCATCCATAAGGGCGTTCTCGATCTCATCGCGAACTTCCGCGAGGGATTTCAGTTCCTTCTGTTGAATCTCGTCACAACGCAGAATCCAACATCGGTTGTCTTGTTGTACAACCCCGCTGATCTGGCCCCGGCCAAGCGCAAAGGCCACATCCTCCAGGGTCTTGCTCAGCGTGCCCGGTTTCCCGACGCTGGCCTTTTTGTCCCTCTCAGGACGGAACCCGTTGGTATTGGCATATCTGTCGCTGTAAAGCTGGGCCAGTTGGGTGAACGAATCGCCATCGACCAACTTGGAATGAATTTCATCCGCGAGCTGCCGAGTGGCCTCCGCCCCCCCGTGTCTACCCTCATTAAGGACGATCATTTGCAGCTGGATCTCGACATCTCGCCGGTACTGATTCTTGTTCGCAATGTAGTGTTCCTCGATCCTCCGGGGCGAAATCACGATGCCCTTTGTGGAAGCAAACTCACCGAGCATTATCATGAAAATAATCTCCTCCCGCTGCCTGCGTGCATATTCGTCGTACGTCATGCCTCTGCTTTTCAAGGCTCGAACTAGGCTGGCACGGGTCGGGTAACCTTCCTGCAGCATTCTATCCTTGATGCGTTTTTCAAAGATGGAATCCGGCAGGGTGAATTTTTGTTCACCATATTCCTGAAGGACGAGTTCCCGATTGATCAGGGCATTCAATGCATCGGATTTGGCCTTCTGCACCGCCTCGGTGGTTCGTCTTTGGCCTGCGAGATATTGTGCGGACGCATCCAACACCACCCCAGCAGTGATGACCTTCTTGTTGACGACTGCGGCCACGCTGTTACGGGCCTCGCGCTCGAGCACCTGCCCCCAGAGCGGCAGGACACCGAGGATCACGGTGAATACGATTATCAGTCTGCTATGGCGCATCATCACTGGCGGCTTGATGCTAGTCCCGCCGGGAAAGCACGGTCAAGCCGCGTTACAGTTTTCGAACCGATTCCGGCTGATTTTTTTTCGCCGGTTCCTCGAAGAAAAACCGGTCCTCGCCAAACGCCGGCTTCAGGCCGTCGAGCCAGGTCGCCTTGGGATCGTACTGGGCAAAGAACAGCCGGTTCACCCAGCTTGGGTCGCGGCCCTGCAGGAATTTCAGCGCGAGCACCTTCTCGCCGCCCACCTCGGTGATACCATCCACCAGCACCTTGCCGGGTGAGGCGGACATCGACGGTCCGCGCACGGTGCGGCACAGCCCGGAAACCTGGCTGTACGCCTCAGTAAACACCTTGTACGCCCGGGCCAGCGGCACCTCGAAGTAGGCCTTAGCGCCGGTGTCGCGCTCGACAAACATATAGTACGGTACCATGCCGAGCTGCACCTGTTTACGCCAGAGCTGCGCCCAGACGTTGGCGTCGTCGTTCACCTTGCGGATCAACGGCGCCTGGCAACGGATCACCGCACCGGCGTCGAGGAGGCGTTTCACTGCGAGTTGTGCAATGTCCGGCTCCAGTTCGCGGGAGTGGCTCGAGTGCGCCATCAACGCGAGGTGTTTGCCGGCGGCCTTCACTTCGCCGATCAGACGCATGAAATCGTCCGCATCTTCGCCTTCGACAAAACGATGAGGCCAGTAAGCCAGAGCTTTCGTACCTATGCGAATACTGTGCAAATTTGGAAGATCCTCTGCCAACAATGGCTCAATGTAACGGCGCAGAACCGAAGTTCTCATAACCATCGGATCACCGCCGGTGATTAAAACGCTGCTTACCTGTGGATTCTCCCTGACATAACGTACTAACTCTGATGCTTCTCTACTTGCAAATTTTAAATCACGATCACCAATAAACTGTGCCCATCGAAAGCAGTAAGTACAATATGCATGACAAGTTTGACCTTGGCTTGGAAAAAACAAAATTGTTTCTTGATATTTGTGTTGCATGCCAGCAACAGCTTCACCGTCAAGTTTAGGTACATTCAGTTCCATCTGCCCAGCTGGATGCGGATTTAGCTTATTCCGAATTTTATTAGCTGCGAGGTTTACATCAGTATCTGATGCTCCGCTGACCACAAGATCTCGCATGTACTGATAATCCTCGTCGTGCAACATTCCCCGCTGAGGAAAAGTCAACTGAAAAATCGGATCATCAGGAATATCACTACTATCTATTAAGTTTTCAACAACGTAATCATTTACTCTAAATGGCAAAACTGCTGATATTGCTTGCATATCGATGATTTGCTCCTTGTCGAGTTTAAGCTTATCCGCAATCTGCGGAAGGTCCTTTCTTGTGCTAACTTTGAATTTCGTCATTTTTCAGTCTTTCTTTTGGTTGTTCTTGGCCGCAGTAGCATCACGGGCCACGCCGAATCAAACGGCTTGGCCGATCACACATCCTACCGGCAAACGTTTTTCCACCCATCCCGTCCGGTCGATTACTTTAACACAGTCGCGCTTGATGAAAAGTTTTAGTTTTTCAGGCGTTTTTTAAGGCAAAGCGCGCCTTAGTGGTTCAATTTGTCCCACTCGGCGTTCCTGCATTGACGGGAACCGGCGCGGTTGCAATGCTCACGACCACTGTGCCCGAGGCTCCTCCAACCCGTGTCCTGCATGTCGATGGCGACACCTTTTTTGCCAGTTGCGAGATCGCAATGGATGCGTCGCTCTCCGGCCGGCCGGTGTGGGTCGGCGGCGGGCGCACGGGCGATGGCATCGTCATCGCGGCAAACCGCTTGGCCAAGCGCTACGGCATCGGAGCCGGCACAGCCTGCTTCGAGGCTAGGCGGCTCTGCCCGCACGGTGTGTTGGCCCGGCCGCACTACGACGATTACCGCCGCATCTCGCGGGAGATGTTCCGGGTGATGGAGAGCTACACGCCGACGCTGCTGCCGGCATCGATCGACGAGGGGTTCCTGGACCTCACCGCGATGGAGCGCTACGTCTGGCGCGGCCGCGGCGCGGTCGGTTACGTGAACCGGCTGAGGGCGGAGATCGAGAGCGCGGTCGGCGTGCCGGTGTCCGCCGGGCTGGGCGCGTCGATGTGGGCGGCCAAGCTGGCAACGAGCGCGGCCAAGCCCGGGTTCTGCGAGATTCCGGTCGGGGGCGAGCGGGAGTTTTTGGCGGATCGGCCGGTGGACGAGCTGGCCGGCTGCGGCGGACGCCGCACGCGGGCGCTGGCCGCACTCGGGGCGCACACGTTTGGCGACGTGGCCAGCATGCCGTCGATCCTCCTTTGCAAAAGTTTCGGCATTTGGGGACAGCAACTGTGGCTCTTTGCCCGGGGCGAATGGACCGAGCCGGTCGTGGTGGAGGAGAAGGATCGCACCACGATCTCGAGCAACACCACGCTGCCGGTCGACGAGCCGGACTACGACGCGGGGCTGATTTTCCTGCTGAGCGAGGCGGCACGGTTGACCGGCCAAATGCGGCGCGAGGGGCTGCAGACGCGCGAGTCGTTCGTGTCGATCCGATTCAGCGATTTCGAGCGGACCTGCTGCCAGCACCGGTTCCGGCATCCGCAGTTCCGCAACAGCGTCATCAGCGGGGTCATCGAGCAGCTTTACTGGGAGTCGATGCGCGGGGCGCACAAGCCGATCCGGCAGATCTGTCTGGGCTTCTCCAGCCTGGAGCGCCTCGACACCCAGCCGATGCTGTGGGGCAGCACGGACGCCGGGCGCTGGGGCGCGATCGACGACGCCCTGCAGGTGATCGAGCAGCGGTTCGGCGAAAACACCGTCATGACCGGCGCGCAGTTTGCCCTGAAAAAACAGAACGACTTTTTTGAGGTACCCCCGGCCAAGTGCCCCTTTGGCCCGCGCGAAGCCAGCCCGGCCGGCCCCGTCCGGATCGATCCCAAAAAGGCGCGGCACTAACTCAAAAACATGGTCCGGCGGTAGGCCACGCCTGCCTGGCCGAGCGCTTGTTTGGCTTGCCCCGGCGTGTGGCGGCGTTAAGTTTCCCGGCCGTTCACGAAATAAAAATGAGATTACTAACTCTACTTTTCCTCACCGCCGCCTTTACCGCGCCTGGCTTCTCAAGCCAAGCCAAGGCCGACGACGGCCCGATCCGCGTTTTGTTCCTCGGCCACGAGAGCGAGCATCACAACTCCAACCTGTACTACCCGATGCTCTCCCGCGCGCTTGGCCGGGATGCGATCTATTTCGACTACGTCACCTCGGTCGAGGAGGCGCTGGGCGACGCCGACTATCTCGGCAAGTTTGACGCCCTGCTGCTCTACGCCAACCACGGCCGGATCGAGCCGCACCAGTGGAAGAACCTGAAGGACTACGTCGAGGGCGGCGGCGGCTTCGTGCCGGTGCACTGCGCGAGCTGGTGCTTTGGCAACGAACCGGGGTTCGACAAGCTCGTCGGCGGCCGGTTCAAAAGCCATCAGGGGGCGGAGTTCGCGGCCAAAATCGTGAAGCCGGATCATCCGGCGATGAAGGACGTGAAGGAGTTCACCGCCTGGGACGAGACCTATTTTCACAACAATCACAACACGGAAAACCGCACGGTGCTGATGGTGCGCGAGGCGATGCCGGGCGATCCGCACACCAAGCCGGAGCCGTGGACATGGGTGCGCACGCAGGGCAAGGGCCGCGTGTTTTACACTGCCTCGGGCCACGACCAGCGCGTCTGGAGCCACAGCGATTTTCATCAACTCATCAAGAGCGGCATCCTGTGGTCGGTCGGCGACAAGGCGCGTAAGCGTTATGACAACTTCATCGCCAAGCGGACGCCGCTCAAGTACGAGAAGCGCGACAACATCCCGAACTACGAGCGCCGCCCCGAGCCGCTCCAGTACCAGCTCCCGCTCTCGCCCGAGGACAGCATGAAGTACACGCACGTGCCGGTCGGCTTCCGCATGGAGTTGTTCGCCGCCGAGCCGGATGTCATCAACCCGATCTATATGGCGTGGGACGAGCGCGGCCGCCTCTGGGTGGTCGAGACGGTGGATTACCCTAACGAGTTCAAGGACGGCCGCAAGGGCAACGACCGCATCAAGATTTGTGAGGACACCGACGGCGACGGTAAGGCCGACAAGTTCACCGTGTTCGCCGAGGGCTTCAACATCCCAACCTCGATGACCTTTGCCCGCGGCGGGGTCATCCTCGCGCATGCGCCGGAGTTTTATTTCCTCAAGGACACGGACGGCGACGACAAGGCGGACGTCCGCGAGGTGATGTTCACAGGCTGGGGTGTGGGCGACACGCACGCCGGGCCGAGCAACCTGCGCTACGGGTTCGACAACTGGATCTACGGCACGGTCGGCTACGCCCGCTTCAACGGCTCGCTTGGCGGCAAACAACACAACTTTGGCATGGGCGTGTTTCGCTTCAAGTCGGACGCCTCGGACATTGAGTTTTTGCACCAGTTCAACAACAACACCTGGGGGCTTGGCTTTAACGCCGCCGGTGACATCTTCGGCTCGACCGCCAACAACAATCCGACTTTCTTCGGCGGTATCCCTGCAACAGTATTTGGCGAGGATCGCCAAATGAGCGCAAAAATGATCGCCGACTCTCGCACGTTCCACCCAATCACCCCGAATATCCGACAAGTGGACGCATTCAACGCCTACACAGCCGGCTGCGGACATGCATTTGCCACCTCAGCTGCTTTTCCTAAAAAATATCGCGACAGAGCCGCATTTATATGTGGACCCACCGGTAACCTTCTAGGTACTTATTACATAACTCAGAAAGGTGCAGGCTATAGTGCCAAAAATGGGTTCAGCTTTGTTGCAAGCGCCGACGAGTGGTTTTCACCAATCGTCGCCGAGGTTGGCCCGGACGGGCACCTCTGGATCGCCGACTGGTACAACTTCATCATCCAGCACAACCCCACTCCAAGCATCGGGCGTGGCGGATACGCAGCTCGCAATGGTCGCGGCAATGCTCACATCAACCCAAACCGCGACCGGCAACACGGCCGTATCTACCGCGTTATTTGGGAAGGCGCTCAGAAATCAAAGATTACATCACTGGCTAATGCCAGCCCCCTACAACTTGTAAAAGCGCTTGATAATGATAACTTATTTTGGAGACAAACAGCACAACGTTTAATAGTTAACAATAAAATGTTTGATAAAGTTGAGGCGCTCCAAAACCGAGTACTTCTCCCCGGTGTTGGAGCAATTCATGCACTGTGGGCTCTAAAAGGGCTTGGTAAAATAAACGAAAATACCATAAAATCAGCACTAAAAAATAAAGATGCGGCAGTAAGGCGCAATGCAGTTCGCGCTCTTGAAAATGTAAAAAAAGATGAAGAATTGCTATACAATAGCTCAACACTCACCGACAAAGATTTATTAGTTCGTCTTAGTGCAATTGTAAAATTAGCTCAATTTAATGAAACTCCAGTTCATAAACGGGCAGCCGGTATACTATCTGAAGATGAAATAAATAACAAAGACGAATGGCTTAAACTAGCCCTCAAAGCAGCTGGAGCAGAAAAAGCCAATATTATAGGCTATGAAAAAGGTCCCAACTTGTTGCAAAATGCTTCGTTTGAATCACACAATGACCAGCTTCCTACAAATTGGAAAATACGCACATATAGCGGTAACGGAACAGACGTTCAACACAGCATTGAAAAAAGAAACATACACATAAAAACCGGTAAAGCATCTTTAAAGATTCAATCAGAAAGCGGACATGACACTAGTCTCTTCACTACCGTGAAGCTCAACTCCGGCTCCACCTATGCCATGAGCGCGTGGATTAAGACCCAGGGCGTAAAAGGCGGACACGGAGCATTACTAAACATTCATGAACTCCAACACAATGGTAAATCATCAGCAGTAAAAGGTGATAATGATTGGAAAAAAGTAGAATTGGTTTTTGAAAGCAATCAGTCCGGTTCATTTACACTTAACTGCCTTTTCGGCGGTTGGGGTAAAGCAAAAGGAACTGCTTGGTTCGACGATATTTCACTAAATGAAGTTAAGCCTATTCTCGATAACAACATTCAAAAAACTGATAAAACCGAAATAGCGACTATAGTTAAGAATATTTATAATAATAATGATTATATTTATAAAGATAAATTTAAAATTAAAATTAGCACTGTAAAAGATAAAATGATGTATGATGTTAAAGAATTTTCTGTTGAAACTGGACGACTAGTATCACTGCAGTTTGTTAATAAAGACCTAGCACCTCATAACTTGCTAATAGTTAAGCCAGGGAAAGCTGATGAAGTTTCAAATCTAGCAATATCACTTGCTGAGGATGGCCCAAAAAAAGAATGGCGTCCTGATACTCCACTAATTTTATGGGGATCAAAAATGATTAACCAAAATCAGTCAGATGAGATAATTTTTAACGCACCTGATCCCGGTATCTATCCATTCATTTGTACATATCCAGGACACTCTCAAATGATGAGAGGAATAATGAAAGTAAAAAAATCTAAATAGATATTGGTAAATATAATATTATCTTATTTTTTAATTTTTAAAAATTGAATTACGACGACCACATCGGTATTTAGTTTTTATAGATATTTCTCTTCAATC
>DKGH01000112.1 GCA_002453165.1 Verrucomicrobia bacterium UBA6775
GATGGACAGCAGGAACGCGATGGAGAGATCCATCATCGGCTTGGAGAAATCCGGGATGGCAAAGTCGATACCCTCAACCTGCGGCGCACCGCCTTCGGCCGGTATGTCGGGGAACCAGGGCAGGTTCGGGTAAACATCGGTCATGCCCATGACCAGCGCGACCAGGATGCACACCGCGCCGCACATGCCGGCGATCAGCGTTCCCGGGATTAGGAAGATCTCCACCGCGATCAACGCGAGGCCTAGGATGAAAATGCCGACCCACTCGATTCCTGCGAGGCCGGAGACGTAGCCACCGAAAAAGTAAATCACCAACGCCACGATGCCAATGCCGCCGAACACACCGAAACCAGGCGTCTTGAATTCGATGTACAAACCGGCGATGCCAATCAACAACAGCAGCGGACTGATCGCGGCGATCCATGTGCCAAGCTCCTCCGCCCCCAGCGGCTTGACGTCCACTCGTTTCGCGCCGGCATAGCCGAGTTTTTCGATCAAAGCATCGATGCTCTCGACCGTACCGGAGGACAGCAGCGGCATCTGGTCATCGCCATATTTTGTCGCCGCCTCAATGTCGGTCAACGTAAGGATTTCGCCCTCGGCACATATGGTTTTGCCATCCCGCTCCAGTGTCTTGGACTTGTCGACCATCGCCTCGATGACGTCGATGGCGTAACCGTTTTTCTCGGCCTGCGTGCGAATCTTGGCACGGATGGCGGAGTTCATCTTGGCCTCCATGGTCGAGGGCAGTTCAGACGCACCGCCGCCCGGTCCCATCATGATTGGCGCCGCCGCCCCGATTACGCTCTGTGGCGCCATGTAAATTTGATCGGTCGAAACGGCGATGAATGCTCCTGCGGAGTATGCATCCCGGTTCACGTACGTCACCGTCTCGCCCTTAAACTTGTCAATGATGCCGAAAATTTCCTCGGTGATGTCCACCCGGCCGCCGTTTGTTTCCATGTCGATGATCAGGCAGTCGGCCTCAGCCTCCATCGCTTCCTTCACCCCGCGACGTATGACGTATAGGATAGGCGGCATGATATCGTCGCGCACAGGGATGACGTAAACGACCTTTTGTGATTCCGCTTGGCCAAGCGCTTGGCCACCGGCGTTCGTGGCTGGCTCAAGGTTTTGCATCTTCTCGAACGTCTCAACGCCCTCGCCTCCTCCATCCTCCTGCGCTTGGCTAAGCGGCAGCAAGGCGGACAGGACAAAAAGCGGTAAAAATTTTTTTAACTTAGTATTCATCGGCTAAACATACCGGCTAAGACCAGCAGCGGCAAGCCTGCCTCGCGAGAGGGACGTTGCCAAACAAGGCTCCGGTAAACTATGCTTTGCCGACTGCACCCGCAGTGGCCGGATGTCCGAATTCAAAATCCAGTTCAAGGTCTTCGAAGGCCCGATGGATCTTCTTCTATTTCTCGTCAGGAAACAGGAAGTTGATATTTATGAAGTCAACATGACCGAGTTGGCCACGCAGTTCCTCGAGTACGTGGAGATGATGAAGCGCCTCGACCTCGAGCTGGCGGGGGAATTCATCGTTATGGCCTCCACGCTGATGTACATCAAGAGCCGCGAACTGCTGCCGGTGGATCAGCAGGTGGAAGTCGAGGACGAGGAGGAACTCGAGGACCCACGCTGGGAGCTGATCCGTAAATTGGTCGAGTACAAACGGTTCAAGGACATCACCGGCGACCTGCAAAAGCTGGAATTCGAGCAGGAGAAAGTTTACACACGGCGCCCGGGGAGCATCCCGCTCGACCCTTTGCCGATGGAGAACCGCCTCGAGGCGAGTATCTTCGACTTGATCGGCGCGGTGGACGAGGTGCTCCAGCGGTACAACCACCGCGAAGCGGCCAAGCGCGAGATCGTCGATGACCAATGGAGTGTCAGCGAAAAGATCGTGGTCATTCGCCGGCGCCTGAGCGAGGCGGGGCGGCTAAACTTCTCGGAGTTGTTCGAGGGCAATGGCAGCCGCGGCGAGGTGGTTGCCACGTTTTTGGCACTGCTTGAGTTGATCCGGCTCAAGCATCTGCTGGCCTCGCAGGGCGAAGTGTTCGGCGAGATAGAAATCGTCGTCGCACCAGTCGACATGCAGCGGATCGTGCCCGGTGAGCCGGTGGCGGAAACAGTGGAAGCGCAATAGAGTGGAGCTGAAGGAAATACTCGAGTCGATCGTCTTCTCGGCACAAAAGCCGATGAGTATCGGTGAACTGCGCACCGTTCTGCGCGATACACCGGAAAAACTTCCCGACGAAAAACACACGAGCGAATTTGCCACCGCCACCGCGCGTGCGGTCGAGAAGGCACTCGAGGAACTGGTCGTCGAACACGACAACGCCAACCGCAGCTATCGCTTGGCCTGTGTGGGTGGCAACTGGCAGTTCGTGACACGGCCGGACTTTGCCCCTTGGTTGCAGGTACTCGTCGGGGCCAAGCCGCGTCCGCCCAAACTGTCCCAGCCGGCACTTGAGACGCTGGCCATCGTGGCCTACCGGCAGCCGATCACCCGTGCCGAGATGGAACAGATTCGCGGCGTGGCAGTCGATGGCGTGGTCGCCACGTTGGTGGAGCGCGAGCTGATTGAAATCAAGGGTGAGGCCGAAGCCCCGGGCCGACCCAAGCTGTACGGCACCACCCAGTTTTTCCTCGAGCACTTTGGTTTGAAAAGTCTCGAGGAACTCCCTGCCGCAGAGGAACTGCGCCGGATACAGGTTGAGTTAGCCACCGCGGCCAAGCCGGAGGACGGCGACCAGTCCCAACTCGATTTCGAGGCCGCCCCGGAGGAGGAATCTCAGGAAGAATCCCAGACTGAAAACGATGAAAAGCCGGAGGATGAGGAAGAGGAGTTCGATGAAGACGACGAGGACGAGTATGATGACGAGGACGACGAAGAGGAGGATGACGAATAGCCCATGAGCCTCGAGGAACATCGCAAGGGCATTGATGCCATCGACAAGAAACTGGTCGCGTTATTGAACGAACGTACCGAGCACGCGCTCGCCATCGGCGCGATTAAGCTCAAGGCCGGCGAAGAGATTTACGCACCACACCGTGAGCGGTTGATTTTCGAGCGCTTGGTCAAGCTCAACAAGGGGCCGGTGCCACACGAGGCGCTGAAGGCCATTTATCGCGAGATCATGTCCTGCTCGTTGTCGCTCGAGAAGTCGCTCACCATCGCCTACCTCGGCCCGGAGGCGACCTACACGCATCAGGCCGCCATCCGCAAGTTTGGCCACAGCCTCCGCTACGCCCCACAGAAAACCATTAAGGACGTTTTCTCCGAAGTGGAAAAAGACCGGGCCGACTACGGCGTGGTGCCGATCGAGAATTCAACCGAGGGCGTGGTCACCCACACGCTCGACCTGTTCGTGGAGAGCCCGCTGAAAATCGTCGCGCAGATCGTGATGCCGATCCAGCACTGCCTTGTCCGGGTTAATCGCCGCAACAAGATTCGCAAGCTCTACTCGCACCCGCAAGCGTTGGCACAGTGCCGTGTTTGGCTGCAACAAAACCTGCCCTCGGTGGAGGTCATTGAGGCATCCTCCACCACGCGCGCAGCCGAGATGGCTGCGGAGGACAAGACCGCCGCCGCCATCGCCGGGTCGCTCGCTGCGGAGCGTTACAACCTGCAGATCTTGGATCACAACATTCAGGACAACGCCTCGAACGCCACACGCTTTTTCGTCCTCGGCCGCAAGTGCAGTCCCTCCACCAAGAACGACCGCACTAGCCTTGTCGTGGGAATCGAGGACAAGGTTGGTGCACTGCATCAGGTCATGGAACCATTCCGGAAACACCGGCTAAACATGACCAAGATCGAGTCCCGGCCCAGCAAACGCAAGGCCTGGGAATACCTTTTTTTCATTGATTGCGACGGCCATTTTGAAGACAAAAAAGTGGCCATCGCCATCAACGAATTGGATCGAATAAGCCGGTTCGTAAAGGTCCTCGGATCGTACCCCAACGCAGAGTAAGCCATGTCCCATCTCAAGCGGGCCAGGGAAGTTTTTGATGTCGAGCTCGCCGCCGTGAAAGCGGTGAAGGGTCGACTCAACGCCACGTTCAACCGGGCGGTTGAGCTGATCACGTACGCCTTGTCCAAGCGCAACAAGCTGGTCGTCGTTGGCGTGGGCAAATCCGGCAACATCGGCCGGAAAATTGCAGCCACCTTCACCAGTACCGGGGCACCCGCTGTGCTGCTGGACAGCGTGGACGCCCTGCACGGCGACTTGGGCATCCTCAACGACGGCGACATCGTGCTGGCCCTCAGCTACTCCGGCGAGACGGACGAATTGATCGACCTACTCCCGGCGATGAAAAGATTTTCCGTTCTTGTCGTCGCCATCACCAGTGCCCCGAAGTCAACGCTTGGCCAACACGCTGACGTGGTACTCAACGTAAAGGTGCCAAAAGAGGCCTGCCCGTTTAACATGGCACCGACTGCCAGCACCACCGCCTCGCTCGTGATGGGCGATTCTCTCGCAATGGCCGTGCTCGATGCGCGTGGTTTCAAAAAATCCGACTTTGCCCAACGGCATCCAAGCGGAGCCATTGGACGAGCGTTGCTCTTGCGCGTTGCAGACATTATGCGCAGCGGTTCGCGCAACCCGATAGCACACCAAACCATGCCGGTGCGCGATGCACTGCTGATCATGAGCGAGGCCAAATCCGGCAGTGTCAGCGTGGTCAACAAAAGCGGAAAGCTGGCCGGTGTCTTCACAGACGGCGACCTGCGACGGCACTTGGCCAAGAACGACGCAGTGCTGGATCAGCCCCTGGCCAAGGTCATGACCCGCAGGCCCACCACCATCCGCGAGGACGCCCTCGCCGCCGATGCGATCCGAATTTTCAACGAGCGCAGCATCGACGACCTCATCGTCGTCAACACCAGACGCGAGCCGGTCGGGCTCGTCGACTCGCAGGATCTCCCCAA
>DKGH01000006.1 GCA_002453165.1 Verrucomicrobia bacterium UBA6775
ACGCTGAGTTGGACGGAGATGGGCCTGCCGCTGAAGGTGGAGACCAGTCCGTTCGTGCCGGGTGGCCCGTGGCGCGAGTTGCCGTTTGAGCCGTGGACCGTGGGCGATCGCACGTTCGTAACGATGCAACGATTTGGTGTGCAGTCTTACTTCCGGCTGCGGCTGGATCTCGAGGGCAACTAACCAAGTTTTTGCAGGATAAAATCGGCGACCTGCGTGGCTGGCAGTCTTGACAGATCGGCGTCCGGCGCGGAGAGGACGTTTTCCATCTGGCCCCACGGACCAAATCGTTTTGGATCAGTCGGACCGAAGAGCGCGACCACCGGTTTGTGCATCGCGGCGGCGAGGTGCATCGGCCCGCTGTCGTTGGCCAAGATCAGGTCGGCGGAGTCGATCAACGCGGGCAGTTCCTCGATGGCAGTGTAGCCGGACAGGTTTACCAGGCGGCCGGGTTCTGCCTTCCCTGGCTCGGCGCCGCTCGTGGCGACTCGGACCAGTTGCAGCTCCGGCACTTGGCCAAACAGCGTCCGGTTCAGTTCCTCGAAGTGAGGCCATTCTTTTTCCTTGCGCCGGCTTTCTGGGAAAATCAACACCCGTTTGCCCTGCGCTTGGCCAAGCGCGCCCCGATTGTCGTCGCTGAGTTTGTCGTCGAACTTTAGTGGAGGCGGCTCTGCTGGTTCGAGGTCGAACAGCCGCTGGAACTCCATCAGGATTTCCAGCGCATGCGCTTGGCCAAGCGATGGCAGCGGAACGCGTGTCTGGTAAAACCAGCCGGCGCCCTCGCGGGCATCGCTGCGGCCGGCCTTGTTGTCCGCCCGGGCGAATCGGCAGAGTGCTCCGCTGCGAAACAGGCCCTGCAGGTCGAGCACCCAGTCGTAGTGGGTTTGGCGAATCTCACGGATCAGCCGAATGAAGCCTCCAAGCGAGCCTTTGCGGTGAAAAACATGGGTGTGGTCGACGGTGAGGCAGGACTGCACGAGGGGGGCGAACATCTCTCTCGACACCCAGTTGATCCTTGCGTTATCAATCCCGCTTCGAAGGGATTCCGCGAACTGCAGTCCGTGAATAATGTCTCCAAGTGAAGAGGGTTTAATGATTAAAATGTCCACGGCAAAAGCGGGCGGCCTGCATTCAAGTTGATGGGGACTGATTCAAAAAACACATTCAAAAACATCTGGGTCAGGATGCCGAATTGGCTTGGAGACTTCGTCATGGCGCTGCCCCACTTGAGGGCGATCAAGGCGCGCCAACCGGAGGCCCAATTGACACTCATCGCCAAGCCCCAGTTCAAGGATTTATTTGAACTATTTCCCGTGGCCGACGAGTTCGTGCCGCTGCAAAAGGGGGGCTTCCGGAATCTGCGAACGTTGTCCGCCCTGGGCCGGCGCAGCAAGCCGGAGTGTCAGGTGATGTTTACCAACTCGGTGCGTGGCGATCTCGAGGCGTGGTTTGTCGGGGCACAAAACCGGGTGGGGATGGTCTACCCGGGAAGGCATCGGCCATTGTTGACCGGCGTCTACCGGTTGAGCGCGTTCAAGGATGAACTCGACGTGACCCATCAGACGGCGTTGCTGGAGGATTTTCTCAAGTCGTTCGATCTGATCGACTCCGTGGACGTGGCACCATTTTTTCTCGGGGACGTTGAGCGTGTCCCAAACCGGGTGGGAATCATCGCCGGTTCGTCGAACAACCCACAAAAATGTTGGGCCGTGGAAAACTGGTGCCGCATGATGGCCCGGTTTTCGGAGAGCATTCCCGGAAGTGAGTTTGTGCTGTTTGGCACTGAATCGGATCGCTCGATTTCGGAGGCCGTTTCGAAGGGCACAACGGTGACGACTCGAGACCGGACCGGACAAACGAACATGCGGGAATTGGCTGGGGAACTGGCCGTCTGCGACTTGGTTGTGGGCAACGACACCGGAGGGATGCACCTTGCCAACGCGGTGGGAACGCCGGTTGCGGTATTGTTCGGGCCGACAAATCCGCTGGTGACCGGGCCGTTCTTTGACGCACCGAGGCTGAATATTCAGCCGGAGGGTTGTCCGCCGGAGGGCGGCAGCTCAATTCAGTTGCTTGAACCCGGGACAGTCGCCGATCAGTTGGTCGAGATGGTCCAATCGCAGACAGGAGGGTGCAATGTGGATTGAACTGGACGAAGAACTGGCCCGGCATTTTCCGGGTGACACCGCCTTCGACGAATTGATGGCCTGCGAGGGGGAGAAGTTTCGCCACGTCAAAACCCGTCGGACACTGAAGTTCGAGCGCGGCGGAAAAAACTATTTCATCAAGATACACCGTGCCATCGGTTGGCGTGAGGTGTGGAAAAACTGGCTTGGCTTCAAGCGCCCCGTGACGAGCGCGCGGATGGAGTGGGAGGCGATCGACCGTCTACAGGCGCTGGGGGTGCCAACGCTCAACGTGGTCGGGCGCGGCATCCGCGGCCAGGCTCCCGCACATGAGGAATCGTTCGTGGTCACCGAGGCGCTGGAGGGGATGGTTTCGCTGGAGCAGTTGACACAAAACTGGAGCAGCCTGTCGCCCAATCAAAGACTGGCCCTTAAGCGCGAACTCATCCGGCAGGTGGCCACCATCGCCCGGACGATTCATCGGAACGGGCTGAATCATCGCGACTTTTATCTGTGCCACTTTCTGGTG
>DKGH01000076.1 GCA_002453165.1 Verrucomicrobia bacterium UBA6775
CTCGTTTTCAACTCTTAAATCAACCTCTATTCCCTCCTCAAGAAACTGTTTTATCGCATTAAAATCGCCACCAGCTACCGCGCCATGAATCGAACCATGCTTGCCGCCGTGATTACGTAAGATTTCCGATATTTCATCATTTCTCCCTAAAATAGCTGAGTCAAACGGAGTTTCGCCTTGTTTACCTTCAGCGTTCACATCCGCACCGTTGTTAATTAGTAGTTCAGCAACATCTTTGTGATCCCAATAAGCTGCTTTATGTAATGGGGTGGTTTCCCCCTCACCCACCGCGTTTACATCCGCTCCCTTTTCAATGAGTAATTCAACGATTTGATAATTGACTTCTTCGTTAACAGCCCAATGTAGCGGAGTGTTATCACCTTCCTTAAAACTATATTTATTAGATCCTTCATACTCGGTAATAACCCCCACCCTGCTGTTGACGTCCGCCCCTTCCTCTAACGCCTCGCGGACGGCTTCAAGATCTCCATCTTCGACTGCCAAGAAAATAGCCACTCTTTCCTTAAACTCTGAATGTCCAGAAATGAGACTGCTAATTTCTCCCACAAATGGCAAAACACACACCGCAACCATGATCAACAATGCATATGGCCAGGGTATCAAAAAGAAGTTCTTGGAAGATCCTGTTGGGCGGGCTTTTTTCCGCAGTGGCGGCGGGGGCGATTGCGTCAACGGAGGCGGAGGTGCAACTGAAGGACCCTCGTTTAGCAGTGGAGGAGGTGCCGTTGCGATCGGAGGAACAGGGACACTTCCATTACAGGCCGGGCATTGGATCGTCTGGCCAGCCAATTCAGCCGGGATGTCCAGACGCTGATGACAACTTGGACATGGTATTTTCATATTTGGACAAAACAATTGTATGGCAAAAATGGATTGTTGAAAGATTTTTATTTAATTCGATGTTAATTTTTAACCCACACCAGTCCGGCGAATCCCCGATTTAGCAGGAATCACGATGGTTTTATTGTTCACAAACTGAAAAAAATTCTCATTCTCGATTGGAACTGCTCAAGACGAGTAAACGAACAACCGCAGCAACTACGACCAGCGACAACACACCTTGGCCAAGCGGAAGGGTTGGCGGGCGAATCCCTGATGAGTCAAAACCAAGCGGACTCACAGGCTGGCCCCGCCAGTGTTGGCGCTTGGCCAAGCGGCTTTATTCGGCGATGCCCAAGTCGTTCAGGAAGGGCTTGAGGGAGCGGGGGCGGCCGAGGAATTTCTCGATCGACTCGTTGACGTCGCGGGAGTCGCCGACCTCGTAAATCTCGCGGCGCAGACGCATGCCCGCCTTTTTGTCGTAGTACCGATTCGGAGCCATCTCGAAGACTGTGGCCATGTCCGCAGAGATGGCATCCGCCCAGGCGTAGCCGTAGTAGCCTGCATCGTAGCCCATCAGGTGACCAAAGTAGCCGACGAACGAGGTATTGTCCTGCGGCTTCATATAAACGTCCTCGGTGATCTGGTGTGACAATTCAACCGGGTCGAGGGCGTTGGCCTCGTCCACACTCAACGTGTGCAGGCCAAGATCGACCAACCCATACGAGAGTTGGCGGCGATAGTGCCGCGCGATGGTCGCCTTCTTGGCCTCCTGCAGTTTATCGAGAACGGATTGCGGGATCTTAACGGATGAATCGCGGTAGTCCGCTGCGAACGCATCGAGCACGGTTTTGTCCCAGATCCAGTTTTCGAGCATCTGCGACGGCGCCTCGACGAAGTCACGCGGCACACTCGTACCGGCGAAGCGGCTGAATTTTGTGCGAGTCAAAATACCGTGTAGCGCATGGCCAAACTCATGGAACAGCGTCTCGACATTGTCGTGCGAGAGCAGCGAGGGCTTGTTCTTGCCCGGTGTCGGGAAATTGCAGATGAGCGCCACAGTGGGCCGCTGATAATGGCCACTGGGCAGTCGCTTGCCGGAGATGAGCGGGAACATCGCGAAGTGATTAAACTTGCCCTCGCGCGGAAACATGTCGAGGTACAACGCGCCAAGCGGCTCGCCCGACAGTGAGTCGTAAACTAGGTGCAGCGTGACCTTTTCGTTCCACTTGTAGTCCGGCTTGGCCTCGACGATCTTCAGGCGAAAGATATCCTCGTACACCCGGAACATGCCCTGCAACGTCTGCTCGTACGGGAAAAACACGCGCAACTGCTCGGCATCGACGGAGAACTTCTCCTTCTTGTAGAGATTCTCGTAATAAAAAATATCCCACATGTGGACAATGGCATTCGGGTCGCCGGTCTCCGCCTGTTTTATCTTGGTGAACTCCTCCATCTCGGCCTTCCACTTCGGCTCGAGGCCGCGCTTGAGGTTCATCAAAAAGTCGCTCGCAGTCTTACCGTCGCCGGCCATCTTGACCTCGCAGCGGTAATCGGCCCACGTCTCGTAGCCGAGTTTGTTGGCGATCACAGCGCGGAGTTGCAGCACCTTTTTCAGCAGCGGAACATTCTTGTCGCTGGCCAGCACCAGTCGCTCAGCGGAAAAACGAATGCGCGTCTGCTCCACCTTCGCGCTGCGCAAAATGTTGAGATAATGAAACGTCACATTGGCCTGCAGCGTGTACTCGTCGTCGCCGGTTTTGACCTGCTCGAGGAACGACTCCGGCAACCCCTCGAGCTCAGCCTTGGTGAACTTAAGTGATTTTTTGGCATTGGTGATGTTGGTGCGAAATTCCGTTGTAGCCGCGGAGAGTTCCTTGCGAAGCGCCTCGACCTCATCACGCTCGGCCTTGGCCAAGTGCAAACCGGCTCGGCGATAGTCGCGCAGCGTCTGCTCGAGCATCCGCTTGCCCTCTCCCTTCAAGCTTGGCTTGGAGTCGGCATAAGCCTTCACAGCGCGGTAGACATCCTCACGGTAATCCAGCCCGACAGCCCACTCGTCCACTTTTTTGATGGCCTCAGTCGCCTTGGCCCGGTGCTCGGCATTCTCGCTGGTTTCCTTGAGCATGTAGGTGCGGTTGGCCACCAGCGACACCTCAAACGACATGTCGTCCAGCGCGCCGATGGTGTTCTCAAACGTCACCTCCCGTGGTTTGATTTTGCCGATGGCGTCGAGCTTGGCGTTGGCCGCCTCGATAGCGGCGTCCACCGCGTCCAGCGAGGCCTGTGGCGAGCGCTCGAACGGTGGCAGCGAAACGATCGAGTCGTGGCGCTCCGCGATACTTTCAAACTTGGCCCAGTCGGCGGAGAATTCCGCCTCCGGCGCGAGGCTGATGGTCGGGGAGGAACAGGCAACAAGCATGCCAGTCATCGCGAGGAGTGCAGTGCGAAAGATCATGCGCTGCACGCTACCGCCGGCGGCCGGCTGCGCTCAAGCAGATTCAGGGGATGAGTATCCCGGTCGCCCGCGCTTGGCCAAGCGCGGGCATGTCCACGCGCCGGGCCTTGATCGCCACGTAGGGCGGCACGTAGTGGCTGCGGTGCCGAAAGCTACCCGGCTCGGCCCCGGCGTTGCCGTGGTTCGGTTCCGCCAAGTCCTCGATCACGAAGCCCGCCCGGCACAGCCCGCCGATCAGTTCCTCCCAGCGATGCACGAACTCCAGCGCCCCCTTCTCGCGATGCTCAAAGTCTCCCTGCAACGGCGGCAGCGGTCCCTTATCATAATAACTTTGCGTGACCGCGTAGCCGCTCGGGAACGGCGTCGGTGCCGCCTGCAGGTTCGTCGGTTGCTTATGCTGGCTCAAATATTGCCCCCCCACCCTCAGCACTCGAGTAATTTCATCGTACACCTTGGCCAAGTTTGGAACATAACAGGTGCTGACCGGCTGACTGACCAAGTCAAACGAGGCGTTGGCCAGCATCGAGAGGTCGTCCATCGACCCAACGAGCGCAGTCAACTTCAAGCCGCGCTCGTTGGCCACGCGTTTGTCCTGCTCGATCATCTCCGGGCTGATGTCCACCACCGTGACCACCGCACCCGCTGCAGCGTACAGCGGCGCCTGCAACCCGCCGCCGCCCGCAAGGCAAAGCACCTGTTTGCCTTCGAGCCCGCCCGTGATCCAGCCGCGCCCATTGATCGCCTTTAACGGATTCTCGAACTCCTTATCGCGCGCCGTACGCGTGTGCAGTCGCCCCTGCTGAACTCGCTCGTCCCAGACTCGCCGATTGTGGTCCTGTGCCAAATCCACGCGGGCGTTGTAGCCCCGGCGCCGCGCTTGGCCAAGCGCTTGGTTTGAAAAGAGAATGGTCCCGGCTGTTTTCACAACCGGGACCATCTATGAGCAATAAGCATTAAGCTTATTTTCGGACGTGCACTAAACCGCAACCGTTATGACACACGCCCAAATTTATATTCACAAACCATTGCCTATCAATGAGTTCGGCGGTTTGTTGCTCGGCTAACGAAAAAAGTATTGCGTTAAAAATATTATGCAAGCGGTTTTTTCAGTTTTTTTTTGATCCTCAATTACCATCAAAACCAAGCGCTTGGCCAAGCGGAGGCGGTTTTGCGTTTCATCGCAGTGATGTTTCTGTTACTCATCCCCGCCATGTCCTTCAATTCACTGGGACTTTCCGACACCGTTCTCAAGGGGATTCGTGCGATGGGTTATGAAGATCCGACGCCGATTCAGCTCCGCGGCATCCCGCTAATCCTCGAAGGCCGAGACGTGATCGGAAGCGCACAAACCGGCACCGGCAAAACGGCGGCGTTTGGTTTGCCCATCCTGACCAAGCTCGATAAGCCGGGCGACCAACCCCGAGCCCTGATCCTTGAGCCAACCCGGGAACTGGCCTCGCAGGTCGAGACGGCATTCCGCGATTTCTCCCGTTATTCGAAACTCCGAACCACGGTGCTCTACGGCGGCGTCAAGTATGGCAAACAGACGGATGCCCTCCAGACCGGGACGGACATCATCGTGGCCACGCCCGGCCGACTGCTCGACCACCTCTCGCAACGCAACACCACGCTCAAGCACTTGGAGTATCTCGTGCTCGACGAAGCAGACCGGATGCTGGACATGGGCTTCATGCCGGACGTCAAAAAGATCATCCAGAAATGCCCGGACAAACGGCACACCTCGCTTTTCTCCGCGACCATCCCGCCGATCATCGAGACGCTCATCCAATGGGCGATGAAAGATCCGGAGACGGTGGAGATCGGGATGCGCCGCTCCGTGGCCGACACGATTTCGCACGCGGTTTACCCGGTGGCATTCGATCAAAAAGATGAGCTGGTACTGAAGCTATTGGGCAAGGTGGACTTCGACTCGGTGATTGTCTTTTGCCGCACAAAAGTAGGCGCAGACAAGGTCGGTCGACTGCTCAAAAAGGAAAACCACTCGGTGGCTATTCTCCACTCCAACCGCACGCAGGCCGAGAGGGAGCGGTCACTAAAGGGCTTCCGCGATGGCAAATACGAAGTGCTCGTGGCGACAGACATCGCCTCACGCGGACTGGACATTGCCAACGTTAGTCACGTGGTAAACTACGACGTGCCGCAACACCCGGAGGACTACGTACACCGCATCGGGCGCACCGGCCGTGCGGCGGCAAGCGGCGATGCCTTCACCATCATGGTAGCCGAGGATCGACAACACATGGAGGCGATCGAGCGATTCATTGGCAAAAAAATCAAACGCGAGAAAATGGACGACTTCGACTACAAGTACACCGCGCTGTTTGATGACGGAAAACGCGGTGGCATGCCACGCTTCCGTGGCGGTGCCGTGGGCCGGGGATATTCCTTTGGCATGTCCACCCGCGGCAAGGGCGGAGGCCG
>DKGH01000003.1:0-4448 GCA_002453165.1 Verrucomicrobia bacterium UBA6775
CTGTGCGAGGTTGCAAAAGTAGCGAACTGTGTCGATGAAGTTTTGGACGTCATCCTCGGCCTGCGCCGCGATCTTGCCGCAGTCAAGCGACTCGATTTGAGTGATGATGAGTTTGTGCTGCTCGACCGTGTCGGCGAGGCGCATGAGGAGTACGCCTCGTTCGTTGGCGGGCAGCCGCGCCCAGTCGGCCTTGTCGAATGCCTCCTGCGCCGCCGCGACGGCGCGCTCGACATCGTCCGGCTGCATGTTGGCCACGGTGGCCAGTTTTTCGCCGGAACCGGGGTCGTGGGTGTCGAAGGTGTCACCGTTGGAGGCGAACACCTCCTGGCCGCTGATCACGGCTCCGTGGATTTCCTTGGAGAGAAACGCCTCCACCTCGGGGAGCAGGGCCTGTCCGGCAATGGTTCGTGTGCTCATGGCTGTGTATTGCTTCGGGCGGATGCTCTCGCACTGCCAAGCAAAGTCAAGCGGAGGAATCCCAAGGGGGGCGCTTGATCAAGAACACACTCGATAGCGGCGGTAAGCGAAGCGCGACACGGCTTCATTAAGAGGTTGATTGGTTTTGAAAGTTCTAAGTGCCTAATTCACAGAATCTAACTCAACTAATAATTGCGCATAAACAACACATTAACTGAGAAAGTGCCGTTGCCGCTTCATCTGCCGGCGCACTCCGAATTTTCCCCCGCTTGGCCAAGCGCTTGGTTTAGTCCTTGTTAGGGTTGGACTGCTTCATGAATCGAAAGAAGTCCGAGTCGGTGGAGAGGATGAGAGTGTCTTGTCCGGAGAGGGTGGTTTCGTAGGTCTCCATGGTTTTCAGGAATTCATAAAATTCGCGGGAGTCGGGGCTTTGGTTGTATGCCTCGGCGTAGATGGCGACCGCCTTGGCGTCTGCTTCACCACGGATTTGTTGCTGCTGCAGGTAGGCCTTCGACTGGATGGTTTTCAGTTCGCGTTCCTGTTGACCTTTGATTTTTGCCGCTTGGCCGTCGCCCTCTGACCGAAACTTGGAGGCAACGCGGGTGCGCTCGGTGATCATGCGCTTGAAAATATCCTGTCGTACCAGATCGGTGTAGTTGATTCTTTTAAATCGAAAATCGAGTAGTTCGATGCCGAACTCTGAGTTCAGTTTACCCTTAACGCTTTCGATGACCTCCTGTGCCAGCGCTGAGCGGCCCTTGGTAAATGGTTCCAGCTGAGTCTGGGTTTCATCTGAATTCTCGGTGACAGGTTGAGCGGCTTCACGTTGGGTTGAGCGGATGACCTCCACAAGGTCGTGTGCGGCAATCACGGTGCGGGCGGCACCGTCGAGTAGGTCATCGAGGCGGGTCTTGGCTTGATCCTCGTTTCGGACCGCCTTGTAGAATATCCTGGCGTCATTGATCCGCCAGCGGGCGTAGGTGTTGATTTCGATCATTACCTTGCTGCGCGTGGCCACCTCCTCGTCGTCGCCGTCCCACTCGAGGTAACGCTTTTCAAAGGAGTGAATCTGATCGATAAACGGGACGCGGAAATAGAGCCCGGCTTCGCTTTCACCATCGGCCTTGGAGTTGATCGGGTTGCCGATGATTTTGCCAAACCGGGTCACGAACACCTGCTTGGTTTCGTCGACGATGTAAATCGAGGAAGAAACCAGAATGACAAGGACGAAGGCACTAAGCCCGATGATGACGGATGAGAATTGTTTCAACATTATTTGCCTTCCGGGTTGATGTTAAGCAGTGGAAGCAGGCCCTTGGCTTCCTCGTCCATGACAATTTTCTTGGGGCCGCTGGCGAGTATTTTCCCCATGGTTTCAAGGAAGATTCGTTTGCGTGTGACCTCCGGCGCCTGCTGGTATGAGGCAAAAACCTTTTTAAATGCGTCGGCTTCGCCCTGGGCCATATTGACGCGTTCTTCGGCGTAGCCGTTGGCCTCCTCGACAATGCGCAGGGCGTCACCCTCGGCCTTCGGGATGACCTTGTTTTTTTCCGACTCGGCGGTGTTGATTTTTTGTTCGCGCTCCTGCTGTGCCTGATTGACGTCGGTCCACGAGGGGATCACTTCCTTTGGCGGGAACACGTTTTGCAGGATGACCTTGTCCAGTTTGATGCCGAGCTTGTACTGATCGACCATCACCCGGAGTTGTTCCTCCACCTCGAGCTGAAGCTCCTCGCGGCCGGTGGTCAGGACTTCATCGATCGTGCGATCACCGATCACCTCACGCATGACTGCCTCGTTCATCGCGCGGAATGTGAAAATCGGATCTCGAACCCGGAACAGGAAATCGTAAGCATCGTCGACGAGGTACTGCGTGGCCCACTGGACGTCAGCCACGTTCAGGTCGCCGGTGACGATGAGCGAGGCGCCCCCGCCCTGGCGCGGCGCGTAGCGGGTGCCGCGTTGTGGCCGGACCTCGACCGTGTTGAACCCGAATTCCTCCTTGCGCACGGTCGTCACCTCGACGAGGTGCACCTTGTCGATCCCGAACGGCAATTTGAAATGCAGCCCCTCGTCCGTCACGACGTCGCCGTGGACTTTGCCCAACCGCAGCACCACGGCGTGCTCCTGCGGGTTGACCTTGTAAAAACTTGTCAGGACCGCCAGCGCGATAAGCACCACGCCGATACCGCCAAGAATCATCTTGTTCAGCGCCTGGGGGTTGATCCGAATTTCGTTTGGAAAATCAGCCATCGTTCGAACGCGGTAGTCTGCTGGCGGGGCGGGACGGTTGCAAGATTAACCGCGCTTGCGGCCAAGAATCCGCGAGGCGCCCAGCCCCACGAGGAAGATGGAGAGGGTGCCGATGACGGTGATCATGTTGGAGTGAAACGGGCTGCGGAACCAGTACAAGTTCGTAACCCGGTAAATTGTAGCATTACTGATTGGACTATCTTTTGAAACGATTTTATCCACCGTTAACTGAGATTGGGATTCTATCGACACAATTTTATATTTATATCCATCTATATCAACTAATTCATCAACTTTTAGCTGATCCTCGAATTTTGTATTCGTTCCGACTAATTTTTTGGACATTTCAAGAACATTAATCTTGCCGTCAATTCCACTCCAATTGGGTGAAAAAGTCATCCACAGGATCACCAGCACGCCGATCGTCGCGCCCAGGGCGGCCCCGGCGTTGGTGGCCCGGCGGCTGATGAAGCCCAGCAGGAAAAGCCCCAGCATGCCTCCGGCGAACACGCCGCTGATTTTCCACCACGCGTCGAGGATGCTCTTCACGCCCATCATCGCGAGGGCGACACTTGTGCCGATCAACCCGAACACCACGGTCATGATGCGGAGGAAACGCAGGCTCTCCGCCTCGGTTGCGCCTGGCCGGAACCAGCGCCGATAAAAATCCTGCAGCGCGATGGTGGACGAACTATTGAGGCTGGTGTCGATGCTGCTCATGGCGGCTGCGAACAGAGCGGCGATCAACAGCCCGGCCAGGCCGGCTGGGATGCGGTTGGCGATGAAGTGCGGCAGCACATTGTCGTTGTAGTCGGTCGGTTCCATGGCTGCGGCCAAGCGCTTGGCCTCGGCGGCTGCCTCCGGGGAGCCCTTGGCCAAGCCGGGTGACTGCTCTGCGATCAGCTCGGTCGCCTTGGCCAAGCGCACATCCTCGAGCAGCGCCGGATGTTCCTGATAATAGGAAAACAAAATCGAGCCGATGAAGAAAAACATCAGAGCCACCGGCATGTAGAGCAGCGCGCCCATCCAGACCGAGCGGCCGGCGGCTTTTTCGGAGTCGGCCGCGTGGTAGCGCTGCACGAAATTCTGGTCGATGCCGAAGTTCGTCAGGTTGATGAAAATGCCGTACAGCAGCATCACCCAGACGGTGGAGCTGGCGAAGCTCAGGCCCATGTCGCCAAGGCTGAATTTTTCTGCCTCGTTCGCGAGTGTGAGTGCCTGCCCTGCTCCCTCCGGCATGCCGGTGAGGATCAGCACCACCACGAAAATCGCCCCCAGCGTGAGGATGACGCTTTGGATGGCATCGGTCCAGATGACCGCCTCGATGCCGCCGAGCAGGGTGTAAAGCGTCACCGCTATGCCAGAAACGATGATGATCGTTTCCAGCTCCCAGCCGGTCAACGCGCTCAGGCCCACGGCCACGCCGAACATGATCGTGCCGACGCGAGAGATTTGCGTGAGCAAATAGCAGGCGACTGCGTACATGCGCGCCCATGGGCCAAACCGTTTTTCGAGATGCTCGTAGGCGGAAAGGCCGGCATTCTTTCGGTAAAACGGCACAAACCATTTGACCGCGATGTAAGCTGAGATCGGCAGCGAGAGGCTGAATACGAAGCCGTTCCAGTTTTCGCCGTACGCTTTGCCCGGAACGCCGATGAAGGTGTTGCTGCTGAGGTACGTACCGAAGATGGAGAGGCCGCAGACCCAGCCGGGCAGCGAGCGGTTGGCCACCGTGAATCCCTCCACCGAGGCGCTGCGTTTGCGAAAGTAAAACCCCG
>DKGH01000003.1:4845-14370 GCA_002453165.1 Verrucomicrobia bacterium UBA6775
TCAGCCAGCATCGTCGTCTAGTTGCGGCCCTGTTCGGCCAGGTACCGGATCAGGTCGGCGAGCTGTTGCCGACTGAGGTTGGCGGTCAACCCGGCCGGCATGGCGGAGCCCAGCTCAGTTTGCTCCCGAATCTCCCCGTGCGGGATGGTGATGGTCGTGGCCTGTGTCAACGGCCGGAGGATGACGTCCTTCGCGCGAGAGCGTTGCTCGTAACCCTGATGCACATTGCCGTTTTTTGTTTTCACCTGCAGCAGGCTGAAGCCCTCCTTCACATGGCGGCCCGGCCAGAGTGTTTCCTCGATGATCCGCTCCGTGCTAAGGGTGTTGCCGATTGTCTCCAGTTCCGGCCCGATGAACGGAATGCCGGTATTGTTGGCAGCGTCGACCCTGTGACAGGTAATGCAGCCCGCGGCTGTAAACATCAACTTGCCGTTCGCAGCATCCGCCCCGGCTGCCGCCTTGGCCAAGCTGGAGACGTACCCCGCGGAATAGGTCGGCACGCTGTTTTTCACGCCGGCCAACTTGCCGAGATACTCCATCAGTCTGGCCTCACTGCTGCCGATCGATTGCAGCCTGGCCAGTGCTGTCGCAGCGGGTGCCTTGCCGATCCGTGCCTTGGCCAAGGCCTTGGTCAGGGCGTCGCCACCTGCTTCGCGATTGAGGAATGTCTGCAACACTTCATCGACCGTCTGACCTCCGGCAATCATGCCGGCGCCAAGCGCGGCGGCTTCAGGCAGGTCCAAGCGGGCGAGACTTTCCAGCCCGGCGATCCGCAGCCCGGCCGGGGCATCGCTGCCGATCAGCTTGGCCAAGCGCTTGGTTTCGTCCGCGCCCAATGCGCCCAAGGTGCGCACGGCAGCCAGACGCGTGGCTTGTGCTTTGCCATCCGTGAACGCGATTGTTGCCGTGGCGTCCTGCAACTCGGCGACCCTCCAGCGCGAGATCAGGCCAAGCGCTTGCACCCGTAGCCGTTCGTTTGTGCCCTCCAGCGCGGCGTTCAAAATGACCTGCAGGTCGCCCTCCGGTTTTTCGTCGCGGCTGGACGCAGCGAGTGCCTCCCACGCCGCCGCCTGACTGGCCGTCGAAAGATGGAAGCCCGGTTCAAAAATCTGCCGCAACTCTGCCGGGCCACCGAGCGAGGCGATGCCCCTGTAAATCCCGGGCAACCCGTTGGCGCTGATTTCCTCCGACTTGGCCAGGTTCATCAGGCGGGAGAGCATCTGTTTGGAGCCGCCTTTCTCGAGCACGGCAAGCATCGAGCCGGTGTCCTCGGCGAAGTCTAGCGTGCCCTCGGTCAGCCCGGCCATCCAGCGGCGCTCCTGATGGCGCACCGCCTGCGTGAAGGCGTAGTCGATCCATTTGTCCCGCGAATGCCGCGAGACCGCTTGGCCAGCCAGCTTGATTACCCCAGCCTGTGGCACCTGACCGCAGGAGAGAATTGCCTCGAGACGCACCTGCGGGTGGGCATCGTTTGCGGCTAATTCGAGCAACTCGTGCGTGTTCGCCAGTCGATCTTGCCAGCGACTGGCAAGTCGTGCCGCGAAGGCGCGGACACGATGATCGTCCGATGCCAGTGCGCGCTCGAGCAGTTGCGGGCTGACCGCCTCGGCGGTTGCGCACAGTGCAAGTGCCTCGAGCAGATTGCGGCTGTAATTCGGCTCGTCGGCATCCATACGGCGAATCCAACGGTCGGCCATGTCGCGCACGAGTGAGCCGTAGCGTTTACTGAGTTCAAATTTAGCCTGCTGCCGGGTCCAGCGCTCGGGCGCCTTGAGTTTGTCAAGCAACTGGCCGGTGGACGCCTTGGCGAATGTCGGCTTGGGCGCTAGCGGGTTTTTCTTGTAGGTCACCCGCCAGATTCGGCCGTGGTGCAAATCTCGCGTCGGATCGCGGAAGTAGTCGTCCTGATGGCAGATGACGTTGTTGTAAAAATCGGCGACATAGATCGCGCCATCCGGCCCCATGCGAATGTCGACCGGGCGAAACTTGCGGTGGCTGGACTTGAGCACCGGATCCCGCCAGTCGAGCTTGAAGCCGGAACCCTCCGGCCGCAGCGAAAAACGCTTCACGGTGTTGGACTTGAAATCGTTGATCGCGAACTGGCCGCGCATCGACTCCGGCATGTTGCGGCCGTTGATCATTTCGACGCCGCAGTAGCCGCCCGGGTTGCCGATGCGGCCGAGTCGCAGCCGGTGCTTAGCTGGGATGGAGGCAGGGGTCAGGTAGGTCACCCCGCCGGCTCCGTCGACCACGAGCGACTGGCCCCAGTCATCGAACACCACGCCCCACGGATTGCCCGGCCCCATAAAATCGTCCAGCAATCCGTGCAGCTCCAGCCGGCCCGGCCGCAGCCGATACACGCCGGCCTGATACAGCGACGACACGCCCCATGGCGTTTCCACGCGCGATTCGATGCCATCGCCCTGGCAGAAAAACAGCTCGCCATCCGGGCTCCACGTGAACGAGTTCATCGCCTGGTGCGTGTCGCCGGTGCCGAAACCGCTGAGCACCAGCTTGCGTTCGTCCGCCACGCCGTCCCCGTCCGTGTCACGCAGAAAAAGCAGGTCGGTTGATTGCCCGACGTACACCCCGCCGTTGGCTGTCTCGAGCCCGGTCGGGATGTTTAGTCCATCGGCAAAAACGGTCGAGCGATCCGCCTGGCCGTCGCCATCAGTGTCGGTGAGCAGGATGATTTTGTCGTTGGGAATCTCGCCCGGTTTCAGGTGCGGATACGTCCATGTGCAGGCCACGTACATACGCCCCTCGGCATCCCAGCGCATGGTCAGTGGATTTTCCACGCCGAGTTTTTCCGAGGCAAACAGGTTTACCTCAAAGCCGTCAGCCGGCTGAAACTCCTTCAACTCCTCTGCCGGTGAGACGGCTGGGGTGGGGGGCGGCAACGGAATCTGAGTGGCAATTCTTGGCTTGGCCAAGCCCTTGGCCACGGCGGCCACGTTTTCTTCCGCGGCATCAATCAGCGCGGGAATCTTTTCACGCTCATCGCGAATACTGGGAACGTTCTTTTGGTTGCCGATGCTGAACACGCGCCGGTTGTCGTCGCCAAACAGGCACTTCCAGTTGGCCGGCCGCCAGTAGTCGAACCATAGCCGATGTTTCTCGCGCACCGAGGTTCGCAGGTCGTCGAGCCTCTCGAACCCGTTGGCACGCTCGATCCCAAGCGCGGCTCCGATGTGCAGGGCAAATGCCGCTTGATTTTTCGGCGCCACGTGCAGGCCGTTTTTGGTGAAAGTCTTCCTAGCATCGGTGAACAGGTCCACGAATATTGCCTCGTGGTTTTCGGCCGCGACACGAAGCGCGTTCACATAGCGCCGAAGATCATCATTGCGATTACGCAGGTCGGGGTAGAGTGGGTCGTCGGCTTCTTCAAACGGCGACGGCGAGAGGACGATCAATTGTCGATCCTCTCCGCGCAGCCTACCGAACAATTTGTTGCTTCCCTCAATGAATGCCTCGACTCCCTCGCCACCGGCGAACGCCTCGTTTTTGCCAAGCTGAACGATCACCACCGTGGCCTTGACGGTGGCCAACTGTGTCTCGAGGTTGCCCAGCCCCTTGATACCGCGAAAACCGCCGCTGCGCCAACGGTCGATCTCAGTGCCCAGCGCGAACACCGTGTCGCCCTCCCATGACATGTCGCGAAATTTTGGGAGGTCGTTTTTGAAATTCGCCGTGAGCAGCGTCTCGAGATGGCCGCTGCGCTGCGCGCGCACCATGTCCGTGCCGCCGAGGAACACCACGACATCGTCCTTTGTCAGTTTCAACGAGGACTCCGCGGCGAACGTTACGGCCCCGGTCAACCATATCGAAAAAATGGATAGTAATCTCACGCTCAGGAACAGTGTCTGCGCGGATTGAGCCACAGTTGGCCGGTCGAAACGAGTCTGTTTTGCGCTTGGCCTAGCGTGGTCAGCGACGGCTTGGCTTGGGCGGAGCGGAGCGGTGCTGTAGCCAGAGGATATCGGCGTTCTTGGGGGAGGAGACGAAGATCGGGATGCTGACGCCCTTGCGAATTGGTACCGAGGTGCGTCGGTCGACCCATTTTTTGATCACCGCATGGCCATCCGCCAGCGTCACTCCGCCGGCGTTGTTGTGGTAATGAGCCGGGTAATCGACCCAGCGCGTGGCATTCGGATTGCGCGGATTGTAGCCGTTCATGTCCACTGCAAAGTAGCCGTTGTTGATTCGGTCCTCGCGCTGGTCGAGCACGACGTAAATCTCGCTCATCGGTTTTCCGGCGGCGTCCGAGAGCTTGCGCATTGGCCGGTAGCCGGCCTGCCACTGCTGCAGCCCGGGCGGGTTGAGGAATCCATTCATCGCGATGCTGCGGACGCGCGGCAACTCACGCCTACCGTGGCGCGAAGTGCTTTTGTCTGCCGGGCATTTCCAGATTCCGAGACTCTTGTGGTACGGCCAAAGATGGCTTTGCATAAGGTAGACCGTGTTGGTGTTATCCGGAACGGACTGTGAGTAGTTCAGCCAACCCTGTACCCAGGAATTTTTTCGAGTGGCGAAGATGGCGTTCGGCACCAGATGACCATCGTTGTCGTCTGTGTACATTGTCCAAGAGAAACTCATCTGCCGGAGATTGTTCATGCAGCTGATCCCCGTGGCCTTCCCCTTGGCACGTGCCAATGCCGGGAGCAACAGCCCGGCGAGGATCGCGATGATGGCGATCACCACCAGCAACTCGATCAGGGTAAAGGCGCGACGATCGCGCTTGGCCAAGCGCAGCTCAGTCATTCGTTGCTGGGGTGGGGCACGGCTCTGTGTTGCTCATGACCTTGGCCAGAACCAATCCGATCAGTGTCCAGCCGATCGCCAGCTCACCGATTTGTCCACCAATGTAGTGCCAGCTATATCCCCACCAGTTTAAGTTGGGCAGCACGCCAATGATGATGCCGAACACCGCAAAGCAAAGCACCAACCCTCCCAGCAGTGCCCCAACGATGATTTTTTTGCTCATAAGAAACATTTCAGTTGTGGGTTCGACCAAACCCTTACCCGCCCGGGACTGGAGGGCAAACCTAAATGCCGCTTGGCCAAGCGCTTGGTTTAGGCCGGAAGCAAGCCCCGCATAGTGCCGGTGCTGGTGGCGAATTTGTCCACCGGCAAACCCATACTTTGCATCATGCTGACAAAGAGGTTGGGCAGGGGATAGTTGTTGGTTCGGTCGAAGGCCAAGTGCTGGCCGTGCTTTAACCGCCCGCCCGCGACGAGCACCGGCATGTTGGTCGTGGTGTGCTTGTTGGCATCGCCGAAGTTGCTGCCGTACATCACAAAGGTGTTTTTCAGCAGGTTGCCTTCGGCCTCCTCAACGCTTTTCAGGTCACGGATCAATTCACCGAGAAGTTTCATCTGCTCACGGTCGATGGCGTCGAGCTGCGTGAGCTTATCCTTGTTCATGCCGTGGTGCGACAGGTTGTGGTAGCCGTCGGTGATCTTCGTGCCGGCGACCTTGATCGCGGGCGAATTGTTGCCATCCATCAACAGGGTGACGCAACGGGTGGAGTCGGTCTGGAACGCCAGCCGCGCCATCTGGTACATCAGCCGGGTCATCTGCATGAAGGCGTTGCGGTTGGACGGGTCGGACGGCATGCCCATCGGTGGGGTCGGTTTGGGCTTGCGTTCCCAAGCGCGGGCCATGACGAGGCGTCGCTCGGCCTCCCGGACGGCCGTCGTGTACTGATCGAGCCGGTCGCGGTCGGCGGCGCTGAGCCGGCGCGTCAACGCCTTCGACTCCTGCTCGAGGGTGTCCATGATGCTTTCGCCGAGTTGAAGTTTGCGCACCTGCCGCTCGATCTCCTCCTCGGAACCCTGCAGGAACAGTCTGCGGTAAACCGATGAGGCGCGGTTTTCGCATGGGATCAGCACGCCGGCATCGGTCCACGATAGGCTGCGCTGGCCAACGCTCGCGTTAACGCCAAGCGTCAGCGACGGAAACCGGGTGAGATGACCGATTTTCGCGGCGATAAATTGATCGACGGAAATGGAGTTGCGAAAGCCACCACCACCGGGGTGTGGGGCACAAGTGAGGAACGACACGTCCGATGAGTGTGACCCGTCCACGCCGGGATGCGAGACACCGCTCAAGACAGTGAAGTCATCGCGGTACTGCTTCAACTCAGTGAGGTAGGGCGACAGCTCGTAGTCGCGCCCGCTGTTTTTCGGGAAAAACCGGTCCGGCAACAGGCCGAGATTATTGCAGACGGCCAGCATTCGCCTTGGCGTCTCCGGTTGCCGGGTGCGCGCGAACACCGGTGTCATCGACTCCAGCAACGGCAGAGCCATGGCCACGCCAGCTCCGCGCAGAAAAGTGCGGCGGCTCAGCGTGCGGCGGTCGGCGATGTGAGGTCCCTTCATGGTTGGGCGAATAGTACCGGCCTGCGCTGCGGATGCAATGCCGGTTCCGACTTCATTTGTGACGGAAAAGTTCACTTTGGACGAGAGCATGAATGAGTGAGCGAACCCCGTAGTCGTTGTCCTCGCATTGGTCGAGAATTGCCTCGACGGTTTTGCGGTCACCAAACGACACCGGCGCTCCAGTCGCGTAGACGATGAATTGATGCAACAAGTTGCGAGCGATCGCACGCTCGTCTTTCAGCAGCAGTTGTTTTAGCTGGTTGATGTCCTCGAATGCACGTTCGTCCTCCAGTTCCCCGGCGGAGTCGATCGGCTTGGCCAGTCGGAACTTGAAGGCGTGTCCGTTTTTCCCGAACCCCTTCACACGATCGCCCTCCTCACCCAGCGAGCGGTAGCGTTCGCGCCGACCCCCGGACACGTCGAAACTTTCCAGCGCAAAACCGACCGGGTCGAACTTGCGATGGCAGCCGGCGCACGACTCGACCTCGCGATGTTTGTCGAGCTGCTCGCGGATGGTCGTCGCGCCGCGGGTGTCCGGCGTGATCGCCTCGACGCCGGACGGCGGCGGCGGGATGTGCAGGCCCATGATGCGCTCCATCACCCAGGCGCCACGCACGACCGGCGAGGTCGTGGTGCCGTTGGCCGTCACGCGCAGCACACTGGCCTGTGTCATTAGGCCGCCCCGTGGCGAGTCCTTTGGCAGTGCGACTTTCCGCAGCTTGATGCCCTCGAACGGCTCCAGCCCATAGAGCTTGGCCAGGCGCTCGTTGGCGAAAATGAAGTCGGAGTCGACCACGTTCCGCGCAGGCAGATCCTTCGCAATCAGCTCAGTGAAAAATGCGCGCGTTTCAAAAACGGACGCCTCGGTCAGCTCGTCGTCGAGGTAATAGTCCGGGTAAAGGATTGCGTCCGGTGCGTTGGCGAGGATGTCGCGGAGGTCGAGCCAGTAGTCGAGGAACGAGTCCACAAACCGCGCCGCCCGGGGATCGTCGAGCATGCGGTCGACCTGCCGCCGCAGTCGCTTCGGCTTGGCCAAGCGCTTGGTCTGCGCGAGCGCCTTGTCGGGCGGGCTGTTCCACAAAAAAAACGAAAGCCGCGAGGCGAGCTGCCGTTGGCCAAGCGGGCCCGGCTCGGCGTCGAGATACAGAAAATCGGACGAACAAAGAATCGTTGCACAGGCGGCGATGATCGAGTCGGTGAAATCCCGGCCAAGCGCCTGGCTGCGCTCGAAAATCGCGAGGTACGCCTCCGCCTCCGCGTCGTCGACCGGGCGGCGGTACATGCGCTTCATGAAGTCGAGAAGCAGCTTGCGGGCGTCGAGTGCGGCATCCTCCGGCACCAGCTTGACGCCGCCCTCCAGCTTGTACGGCATGTCCCCGGCCACGGCCGTGAAGCTCGCCGGCGGCCATTCGTCCTGCAGCGGTCCCTCCAGTTCGAGCCAGTTCAGCGCAAACCCGGGCACACCCTCGCGGGTGGCGTTGGCGTTGCCGCTCCAGCCCGGGCGAGTGCGGATCAGCCGCGTGGCGTCCGGCCGAATGATCTCGTTTTTCTTCAGGATGACCTCGCACTCGGAGACGCTCGGTTCCGGGTACGAGTCATAAACCGCGAGCCAGCGGCTGTCGCCGTTTCGTGACACGGAGTAAAGCGTGATCGGTTCGCTGCGCGTGCCGGGGAAGGCCACCGTGCGGCTTGGCCGCCACCACGCCTTGTGGCCGCCGGTCAGGCCGTGATCGTTCCCACCACTCGCGCCGTTCGGCCCCGCGAGAAACGTGTAGGTCTTCATGCGGATCTTATACCGCCCATCGATCGGCACGCGCACCCGCGTGAAGTCGTACTTCGTCGTCGCCGTGTATGTGCCGGACACGAAGCCCACCGCCTCCTGCTCGCGTACCTCGGGGTTCGACGGCCCGACGGTCATCGGCTGGTTGCCGCGAATGATCTCCGGCTGCGGCGTGGTGCCGAGCAACGGGATCGACGCGCGCGTGGCGGCGGTCTGAATGTTCGGCTTCCAGCGCAACGCACTTTTCATGTGACCCTCCTCGCGGGCGTAAAACTTCTGCGTGTTCGACTTGTGCGCGACCGTGTTCAGCGCAGCTCGCAGCGCGTACTCGGCAACCTCGTAAAATTTCGTGATCTGCACGTGCGACACATCCAGCCGTTCGCCGACCTTGTTGAACAGGTGCGCTGTGCCGTCCTCCGGCAGCATGTCGGCCACAAGCAGCCACGGGGCGTGAAGTCGTTCGCGCAGGGAATTCTCAAACTCAAACCGGTTCAGCCGCCGAACCGAGGCGCGCCCGGCCCTGGCCACGCGATCGCGATCCGCTTGGCCAAGCGCTGCCGCGAGGGGATCGAGAAACGCAGCCACTTCATCCGGCTTCGGGCGCCGCTTTTTCTTCGGAGGCATCTCACCGGCCCGTACCTTGTCATGTACCAGCACCCACTTTTCGAACGATTCCGCTTGGCCAAGCTCGAAGCCAAGTGACTCCAGATTCAGATCTCCCTTTTGCGTATCGCTGTCGTGGCAGTCGAGACAGTGATTTTCCAAAAACGACTGTACCGCCCCCGGCTTGGCCCAAAGGCTCGCACCAGCGAACAACGCAAAAACAAAAAATGCAGTCCTGAAAAACACGATCACTCCTTGCCGGAATTGTGGCAAGAATACAGCCACAGGCAACCCTTTCCACCCCAGCCACCCTGCTAGGCCAAGTTTGTTTAAGGTGAACTCACCAACTAAACTTCCATTTGGACTCTCTCGTTTTGTTCGCTTATCTTCTGGTGCATGAGCGAGGAGTCTCGGTTGGTGTCTGTTAGGGAGCTGTTGGCGCAGGATGGCGTTGCGGTGGGGGATCGTGTGCGGCTGCAGGGCTGGGTGCGCACGCGGCGTGACTCGAAGGCGAGGCTGTCATTTGTGCAGTTGCACGATGGCTCGTGTTTTGAGCCGGCGCAGGTGGTGACCCCGGGTGAGTTGGATAATTACGCCAGCGAAGTGCAGCATCTCACCACCGGTTGCTCGATGATTGCCGAGGGCGAGGTGGTGGTGTCCGAGGGCAAGGGGCAGAGTGTTGAACTGCTGGCCAAGCGCATCGAACCAGTGGGGATGGTGGATGATCCGGAGACCTACCCCATGCCGGCCAAGCGGCACAC
>DKGH01000161.1:0-330 GCA_002453165.1 Verrucomicrobia bacterium UBA6775
ATGCGTGGCCACGCTGACGGCCTCCTGTCCGGTGGCGGCGTCTAGCACGAGCAAAATCTCACGCGGCTCAACCCGGTCGCGCAGCCGGACGAGTTCCTGCACCAGCGGTTCGTCGATCTGCAGTCGGCCGGCTGTGTCGAAGATGACTACGTCGATGCCCTCCTCCTTGGCCTTGGCCATCGCTGCGTCGGCGATCTTGTTGACGTCCTTTTCGCCGCGCATCAGGAAGCAGGGGAGGTCCAGCTGCTTCGCCAGCGTCTCGAGCTGATCCATGGCGGCCGGTCGATAGACGTCGGCACCGACGAGCAGCGGCTGGCGGTCTTCGGCCGC
>DKGH01000161.1:674-2781 GCA_002453165.1 Verrucomicrobia bacterium UBA6775
GTCGTGCTAGTTTGCCGCTGGAGGTGGTTTTACCGGCGCCGTGCAGGCCGCACATCATCATGGCGAGCGGCTGGGCAAAGCCCCGGGGCAAATCCAATTCGCTCCGCTCCGCGCCGAGCAGGCCGACCAGTTCGTCGTTGATTATTTTAACGATCTGCTGGCCCGGCTGGATGCTGGCGATGACCTCTTCGCCGAGCGCCTTTTCCTTGACGCGACCGATGAACTGCTTGGCGACCTTGAAATTAACATCGGCGTCGAGCAGCGCCATTCGAACCTCGCGCAACGACTCTGCAACGTTGCTCTCGGAGATCTTCCCGAGACCGCGCAGGTTCTTGAAAGTTTTCTGAAGTTTTTCGCTGAGGGCGTCAAACATGGGCGCAGACGATAAGTTCGGATTGGGGGTTTGACAAGCGCGTCACAATTTGGCGTAATCCGCGCCCCCTTCAGGGGAGGTAGGATACCGAAGTGGTCAAACGGGGCTGACTGTAAATCAGCTGGCTATGCCTTCGCAGGTTCGAGTCCTGCTCCTACCACCATTTTTTAAAAGGCCGGTTTTCATTTGGAAACCGGCCTTTTTTTGTCCGCGCTTGGCCAAGCGCCTGGTCAAAAAAACACCCGCTTGGCCAATCGGCCAAGCGGGTGCGAAGGAGAGTTTGTTCTGCTCAGGCCAGTGATTTCGCGGCGGCCACGATGGCATCAGAGGTAATGCCGAAGTGTTCCCAGACCTCGTCGTGGCCCTCGGACGGGGCGATGCGCGGATCGACTATGCCGACGTGCTCGGTCTTCGTGCCGCTGTCGCTCGCTGCGGAGAGCACCAATCCGGAAAAGCCGCGAACGCCGGTGCAGCGGGTGCCGATGATGCCGTCCTCGGCGGTCACGACACCGTCGTACTTTTCGAAAATGTCCGCAAGGAAACCGTCGGGCAGCGGCAGTCCGTTCACCACATAAACGTCTGCGGAGCCACCAAGTTGCTCGGCAGCGTCTTGCGCGATGCCGGCAGTGGCGCCCAGCGCGAGGATGGCGGTCTTGGCGCCGTTATGTTTGCGGAGCGGTGTGACGGCCTCCCACTCGCTGTCGGGATTGTAAAGCGCGTTGCCATCTTCATCGGAGAGCACGAGTAGGTTGTCGCGCGGGATGGCGACAATGTGCGCTCCGTAACGGGCGCAGGCATCCTTCACCGCGACGAATGCCCCACGAGCGTCGGCCGGTGCGTAGAAGCGATCGACATACGGAAGGTAGCCAATGGCCAGCGTGACCCAGTCGAGGCTCCAGCCGGAGAAATGGTCGCGGCCGGTGCAGGCGCCGACATGGCTCATGTGCATGATGACATTGAGGCCCTCGTTGACGCCGTTGAGATTTCGTTGGTAGCGCCACAATTCGAGGCCTTCTCGGGCAATGCCCTCGAAGAACGCGGAGAATGTGGAGACCACGTTGACCTGCGGCTTGTATGAGCTCATCGCGAGGCCGTCGGCCACAAGCAGGGCGGCTTGTTCTTCGATGCTAAGCTCGATTTGGTTTTGCGCGGGCACCTGCGCGGCGGCCTTGCCGAGCTTGGTCGACGGGTTGAGGTCGCAGCTCACGATGAAGGTGTCGTTCGGATGCGCCTTGGCCACGGCGGCGTAACCGGCCTCGGACCCGGCGCGGGCGCTGGTTTTTTTACCGGCCTCCGGAAGGGAGATTTCGGCCAACTGCTCGGCGTTGAGAGTGAGGTTGGCCGTGCCGGCAGCGGGACGGGCGTTGGTGGTTACTTCGGCCTTGGCCGCCACGGAAATTTCGTCAAACGCAGCCTGCTGGGTCTCGTCGCGGGTGAGCATCACATTGCCCAGCACCTCGGCCTCGTCGCGGCCCTTCATGTGGCCGTCGTGGTGATCGACGCCGCCGGGCAGGTCGTTCACGAGCAGCACACACTCGAGCATCGGCACGATGTCACGGTAGCTCATCAACGAGCCTGGCACCCAGATTTCCTGATCCATCGAGACGCCGTTCTTGCCGGTGATCGCCTCTACTTCGGCACCGATGCCGAAGCGGTTGGCCAGCCAGTTGAAGTCGACCTTTTCACTGTCGGATGAACTGTAGCCGGTCGGAAAAATCATCGTCGGGCGGCCTT
>DKGH01000072.1:0-6130 GCA_002453165.1 Verrucomicrobia bacterium UBA6775
ATTGATGAACGTCATGGGCGATTTGCATGGGACGCCCAAAAGTCATCAGGCAATGCAAACGATTTGCGGGGAAAAATTCTGCGTGTAACACCTCAGCCGGATGGGACCGTGAAAATTCCAGAAGGCAACCTGTTTGACGATGTCGATCACGGCGCGCGCTCCGAGGTGTACGTCATGGGGAATCGCAATCCTTTCCGTATTTCAGTCGACCCCAAAACCGGCTACCTGTACTGGGGCGAGGTCGGCCCCGATTCTGGTGGGCGACGTGATGGTCGTGGCCCGGCTGGCTATGATGAGATAAACCAGGCTCGTGGTGCCGGAAATTTCGGATGGCCTCACTTCATCGCCAATAATCGGGCTTACAACCGATATGATTTCGGTGAGAAGAAATCGCTCAAGGCTTTTGCTCCGGCGAAACCCATCAACCAGTCGCCGAACAACACCGGCATCAAGGAACTTCCCCCTGCCCAACCGGCTTTCATTCATTACGCCCATTTTCCGTCTGTGCGTTGGCAGACGCTGAACGCCGGTGGTGGACGCACGGCGATGGCCGGTCCGGTCTACTACTTTGACGAAAATCTCGATTCGGCTCACAAGTTGCCAAAAGAATTCGACCATTCGCTTTTCATCTATGAATGGTCACGCAACTGGATCATCAACGTGAAGTTGGATGAAAATGATAACATCGCGAAGATGGAGAGATTCTGCCCGAAAATGACTTTCAAGCGGCCGATGGATATGGAACTTGGCCCGGATGGGTGTCTTTATGTCATCGAATGGGGAACCGCCTGGGGTAAAAATCAGGACACGCAGATTGTCCGCATCGAGTATCAGTTAGACACTCAGGCCTCGACAAAGAAATAACCATGACACCGGCTCAAATATGGAAATCATTAAACAGCCCAAAACGCCTGTTCCTTTTTTCCGGGCCCTGTGTGATTGAGTCGGAGGCTCTTTGCCTAAAAATCGCGCGATCGCTGAAACGAAGCTGCGATGCGCTGGGGGTTACCTACGTTTTTAAGGCCAGCTACGACAAAGCCAATCGTACTTCCGGCAAATCAAGACGCGGTCCCGGGATACAGGACGGGTTGAAGATTTTGGCATCGGTTCGGGAAAAAGTGGGCGTGCCGATCCTCACCGACATTCACACAGAGGAACAGGCAACCAAGGCGGGTGAGATCGTTGACATTTTGCAGATCCCGGCGTTTCTCTGCCGTCAAACAGACATGGTTGTAGCAGCTGCCAAAACCGGCAAAATCGTAAACCTGAAAAAGGGACAGTTTCTTTCCCCAGCCGAAATGGGACAGGTCGTGTCTAAGGTTTCAGGCATTGGTAACAATAAGATTGTATTGACCGAACGTGGCACCAGTTTCGGATACAATAACCTGGTGGCCGACATGCGCTCCATCCCCATCATGAAATCACTGGGATATCCCGTTGTATTTGATGCGACTCACTCGGTTCAACTTCCCGGCGGAGGTGGAGACAGATCGTCCGGTCAAGGCGAGTTTGCCCCTGTTCTTGCAAAATCCGCGTTGGCAGCCGGAGCGAACGGGTTGTTTATTGAGACGCACCCTGAACCGGCAAAATCCCCCAGCGATGGCCCGAACATGATTCCGCTTGGTCAGATGAACAGAACGCTCAAGAGCATGCTACGCGTTTTTAAAGCGATTCGTTGATTTGCTAGTTCGTCTGCTTGGCCAAGCGCAACTCGAACGTGGTGCCCTGTTCGTCCGACTTGGCCAAGCGCAGCTCAGCATCAATCGCCATCGCCAACTGTTTGCTTATCGCCAAACCAAGCCCACTGCCCTGCTCCTTGGATGTGCCTCCCGGTTGAAACAATCTCTGCTTGGTTTCCTCGGGCAGACCACTTCCGTTATCGGAAACCTTTATCATCCGGCTGTCGGTCGCACTGATTGTTAATTCGCCTCCAGCAGAGCAGGCTTCCACAGCATTGTGAGCCAGATTTTCGATGATCAATAAAATGAGGCTTGCTTCCTTGTTTTCCAATTCGTGCTCGGATGAGGCTTCGATGCGAAGGTTTACCGAATGTTTTTTCGCCACAGGAGAAAATTTATTTTCGAATAAACCCAGCAGTTCATTCATGGTGATCTGATAAACAATACCGCCCTGATACTCCCTGAGTGTTCGAAGCACATCATCCACCAAATCTTCCATTCTAGAGACAGCCTCAAGCCCCTCCTGGTTAAGTGAACTGCCGGTGGAATCGCTCAATTGCGTCTTCAGGGCAGCCAATGGATTCCGGAGACCGTGCATCAGGTGTGAGGTGATACCCCCGATGGCGGTAGTCTTGCTGGATAGCGCCAGCGCTTGGTTTGCCTCATTCAATGCCACGGTGCGCTTGATCAGGCGATCGTGGCTTTGATTCAACGAGCGAAACGACAGGCCAAGCACCAGAGCGATAAGCCCTGCCCCCGCCGCAAAAACGAACAGGCTTTGCGTGGTAATTTGTTTTTCCAATTGACCGATATCATCAAGCGTGTCGTGTCCATCGAAAACTAATTGTGCAATCCCTTGGAGTTTCTCCTCCTCGGCGACGTGCAACGGCAGGGTAATCTCTAGGATTGGGGCGGTTACCTCAGCATTGTTTTCTTCACCGGTAATTAACCAATCTTTGAGTCTGGCATACTGGTGCAACGATGCGCTTGAATCGAGTGCGTTGGCTTTTACATTTTGGACAGCGGCAAGCGTTCCTTCCGTGATGGTTTCCGGGAACGAATAAAGATAATCCGATTCAGGAGAATAGAGTCGAAACCCGAGCGCCCCGCTAAGTTCGCTGAGCTCTTCCATGACTAGGAGTTGATCCGCGGGATTCTCCATCGACAACCCTGCTGAAGACTCGATCATGCCAACTTGGTGAACCAGCGCGATCGCCTGAAGGACTTCGGCCTGTCGATCGAGAATCTGTCCGACGATCCTATTGTTCAACTGGTTCCTGGCAATCCAGATCGCACCTCCGAAGACCATGATGACAATCAGAGCGGAAAGAATTTGTGCGTTTCGTTTCAACGTTTAATCGCACCTTGCGGTTGCGCGAGCATACAGTAAACGCTCCGGAACGTGAAAAAGTTTCACCTCCGTCTCCGGAATTAAATGGATTTAATACAAAAGCGATTGCCATTCGGGGGTGCTGTGCTGAAGATTCCGGCATGCCATTGTTGATCAACGGCCAAACAATTGACGATGCAGTAATTGATCAGGAGTTTTCCGCGATCAAGGCGCATTACGAAAGCATGGGCTCGATTTCCTGCTGTGAACGTGATGATGAATTCCGTGGATTCGCGAGAGATAACATTACATTTAGAGCGCTGTTGACACAGGAAGCTCAAAAATCGATTCCGGAACCACCTTCCGGTGATGTTGATGAGGCATTCGCAAAATTGAAGGAAGAACACGGAGGGGAGGAACAATTTTATTCCAGTGTAGGCTTAAATCCGGAGCAGGACGAGTTGATACGAAAGGATCTTGAATTAAACCTGCAGGTTCAATCACTTCGGGAGAATGTTTTTGAAGGACTCACGGAACCATCGGAGAACGATTGTCGGAACTATTACGCCAATAATCTGGACCAGTTTACCGATGAAGATGAGGTTCGAGCTTCGCACATATTCAAATCCGTGAGGGAAGTTGAAAAACGGGAGAACATCTTCAAGCAACTTTGTGATGTTCGAGAACAGCTTGCCAATGGAGGTGATTTCGTTGAGGCAGCAAAGCAGCATTCCGACAAGCCCGCAGAGGAAATTGATCTAGGGTTTTTCAAGCGCGGAGAGTTGATGGATGAATTCGAAATCATCACATTCTCGATGAAAGTTGGGGAGGTAAGCCCGGTTTTCAACACTCCGCACGGCTTTCATTTGGCCAAGGTCACCGAGAGGAAAACCGGTGAACCGAAGCCTTTTGAGGACGTCAGCCAACTCATCAAGGAAGAGTTAACCGAGCAAAAGCAGGATGAAAAACTTCAGCAATTCGTCGATGAATTGAAGAAATCAGCGAAAATCGAATACATCGAACCCGAGGATTCAACCGAATCTCATTCGGGGCATTAGATTTCTGTGTTTCCGGTTTTCAAAATATTCGAAAAACTCTTCAAGGTTCCCAGTGGCTCCAAGTGTTCCGAATGCCAGTCGCTGTTGAAAGACTCAGAATGTCCGAACATGGATTGCCCATTAAAAGTGGCCTACTGGATTGCAAGATGGTGCAGCCAAGCCGGGCTGAATATTCCTGCCATTGATCTCCCCTTGGCCAAGCGCATGGCCAGGCTGCATTTGGTGATCCACCCCGGAGAACTTTATGAGTTAAGCGAAGGAGATTGGCAGCGCCTGGATGATGTTACCGGGGCAGTCAAAAAAGAAGCCAAGCGACAACTCGAAGAAAGCAAGAATGCCGAACATACCGCCCTGCTCTATGGTTTTCGAATTGATGGAGTGGATGCTGACTTGGCCAAGCGCTTGGTTGAGACGTTCGGCAGAATCTCCAGATTAAGGGAAACAAAGGCCGAGCAATTGCAGGCGATCAAAGGGGTTGACGAATGTGTCGCAGTTGCCATCCGCAAATGGTTCAGAGACTCATTCAACAGAAAAATGTTGAAGATTCTGGATCGAAACGGCTTCCGTTTCGACTAAAGTTTGGCCACTTCCTCCGCAATCTGTACGGCGTTGAGCGCGGCGCCCTTAAGGAGTTGGTCGCCCACGACCCAAAAACTTAAACCGTTGTCGAATGCGCAGTCTTTTCGGATGCGACCAACCTGGCAATTATCTTCCCCGGCCAAGTTTAGTGGCAGCGGATAGCCGTTGTTGCCGACATCATCATTTAAGTCGATACCGGGGGCTTGCTCGATCGCAGCCCTCGCTTCCTCGATGGAGACTGGTTTTTCAAACTCGGCGCTGACGGCAACTGAATGAGCGCGATAAACCGGTACTCGTACGCAGGTGACACTCGCCTGAAAATCTGGCAATCCCATGATTTTTCGGGACTCATTGACCATTTTCAACTCCTCCTTGGTGTAGCCATTGTCGAGGAAAACATCGACATGAGGGAGCACATTGAACGCAATTTGGTGCGGATAAACTTCACAGGTGGTGTCCTTGCCGGAAGTGATCTCACCAACTTGACGTTCCAACTCAACAATACCCATTGCGCCCGATCCGGATACTGCCTGATAGGTTGAGGCGAAAATGCGTTTCACCCCGAATACCCGATGAAGCGGCCCAAGTGCCATGACGGTCACGATGGTGGAGCAGTTTGGGTTCGCGATAATGCCCTGGTGTCCTGAAACGGCTGCAGCGTTGATTTCCGGCACGACGAGAGGGACGTTTTCATCCATGCGAAATGCGCTTGAGTTGTCCACCACCACGGCTCCGGCATCCACTGCTGCTGGTGCAAACTCCTCGGATGCCCCCCCCCCTGCACTGAACAGGGCGATATCGACACCGGCAAATGAATCCTTGGTCAACTCCTGTACCCTCACCTCTTCGCCTCTGAATGACAGGGATTTGCCGGCGGAACGTTTCGATGCAAGCGGGGTTAATTTGCCGACTGGAAAATTTCTTTTTTCTAGTGTTTTCAACATCTCAATGCCGACGGCTCCCGTAGCACCTGCAATCGCAATATGTAAGTCCTTTTTCATAAAGGGGCGGGAACTTTACTTTGGAATTTCGCCCTGTCAATTGCAGGGGTAAAATATGGGGAATCCCAATTTGGAATTCTCGACGGGAAAAATACTATTGCTCGATAAATATCGGTTCTTTGATCCCGGGTATCTCAGAGAAGTTGTACAGTTTTTTCAGGATGATCAGTGAGATTTTTGTCCCTGTCGGAACAATCAGGACCCCATCGTTCGTGTAAATGTCACTAGTGAGAACCATGCCGGGGTGCAAGTTCTTCACGACAACTTCCTTGGGGCCAGCTGCCTCCGTGGCCGCCTTTCCAGAGGTGCTGTAAAAGCATACAGACCACCAATCAGTTACGAGTCATATTTGCCACCCTGCAATTCCATGGCCTCCAAGGCACTCAAGCGCTGGGAGCCACTTAGTTCGGCTGTAAACATGTCGATGAGCACGCGCACTCCAAAGGAAACAAACCACACAACCAGGTGCTTGTATCCCTAGTT
>DKGH01000072.1:6522-12296 GCA_002453165.1 Verrucomicrobia bacterium UBA6775
CAGACTCCGCAAAAGCCATGCACGGGAATCGCTCCAACAGCATCGTCTATGCGCCATTTCTTTATGACCAAATCGAATGAATAACTGTGAACGACTCCGGCGATTGGCCCAACTGCCAATGCGCCAAGTCCACTAACTACATCGAAGTAGAGTGTAATTTCTACAAGCCCACCGAGTATGCCGTCCAGAAATTTTTCTTTGAAATTCGAGCGACCGTGAAAATTTAAACAGTGGAAGAAGTCAACCGTCCTTCCTGCCGCAGCAGCGATAATGGTGTTCATGATCACGTCTCTAACTTCATCATCCAGTGTAAATTGGCTTCCTCCGTTGAAGCCCCAACAACCAAACCAGATGATGATCACCCCAAGAATTGCGTATGGCTGTTGTATCATTTGAACTCGTTAAGTTCCCCGTTTTCATTGGAAATAATTGTTCGGTTGTCGTTTGTCTTGCGAAGGCTGGGGGCATTTGAGTGGATTTAAAGAAATTGTACAATCGGTGAAAACCCTATCCGCAGTCAGGAACTCCCCCACAAGTAAAAAGATGCTTGATGCCCATTGATCATGAGAGTACAAGGCCTCCCCCACGAGAGGTGGCTCTAGGAGGCAGCGCCCTCCATATACTCAATATGCCAGAGTAGCTCAGTGGTAGAGCAGAGGACTCATAAGCCTTTGGTCGCGTGTTCAAATCACGCCTCTGGCACCATCTTTTTTTCATTTGCTAAACATTCGAAGCAATTGTGCTTTCCATTAAAAGCATCTCCAAGGCCTACGCCGGGCGAACCCTTTTTTCGGATGCAAGTCTGCAAATCAATCGACGGGATCGAATCGGTGTGGTCGGACCGAATGGGGCCGGTAAGTCGACGCTGTTTTCCATAATCTTACGTGAAACCTCCCCTGATTCGGGGGAGATCGCGCTGGAAAAAGGTTCGTGTGTGGGATTCCTGCCACAAGAAAGTGCACCTACTGGGAATGAAACCGTGCTTGAGTTGGCCTGTTCTTTTTCGACTGAATTCCTAATTGCGGCCAGGCGACTGGGGGCGCTTGGCCAAGCGCCAGATGGAGAACCAGCGGCAGAGGATTACGATGCATTTGAAAATGCCGGAGGTGGGCAATTGATCGCCAAGGCCCGACAAATACTCAGCGGGCTTGGTTTTAAGGAATCTGATTTTGAACGCTTGGCTAGGGAGTTGAGTGGCGGGTGGATCATGAGAGCGCATTTGGCTAGGTTGCTCGTGCAGGAACCGGATCTGCTCATGCTTGATGAGCCGACGAATCATCTCGACTTGCACTCTTTGCTTTGGTTGCAGAATTACCTCCAAAATTATCCCGGTGCCATCCTGTTGATTTCGCACGATCGTGAATTTTTAAATCGCCTGGTAAGGCATATTGTGGAACTTGAGAATGCCCGACTGACCCGTTACACCGGTGACTATGAACGGTATCTTGTCCAACGAGAGGCCAACGAGGCGCAATGGTTGGCCGCCTATGAAAATCAACAAAAGGAGATTGATCGGTTGATGCGTTTTGTCGACCGGTTTCGGGCCAAGAACACCAAGGCCACACAAGCGCAAAGCAAGCTCAAGCAGATTGAGCGAATGGAAAAAATTGAGGCTCCCCATATTTCCCGTAAACGGGTCCACTTCAGTTTTCCCCAACCGATGCGAAGTGGCCAGCGGATCATACGATTGGATAAAGTTTCCAAATCCTATGGCGATCTGGAGGTTTACAACTCACTTGATCTCGAGATTGAAAAAGGGAAACACATCGTTCTTGTTGGACCAAATGGCGCCGGGAAATCGACACTCCTGAAAATCCTGGCAGGGGTGCTTGAGTTTAACGGCGGAGAACGAGAACTTGGTCATAATGTGCAGAGCGGATATTTCGCCCAACACCGCACTGAAGTCCTTCAATCGAATCGGACCGTTCTTGAGGAGATGCTCGACACGTCGGCGCAGGTTACGGAGGAATCCGTTCGCACGTTGCTCGGCTGCTTCCTTTTTAGTGAGGATGACGTATTCAAAAAAGTGGGTGTCCTTAGTGGGGGCGAAAAAAGCCGACTTGCCATGGCCAAATTGCTTTTGAATCCGCCCAACTTTCTTCTTTTGGATGAGCCAACAACGCATCTGGACATGGCGAGCATCGATACGTTAATCGATGCACTTTCCCAGTACAGCGGAACGTTGGTGTTCATTAGTCACGATGTTCATTTCATCCGCAAGATTGCAAAACATGTCATCCACGTTGAAGGCGGCCGCCTTCGTCATTATCCGGGGCCCTACCAATATTACCTCGACAAAACAGGACAGGACTCCGGCCGGTCAACAGAGGCCAGTTTGGAAAACGGGGAACCCCAAAAAAATGCACCGCTGGTAAAACGAGAAGATGCGAAGGCCCGTAAGCGAAGGGAGGCAGAGGAGAGGCAGGCTCTTTCTAAAAAACGAAAGACTAAACAAATTCTGATAGATCGCCTGGAGGCCAAGATCACCGAGTTGGAGGTTCGCCAGACAGAAATAACAACACTACTTGAGCAGCCAGATACCTATGCAAACGGAGGACAGGCACAGGCGCTCAATCGCGAGTTGATGGAGTTAAACGAAGATCTTGAGCAGCACAATCTCGAGTGGAGCCAAGCGGTGGATGCCCTCAACGCTATTGGCTAGCGCTTGGCCAAGCGCTTCCCCTACCCTTAATGGCAACGATTTCCAACTGGCCTGATTGTAAATTAAAAAACTCCGTTTTGCCATCGCTTGGCCAAGCGACAATTAGCCCGGTCGCTTGTTCATTATTGCCAAGAACTTGAGTCGGGGCATTCTGGGAAAGGTATCCGGATCCCAACCGCACAATGCGTTTGGCCCCCAGTCCATCGCCTAGTTTTAACCTCATTGCAGCACCGACGCCTTCAGGATTCTGTTCATCCCCTCGCAGAATAACCCTTAGCCCGTTGCGCTTGGTTTGGTTTTTGAATAGTCGAGGGGTTGATCCGTTTTGTGCAACAAGCAGGTCCGTGCGCCCGTCATGATCGAAGTCCGCTGCTGCGGATCCCCTGCCCTCACCAGGGACAACCAACCCGCTCTCCGAAATGCTTAATGCGCGAAAACTCCCTTTCCCGTCGCCCAGCATCAACAAGCCAAGCCCGGCATCTTCACGGGATTCTTCCGGGTGCAATGAGAATTCATTTTGGCTGATGAAAATGTCTTCAGAACCATCGTTGTTAAAATCAGCAACCACCGGGCAAAAGGCACTGCTAAACTGAGCCTTAATAGGAAGTGCTTTTGGCTCAAATATGCCGCCATTCTGAATAAAAACAATGGATTCAAGTGTTCTGATTTCAACGCGTTTCATTTGCGTTTCAAACGTCGGGCCGAATAGATTGAAAAGTGGTGTCTTGGAGTACTGGCCATAATTTTGCAGACGCTCTGTAAGCCATGGCATGGCAGTCGCCATGGCGGACAAATGCCGTTTCGGGTAAAGTTGTCCGTTTTCCCCATATTCGGTTTCGATAAAATCCCACACGCCGTCCTGATTGAAATCTCCATGATAAACAACCAACGGCTGTTCCGTAGTGGCAAAATATGAGGAGTTCAATCCTCTGTTTGTCGCCACAAAATCGATGAGCCCGTCGTTGTTGAAATCGCCCACATCAATCCCCCTCCATAAACCGGTAAATTTGTCGACGCCGTATTGATTGGATTGATCAACAAAACCGGTACCCTTGTTGACAAATAATTTTGGAGCACCCCATTCACAGGCCAAAATAAGATCTGGTCTATGATCCGAATTAATCGGAGCAAACACTGCGGCAGATATTGCACCCAATGCCTTAAGTGAACTCGACCAAGATTCACTTTCGGTGAATTTGCCGTTCTCGTTGAGATAAATCCAGGAATCAGTCTTTTCGGGATATTTATCCGGCAACGACCGGCCGGCCACGAACAAGTCCAAGTCTCCATCGCCGTCAACATCGGCCTTTCCGATGTGTCCGCCGCTACTGCCCTTGGCCGCCAGTTTTTGTAGCGTCCCCACCCTTACTTCGCCAAGGGTGATCATGTCTCCAAATGCCAGGCCATCTTCGTGATTCGAAAATGATTGAATCACTGTGCCTTGTGAAATTAACACGCTCATTCCATCTCTGGGATTTTTAGTTTTCAGCGTACTTGGCACAGTCGCCCAACCTGAACCGTTCTTATTTTTGATAAGAGAAACTGAGCCCCCTCTGCCGTTGGCAATAGCCATGTCTTCCCATCCATCACCGTCAAAATCACCCCAGGCCACACCCGGCCCAGCCTGGCCTAGCGCCCATGGTAATAGAGGCTGGTTGTCATTTGCCAATGCCTCCTTGTGCGATCCTGCGCCGCCAACTCGAGTTGCCGCGAATATCGGTTTTGTGCGGGATTTAACGGCGGGACTTTGTTTAGCTCCCTGATAATCCACTACATAGAGACGATTAGGTTCGATTCTGTCGATGACGCTTACTTTCAGATCAGGCCACGTAACGGTCAATTGAGCCGCCCCATTAACCATCGAAAACATTCTGGCCGGATCGTCTGAGGAAAGATATCGGCCACCGGCGATTACCTCCTGAGATTGAACAAACTTTCCGTGTTTCACCTCGACCCTCGCACCAATGCCCTGCGTGTTATTGTTTGGGCCTTTAAGGCGAACCAACAACCGGGGACGTGATGAGTTATTCCGATAGACCCCAACAGGTGCATTCAAATTATTAACCACAACATCAAGATCCCCGTCTCCGTCCAAATCTCCCGCGGCCATGCCATGGGAAATGTCATTCGCATGAAATCCCCAGTTTGCCCCATTCTCAGCGAACTGCCGCCCAGCTAAATTTTTAAACGCAATATTTTCAGTTTGTTGAGACGGAAATATTTTTCGAGCTAGTAAAATTTCCCGGTTAGTCATGTCGGTTGATTCCCGGTTTTGTTTTAACTTTAAGATTGTGTCCAAATGTCGGGCATTCCGTTCAACACCGTTTGTGATTAATAAATCCTCATAACCATCCAAATCGACATCGATGAACAAGGGGCACCACGACCAATCTGAAGCGGCAACCCCCATTAGATTCGCCACCTCTGAATATACGCCCTCGCCCCGGTTTAGGAACATTGTGTTTCGCATGTACTGCGGTCGATTCAGATACTCACCCGGTATTGGATGGTAGCGGACGCGTGGTAGCATTTGATTCATCTTAATCTCACGATTGCGATTCAGCATATCCAGAATGAAAAAGTCATCCAGCCCATCCCGGTTTAAATCAGCGAAATCGATTCCCATGGAAAACATACTGGATTTTCTCATGGCATAGGTTGGTGCGAGTCGAAAATTTCCGTTCCCGATATTTAGCCACAGGCGATCCTCTGAATCGAAGTCATTGCACACGAATAAGTCAGGGCGACCGTCGCGATTAATGTCACGAAACATTGCTGCCAGTCCCCACTCAAATAATGAGCCATCAAGTGGATTCCCAATAGAATCCCTAAATCGTTCACCATTGATTTCGCAGCGTTCGAACGAAAAGTTGCCTTTGTTTATATAAAGAAAATCTGGCAGGCCATTTTCCTCAATCCCTCCCCTGGAATTTACTCGAAAACGATTTTCAAAAGCCGACCCTTTCACAGGGATGTCGTTCACACTGGATATGATTTTTTTTCTGCCTACATTTTTGAATTTGAAATGTGTGTTTGGCATATCCATGAGTGTCTTATCCCGGTAATGGGAAATATAAATATCCAACAGGTTGTCCCCGTTCACATCGGCCAC
>DKGH01000217.1:0-171 GCA_002453165.1 Verrucomicrobia bacterium UBA6775
GGCTGAGAAGTCGAAGTGCTGCAGATCATAACGGCCTAGCTTGGTGCCGAGGGTGTAAGAGTCGCGGGGCACGTCACGCAGTACCTGCCCGAGCATGACCTCGCTCATTCCGCGTCCGTAAAAGGGGGAGGTGTCGATGAAGTTCATGCCGAGGTCGATCGCGACACGGCA
>DKGH01000217.1:509-19579 GCA_002453165.1 Verrucomicrobia bacterium UBA6775
GATTGGAGGGCCTCGTCGATACTGATGCGGCGAAATTCCTGCCCCAGCGAGGATGCCCCGTAGGAAATCACCGGGAGTTCGAGATCGGTATTGCCAAGTTTGCGTCGTTCCATGTTAAATTTCGTAAAAAGTTTTGATGTCGTCGGGGATCGCTGTTGCCCGCCCGGAATTTGTGTCGATCAGATAGCACTCGAGGTAGCCCTTGCTGCAGAGTTTATCGTTGTCTTTTCGATTCATTTCAAACTCAACATGGACGCCGCGTTCAAAGATTTCCGAGATGCAGGTCGTTACCGAAAAATGGTCTCCCAGTTGCAGTGGCCGAATGAACTCGATGTGTGACGTTTTGATCACCCAGCCAAGGCCTCGCTCCATGAACGCCTGCATCGACATCTTGTAGCAGCGCTCCATCTGGTCGAACCTAGCCGCGAGGACGTAGTCGAGATACCGGCTCGAGTGGACATGGCGATTCATGTCGATGTCGTCGGGGCGAACATGCATCTCCGTCGTGAATCTTGAGTAAAGTATATCCAAGGGGCAGCGGCAAAATACCCGCCAGTACGATAGCTGTCGAACCTCATGTTAAAATCAAAAAACTTGTGTTTGGAGTCGGGGATGAGCATATCCGTCGCATGTCGATGAATCCGGAAGAGGCGGCGAACCAATTACTGCAAACTACACGGGGGCGACCCCGTCTGGGTATCGTTCTAGGCAGTGCGTTCGGCGGCGTGGTGAATGAACTCGATGTTGATACCGAGGTGCAGTTTGATCATTTGCACGGGATGCCGTCGAGTACCGTAGAGGGGCACGCGGGGAAATTCGTTATGGGTCGGCTTGCGGGTTTGGAGGTCTTGGTGCAGGCCGGGCGTTTGCACTATTACGAGGGACACTCGATGGAAGTGGTTACATTTCCGGTGAGGTTGATGGCTGCGGTGGGAGTTCAGCGCTTGGTTTTGACCAATGCCGCCGGCGGAATATCTGATGATTTTAACGTCGGTGATTTCATGCAGATTACCGACCACATTAATTGGATGGGCGAAAACCCACTCCGAGGAACAGTGACCGAAGGCCGGACGCGTTTCGTGGACATGGCCGATGCCTATTCTGGAGAGCTTGGCCAAGCGCTTGGCCAAGCGGCGGAGCGATGCGGGGTGTCATTGAAACAGGGTGTGTACCTTGCCGTTTCGGGGCCAAGCTACGAGACGCCGGCCGAGATCGGGGCATTTGCAAAAATGGGAGCTGATGCGGTCGGCATGAGCACCGTGCCGGAAACAATTGTCGCCCGGCAGTGCGGCATGGAAGTGCTTGGTTTGTCGTGCATCACCAACGCCGCCGCTGGAAAGGCCGCGGACCCAATCACCCACGAGGAAGTGTTGGCTGCATCCGGCCAAGTCAGCCGCAATGCCGCGGAATTGTTGAATTCATTTTGTGAATTTTTACGGGACGCAGATGAACACTGATTTTGAGGACATTTTGAACTGAAATCCTTTTCGATTTGCGTCCCGTTCGGAATTCATTAACTTGAAAATCCTGCTGATCTGCGTTCATCTGCGTCCCTTTACGTCAATCAGTTAAAATGAAATTTGGGATTTGCAATGAGGTGTTCGAGGGATGGTCAATTGATGACACCATCCGGTTTGTGGCGGAAACAGGTTACGATGCCATCGAGATCGCGCCGTTTACACTGGCGCAGTACGTGACCGAGATACCGGTGGCGGAACGGCAACGGATTCGTGGCGTTGCGGCGGACAATGGGATTGAGGTATCTGCCATTCACTGGGTGCTCATCAAGACCGAGGGGCTGTACATGACCCACACTGATGCGGCCATCCGTGAAAAGACTTCCGATTACTTTTGTGAATTGGTCGATTGTTGTTCTGATCTCGGTGGTAAGGCGATCGTGGTGGGTTCGCCCAAGTTGCGTAACCTGTTGCCGGGAGTCAGTTTTGAGCAGGCTTGGGAGTTGGCTCGCGAGACATTTGCCAAGTCAATCAAGCGCGCGGATGACAAGGGAGTGACAATTTGCTTCGAGCCGTTGGCTCCTTCGGAGACCGATTTTATCAACACTGCGGAACAGGCGATTGAGTTCGTCAGCCATTTTGAAAGCGACGCTTTCAAGATCATTCTCGACGTCAAGGCGATGTCATCTGAGACCAAGCCGATACCGGATATCATTCGCGATTCGCATCCGAATTTTGCCTACTTCCATTGCAACGATGAAAACCTCAAGGGACCGGGATTTGGTGACGTTGATTTTCGGCCGATCTTTGGCGCGTTGAAGGAAGTAGGATACGATGGGGTCGCCTCCGTCGAGGTGTTCGACTTCGAAGAGGGGCCGGAAACGATCGCCCGCGAAAGCCTCCGCTACATGAAAGAGGCCTCGGCCTGAAACCAAGCGCTTGGCCAAGCGCTACGGGCGTGATTGCAGTTCGTAGTTCAGGAAGGCGAGGCAGTAGATGGCGGCGGTCTCGCTGCGGAGGACGAGCGGGCCAAGCGTGATCGGCAGGGCGCTGCCTCGAATCTGATTGATCTCAGCCGGGGTGTAGTCGCCTTCCGGGCCAACCCAGATGGCCAACTTTTTTGGTGCTTGGCCATTTTCTGCTTCGTAGCCGTCGATGTGCGTTCGGGGATGTTTCGCGTCGGATTGCAGCGTGGCGATCAGCGAAACTTCCGCGCCTCGTGCATCCTCGATCGCCGCGCTTGGCGTCATCGGCATCTCCAGTGTGGGCAGCCAAGCGGAGCCGCATTGCTTGATCGACTCAATGCAAACGGAGCGCCACTTCTCCACCTTGGCGGCGGCCTTGGCTTCGTCCCAGTCCGGGACGGATCGCTCCGATAAAACCGGCACGACGCGATGAGCGCCAAGCTCGGTGGCCTTTTGGATAATGAGATCCATCGTTTTGCCCTTGGTCACGGCCTGATACAGCGTAATCTCGAAGGGCAGGGGGGCGATGCTGTTTTCTTGGATGATTTTTAGAGTCGTGGAGTCGCTGCGAACCTCCTCCGCTTGGCAGAGCAATTCCTTGCCGGCGCCATTCAGCACAACAACCCGGTCGCCCTCGCGTAGTCGGAGAACGGACCGGGCGTGCTTGGCCTCGGCTTCTCCGAGGCGGAGAGGGGTGTTGTGGCATTCCTGGGGCGGAATAAAAAATCGATGCATGGATGGGTTCAGCTAAAAAACTTTTTGGCCTTCTCGAAAAATGAACCGCGCATGGGGTTTACCCGGTCGTCGCACAGTTCGCCGAACTCATTGAGCTTGGCCTTTTGCTCGGAGTTGAGACGGGTTGGTACTTCGACGATGACGCGGACGTGCAGGTCGCCGTGACCGTAGCCCTGCACGTTTTTCACTCCCTTGCCCCGGAGGCGCAGGATGGTACCGGACTGTGTGCCGGCGGGGACGTTGATTCGCGCCTTGCTGCTGAGCGTTGGCACTTCGATCTCGGAGCCCAGCGTGGCTTGTACAAAACTGATCGGCACTTCGCATAGCAGGTCGTCTCCGTCGCGTTCGAAAATCTCGTGGTCGCGGACGTGAAGCACGCAGTAAAGGTCGCCCGGTTTGCCGCCGCTGATGCCGGCTTCGCCGTTGCCGGTGGAGCGGAGGCGAGCACCAGAGTCTACTCCGGCAGGAACGCGAATTGTTACTTTGCTTGATTTATTCAAGCGTCCCTCGCCGTTGCAACTGCGGCAGGGTTTGTCGATGCTGTTGCCGGTTCCCTTGCAGCGGGGGCAGGTCTGCGCCACGCTGAAAAAACCCTGAGACTGAACCACCTGGCCCTGGCCATTGCAGGTGCTGCAGGTTGTTTTGCGTCCCCCATCCGCCGCGCCACTGCCGTTGCAGGAGTCGCAGGAGTCGAGTTTGTTGACACTGATGACCTTCTCACAGCCGTGCACGGCTTCCTCAAAAGTGAGTTCCATGTCGTAACGAAGATCAGAGCCGCGTGATGGCCCGCCGGAACGTCGACCGCCTCCGCCAAACAGGTCTTCAAAAATACTTCCACCCCCGCCTCCGCCGCCGCCGGCACCGAAGACTTCCTTGAAAATATCAAACGGATCGTGGAATCCGCCTCCTCCGCGACTGGCTCGCGAGCCGGATCCGAACGCGGCATGGCCGAACTGGTCGTAGGTCGAGCGTTTTTCAGTATCGCTCAACACCTCGTAGGCCTCGCTGATCTCCTTGAATTTTTCCTCGGCGGCCTTGTCGTCGGGATTTTTGTCGGGATGATACTTGATGGCCAGTTTGCGGTAGGCCTTTTTGATCTCATCCGCCGAGGCGCCTTTCTTGACGCCGAGCAATTCGTAGTAATCGGCCTTGGCCATTATTCGTCTTCGCTCTCCTCTGGCTCATTGTTTTCGCCGGGCGCGGTTGCAACCACGACGGATGCCGGCCGCACGAGGCGATCCTTGAGTTTGTAGCCCTTGCGAATTTGCTCGAGGATCGCTCCCTCCTTCGCTTCGTCAGTTTCCTTGCGTGACATGGCCTCATGTAGGGTCGGGTCAAAATCCTGCCCGGTGGCATCGATTTCGGTGAGACCGACCTCCTCGAGGGTGCGCTTGAGCTGCGTGTGCACCATTTCGATGCCGGTCTTGAGTGAGTCGATGGAAGTTTCGTCGGCGGAATTTACAGCCATCATCGCCATGTCGAAGCTGTCCATCGTGGGCAGCAGTTGCTCGATCAATGATTCATTGGCATAGCGGATGGCATCCTGCTTCTCCTTGGCCAAGCGCTTGCGCAGGTTATCCGTCTCCGCCACCTGGCGAAGGAGCCGCTCGTAATACTCGCCGGCTTTGGCTGCGTCGGCGCGAAGTTGATTTAGCTCCTCCGGGGTGGGCGGCGGCAGTTCCTCCTCCGGTTCATCTGTGGTGGTTTCTTCGTCCTCGATTTCCAGCACTTGGCCAGGCGCTTCATCGGCCCGGCTTTCCCCGGTTTCATCTGTTACCGGTGATTCCAATTCCTTGTCGTTGATTTCCTCGTTACTAACTTCCTTGCTCATGGATGTAGCCGCTAACGGCCGGAGACGTTTTACACGACCTACAAAAACAGGGCAACAATGTAGAATCCTGCGCTTGGCCAAGCGGGGAGGTGGATTGCATCCGGGCGGGATAGAAGGTATGATTCGCGGCCGCTTTTATCGCATGTCGGAAAAGTCAAAAAGAGAGGTTCACCCACAGGCACGGGAATATTTCGACAAGGGCATCGCCGCCCTTCGAAAGGATAATCTCGATTACGCCACGAAACTGTTTGAGCAGGCGCTCAAGCGGGAGCCCGGTTTTTTCGAGTGCCGCGAGGCGCTGCGATTGAACCAGTTCAAGCGCGTGGAAAAGAAGGGGAGTTTTTTCAAGATTTTCGGCAAAACCACCTCCTCCTCGCTACTGCCGAAGGGGCAGTTGGCCTTGCGCAAGAACCCAATCGAGGCGATCGAGGTGGCCGAACAGATTCTCAACGAGGATCCCTACAGCGTCATGGGGAACAAGCTGCTCGGCGAGGCGGCCACGCTCGCGGAGTTTTACAAGACGGCGCTGTTCGCGTGGGAACTCGTGATGAAACAGCAACCGGGCGACAAGGGGAGCACGATCAAGTACTGCGACGCACTGGTGAACATTGGGGAACTCACCAAGGCGGATGAGGTGATCACCGAGTTGGCCAAGGCACACCCGCAGGATCTTGAGGTGTTGCAGCTCTCGAAAAACATGACGGCTAGGGTGACGATGGCCCAGGGCGGCTACGACAAGGTCACGGCCGGCGAGGCGGATTATCGTGCGGTGTTGAAAGATGAAGCCGAGGCGATTTTGCTGGAACAGGAAAACCGCCGATCCGAGCAGGAGTCCACGGCGGAAAGTTTGATTCGGGAATATGAGGGGCGGCTGAAGGATGATCCTCAGAACCTGAAACTCATCCGCTCGCTTGCGGAGTTGTACAATCGCAAGAAGGAGTTCGACAAATCGATCGAGTATTACGAGTTGTTCAACAAAACGAACCTTCGCTCCGACTCGGCGGTGGATCGAGCCATCGTCCACACCAAGCTGCGCCGGTACGATCACCAGATTGAGTCCGTGAGCGGCGAGGAAGCGGATAAACTCACGGAAGAACGCAAGGCGTTCGAAATTGAGCAGATTCAAAAGTTGTCCGACACCTATCCGTCCGACCTGACGTTGAGATTTGAACTGGGCGTGCTGCAATTTGAATCCGGCGATGTACAGTCGGCCATCCGCTCCTTCCAGCGTGCACAGGGAAATCCTCACATGGAAATCGCGGCGCTGACGTATCTCGGCCAATGTTTTTCCAAGCGTGGCATGAACGACATGGCGGCACGCACCCTCCAAAATGCTCTCGATAAAAAAGAGGTCATGGACGACGAGAAGATGGATCTACTTTACCAGTTGGGATGTGTGCTCGACTCGATGGACAAGAAGGAGGAATCGATCGAGCAGTTCAAACAAATCTACGAGCGGGACATTGGCTACAAGGACGTGGCTGACCGTGTTGACGCCTATTACATGAGCCTCGGTTAGGCTCGCTATAGCAGACATGAAATCAATGACCGGTTATGGGCGCGGCGACAGCTCAGCTAAGGGCGTTCAGTTGGCGGTCGAGATCAGTTCCGTCAACCGCAGGCAGGTCGAGGTGGCCGTGAGCCTGCCCAACGAGTTGGATTCGCTTGAGGCCGACCTTCGTAAAATCGTCCTCGCATCAGTGGCGCGTGGTCGAGTCTCGGGCCGGGTGACCTTGCAGCGTCCCTCGGGAAAAGCCAACCGCCCGATCCTGATCAACGAAGCGCAGGCTGAAGCCTACAAAAAGGCCCTGGCCAAACTGGCGGATGGGATGGGACTGCGGGATGATCTGTCGCTGGAAACTATTTTACGTCTGCCCGGGGTGATGGAGGCATGCGAAGATGAGGTGGATCCGGTTGCGATGTTGCCGACGCTAAAGCGGGCGCTTGGCCAAGCGCTTGGCCAATTGCAGGACATGCGCTCCAAGGAGGGCGCCAACCTTGGGCGGGACTTGGCCAAGCGCCTGGCCAGTCTTCGCCGCATCACCAAGCGCGTGGCTAAGCGGGCGCCGAAGGTGGTTGAGCATCATCGTACCCGGTTGCTGGAGCGGTTGGCCAAGGCGGACATTGACGTGGCCGATGCGGATGACGAACGGTTCCTCCGTGAGGTGGTTTATTTTACCGACCGTTCCGATATCTCAGAGGAATTGACCCGACTCGAGAGTCATTTTGATCAAGTTGGCGGATGCCTGATTTCGAATGAGCCGGTCGGCCGCAAGCTCGATTTTCTAGCGCAGGAAATGTTCCGTGAAGTTAACACTATCGGCTCCAAGGCCAACGACAGTGAAATTTCACAGGAAGTGGTCACGCTGAAAACCGAGTTGGAAAAAATCCGCGAGCAGGTGCAAAATGTCGAATGAGTGCCGGTGAAATCAGTCGGCCACTTTTGGTCGTGATCTCCGCGCCCTCCGGTGCCGGGAAAACCACCCTTTGCGACAACGTCCGGTCGGCATTGCCGAGTGTTCGACGGGCGGTCACCTGCACAACCCGCGATCCGCGCGAGGGTGAGGAGGATGGAGTTCACTACTATTTTCTCGGCGAGGAGGAGTTTTTGGCGAGAGTCGAGGGGGGAGAGTTTCTCGAGAACGCAGTCGTTCACGGGAATCATTATGGTGTTTTGAAATCCGAGTTGCGCGCGAAGCTGGCCGAGGGGGCGGACGTGTTGCTCAACATTGATGTGCAGGGTGCGGCGACAATCCGGGACCGCGCCGCGAGTGACGACGTCCTGAAGGAGGCGCTTATCACGGTATTTCTTAGGCCGCCCAGTCTGGAGGAATTGGAACAGCGTCTTCGAGGGCGTAGCACTGATGCTGATGATGTGATCGCGGGGCGATTGGAAATCGCCAAGGATGAAATTGCCCAGAGCGGATTGTTTGACTATACGTTGACCAGCGGCACGCGCGAAGCGGATCTCGAACAGATGTTGTCGATCATTGAGGCTGCGCGAAACAGGCGTCCGCAAAATAAAACCAGCGATGAGTGAATCGAAAAACATCGTGCTCGGCGTGAGTGGATCGATCGCCGCCCACAAGGCGATCGACTTGGCTAGTCAGTTGACCAAGGGGGGGCACAGAGTCGATGTGGTGCTGACTCGCGACGCGCAGGAGTTCGTCAAGTCGCTGCCGTTTCGGACGCTGACGCGTCGGCCGGTCGTCACAAGTTTGTACGATGAAGATGAAACCGGTGTGACACACATTCGATTTGCCGACAATGCGGACTTGATGCTGGTCGCCCCGGCGACGGCGAATACCATCGCCAAACTCGCGAACGGTTTCGCGGATGATGCATTGGGGTGTGTTGCGCTGGCATTGAATCCGGGCGTGCCTGTTTTGGTCGCCCCGGCGATGAACGGTAAAATGTGGCAACACCCTGCGACGCAGACCAATGTCCAGATGTTACGCGAACGGCGAGTCGAGTTTATCGGGCCGGACGAGGGAATGTTGTCGTGCGGATACGAGGGCGTTGGCCGACTTTGGCCGGTGGAGGGGATAGCGGACCGGACCTTGGAACTCCTGCGCGGAGTCGAGTAACCACTGAAGACCATGGCCTCAGAAGGAGGCAATCCAGAAACTGACCGCTGGTGGCGATTGTCCCAGTTGTTTCGATCCGTTGCACCCGATGAGGGTGAGCAGCGCATCCGAATCCGGTTTATGGAGCGGCACACCATGTTGCCGGTCAAGGCGGTCTATTTTCTTGTTCTGATTTATTACCTGTATTTTTCCGACTGGTCGGAGCCGGACACGGTTCGGTGGACACTGTTTCGCACCATTCAATGGTTCTTTTTCCTTTGCCTCATTGTCAATACGGCGATCGCGGTCATGCTCATTCGGATGGATGAATTCAGCACGGCGACATTGCGGGAGGTCGTATTTTCCATCTGTCTTTTTGATGCCGTGTTGCTGGCGATTATGACCGAGTTGACCGGCGGATTTGAGAGCTTCCTGTTTTGGCTATTCCTCGGGTTGCAGATTCGCAACGCCATAAGTATGCCGGTAGCCTCCACGCAAATCATGGCCAACCTCTGCGTGAGTGTAATCTATCTTTGCGCGGGAGCATTTGACATCGCTGTGGCGAGATCGGTTGAGGATCTGGAGGGGCTCACGGTGGAGCCGGTGATGTTGCGGGCCGTGCTGCTGGTTTTGATGACGGCGTGCTGCTACGGGCTTCAAGTGTTGGTCGACAAGCAGCGGCGCATGGACGCTGAGGAGGGTGAGTTTGACCGGCGCCAAAGCCAGTTGCAGGCGTCCGGCCGGTTGGCCGCTGAGATCGCGCATCAGGTGAAAAACCCGCTTGGCATCATCAACAACGCGGTGTTTGCGCTTGGCCAAGCGGCAGGGGAAAACAAGTCTCTACAAAGTCAGGTCAAGCTGGTTCGCGAAGAGGTGAACCGGGCCGACCAAGTGATCACGAAGCTGATGGGTTACGCACAGTTGGTCGAGGGCCGCTTGGCCAAGCTTGACATTAACGATGTGCTTGAGGCGGCGATTCTCCATGTTTTCCCCAAGGGCAACAAATTTGGTATCCGCGTGCGGCGCAATTACGGGATCGCGCTGCCTCCGCTTTTGGCGCAGCCCGGGCACATCAGCGAGGTTTTAGTGAATATATTACAGAATGCACGAGAAGCGCTGGTCAGGGATAGCGAAATCAACGTCAAGACGAGTTACGGGGGTGATTACTCGTTCAAGGTCACGATCGAAGACAATGGCCCGGGAATTCCGAGCGACCAGATTGAAAAGCTGTTTGAGCCGTACTACACAACCAAGGAAAAGGGGACAGGGCTTGGCTTGGCCATCGTGAAACACAATACCGAGCTTTACGGCGGTACCGTGACGATTGATTCCGAACTTGGAAAATACACACGATTCAACCTAGTGTTCCCGGGGAGGAGCGCCATTCGCTTCCAAGCGTGAAATCCAAGCTGCCCAAATTACTGATCGTTGACGACGAACGTAACATGCGTGAGTCGCTCAAGATTGTTTTGGAGTCGCACGGCTACAAGGCGGATACGGTCGAATCCGCCGAGGAGGGGCTCAAGTCGGTAACGCAGAACAGTTACTTTATGGTCATCACCGACGCACGGTTGGACGGCATGAGTGGATACGAGTTTTTGCGTGAATCACACGAACGTTGGCCCGACTTGCCGATGTTGATGATTACCGCCTACGCCACGCCGAAGCTGGCTGTCGAGGCCATTCAGAATGGGGCGGTGGACTACCTTTCCAAGCCGTTTGAGCCGGAAGAACTGCTCCACTCCGTCAATCGCTGCGCGGAGCGACACGAGTTAATTCGCCAAAACACCAGCCTCAAGGCGCGGTTGAATATTGGCTATCAGCTGGACGACATCATCGGCAACTGCGACAGCATGAAGGAATTGCGCCAGATGATCTGCACGGTCGGGCCTACGGAGGCCACCGTGTTAATTCTCGGTGAAAGCGGTACAGGCAAGGAGTTGATCGCCGGCGCAATCCATCAGGCCAGTCAGCGTCGCGAAGAAAATTACGTCCGACTAAACTGCGCGGCCATCCCGGAGTCGTTGCTCGAGAGCGAGTTGTTCGGGCATGAGAAGGGCGCCTTCACCGGGGCGATCAAGCAAAAGATCGGGCAGGTGGAGGAAGCAAACGGCGGGACGCTGTTTCTCGACGAAATCGGCGAAATGTCGCGGTCTTTGCAGGCCAAGTTATTGCGTTTTCTTGAGGACGGAACATTCGTCCGGGTGGGCGGAACCGAGGAACACAAGGTGGAAGTACGGATCGTGGCGGCGACGAACCGTGACATCATCGAGGCGATCGAAGAGGGTGAGTTTCGTGAGGATTTATACCATCGTTTGAACGTGGTGCAGTTGCGGGTGACGCCGCTTCGCGATCGAGACGGCGATGTGATGCTGCTGGCCGAACATTTTCTTTCGAAGTTCGGCCGTAAGATGAACAAGCTGTTCGACCCCTTCACGACCGAGGTGAAACACGTGCTGACATCGCACCATTGGCCGGGGAATGTTCGGGAGTTGCGTAACACGATTGAACGGGCGGTGATCCTTGCCACGTCAAATGAGATTCATCCGAACAATCTGCCTGATTTTCAACTGGAGACCCGATTGCGGAAGGAGGACAACTCTGAAATGAGTTATGACGGTCTCGGCCTGGAAGAGGCGCTGGCTTCGTTCGAGCGAAACATGATCCAGAACGAGTTGGCTCGGAATGACAACAACCTGAGTCGGGCCGCTCAAAAATTGCAAATAAGCCGACACGCGCTGCGCTACCGGATTACCAGGTTGAAAATCGCGCCCAAGTCCGGCGATGAATAGATCGTAAATGGAAAAAACACACAACATTTTGGGGTTGTTAAACCCGGGCACACCGAGTGGGGGGGGCGGTTTTCTCGATTCGCTGGCCGGGCCGGTTTTGATTGTCGGCGTCGCGCTTGCGCTTGGGGTGATTATTCTTTTGATCGTGCTAGCCATGCACCACGACGGCGGAGGGTCATCGAAGTCCCGTCCCACGCATCGCCTGACCAAGTCCAAGCCTCAAGCACCGGGAGAAGAGGGGGAACGCAAAAAGAGACGCAAGCGCCACAAGCGCCGCCGGCGGGATCATCGTAAGCGGAATCCTACCTTGTCCGAAACCGGTGGCCTGCCCCCGCGGGATGATAAAAAATCAGGTGACGGTTCGTCTGCCTCCGGGGAATCGTGAGCGAGCCGGTTCAGAGTCAGCAGGTCACGGCAAAAAGCGGTTCCAACTTGGCAGCCGCTTTTGTTCTGTTGCCCAAGCCGAAGCGCGAGGCGATGACTGCGTTGTATGCCTTCTGCCGCAAAGTGGACGACGTGGCAGATGATGATGACATGCCCTTGGCCAAGCGCGCCGAGGGACTTCAGTCGTGGCGGGAGGATATCCGACTGGCCTGTGATGGCGGTGAGCCGGAAAATCAGATTTGCCGTGAACTGACTCCGTTCATCCAGCGTCACCAGTTGCCGTTCAACCTGTTCGACGAATTGATCGCCGGGATGGAGTCCGACCTGGACAAACTGCGTTATGCCAACCTCGAGGAGCTTCGGCTATATTGTTACCGGGCAGCTTCAGTGGTGGGGTTGTTGACGGTTCGGGTGCTTGGCTGTGAGCTTGGCCAAGCGGATGCCTATGCGGAGAACGTTGGCCAAGCGCTACAACTGACGAACATCCTTCGGGACGTGGCCGAGGACGCGGAACGGGGCAGGATCTATCTACCGCAATTGCTGCTCGAAAAACACGGTGTCAGCGAACAATCCATCCTCGACGGAGAGCCAAGCGTGGGGTTCGAAAACGTGGCCCGCGAGATGGCCGACCGCGCTTGGGCTTACTACAAGTTGTCGGCGGAGTCGCTGCCTCCCGAGCATCGACGGGACATGCTCATCCTCGAGGCGATGGCGGCAATTTACTGGCGTCTGTTGCAGAAAATGCGGCGAATTGATTTCAATGTTCTTTCCGACGAGCGAAAGACGATTCGCCTTGGGAAATGGGCCAAGCTCGCAATCGGGATGCAAACCCGGTTCGCGACTCGTTTTAGGGGATACCGTCCGTTGTACGCACGTCAGGGGTTGGCGCTTTGATTCAGGCGTCCATTCGATCGATCGCATTCTCGAGTTTGTTTCGGAACACGTACCGATTGCTTGGCGTGATCAAAAGTGGGCGGGCGTTGCTTTTTCGGTAGATCACCAGCATGCGATGGTTTGCGCGTAGGGTGTTGCGCCAAATCTCCGGTTTACCCTTCAGCCGTTTCGAAATGCGGTTAATGTCTGAAATGGGAACTTTGCGAACGGCGATCCCCATCCATTCAACAACCACGTGCGAGGAGTTCACTCGAAAATCGATCCGTGGCATTGCCCAAAATATAACGAGAGTGAACAAAACCCATCCCATCGGGAGTGCCCAAAATATCATTTGCCATGGGGGGGGCATCGTTTTGGTCAGTCAGACAGAGTGTGGAGTGCGCCTAGCGGGGATCCGGAATAAACAAAATCTGCCCGATCTGGATGGAGCGTGGGTTGAGTTTGGGGTTGGCGTCGAGGACGGATTTTAGCGTGATCCGTTTTTTGGCTCCCTGACTTTTCAAAACGTCGTTGTAGGCGGCGATGATTGCCGAAATGGTTTCACCGCCCTGCACGGAATGCTCAAATCCTTTTTCGGAACGCGGCGTGGCTGCCGGAGGAGTCGTGTTGGGTCGACTCTTGGGGATGTTTCGGACGAGGCTTTTCATCTCCTTGAGAATCAGTTCCTTGTCGGCGGAACGTTTGCGGTCGACCTCGCGAATGGTCTTGGCCAGATTTTCGATATCACCGCGCGTGGCGGCACCGGGGTCTTTTTGAGCGGATTGGGCGCGGACCTTCCTCAGTTCACTTCGCAAGGAATCGACCTCTTTTTTCAGGGCTGTGTAGGAGAGCATCAAATCCTCCAGTTGGCTCTGGAGTCTGTTGACATTTTCCTTCAAGGCACGGGTCTCGAGGGAACTCCCTTGGGCATGGAGCGCGGATGTGGGGACCGTGCCAACCAGCCCAAGCGCGAGGGAAAAGCGAACCAAGAACTTCATGGCGCCAAGCTAAATCGGGTGCTTGGCCAAGACAAGCCCAAGCCCGTTGCCGGTAGATTTTTATGTTGTCGCCGCTTGGCCAAGCGGTCTCAATCCGCGCCGTGAAGACGTTTTTCAAATGGCTGACCAATTTGTTCCCGCTTTGGTCGGTATTGGTGGCCGTTGTGGCCCTCGCTTGGCCAAGCACATTCGATTGGTTCTCGGGGCCGATGATTCAAGTTGGTCTTGGTATCATCATGTTGGGGATGGGCCTGACGTTGACGCTGGATGATTTTAAGCGGGTTTTCCTAGTTCCTCTGGCATTGCTTGGTGGGGTGGGGCTTCAGTTTGTGGTCATGCCATTTCTTGGCTGGGGGATTGGTCACTGGATGAATCTGTCTCGGGATATGGCGGTTGGCTTGGTTTTGGTCTCCTGTTGCCCGGGCGGTACGGCCTCGAATGTGGTCGCGTTTCTCGCCCGGGCGAATGTCGCGTTGTCGGTCAGTATGACGGCAATTTCAACCACGTTGGCGGTGGTACTGACTCCATTGTTAACCAAGTTTTATGTCGGGGAACGAGTGCCGGTTGATGCGTGGGGGTTGTTGCAGAGTATTTTGATCATTGTCATTTTACCGGTCACCGCAGGAATTGTGATCAACCATTTTTTCGGTAAGGCGGCCAAAAGATTGAATGCGGTGTCACCATTTGTTTCGGTGGTATTCATTATTCTGATCGTTGGGTACATTCTCTCGCAAAATCGGGAATCGATCATGGAAAACTGGCGTGTATTGGTTGCCGCGGTCCTGTTGCTGCACGTAGGTGGGTTTGGGCTGGGTTACGGCTTGGCCCGGTTGTTTCGTTTTGACGAGCAGTCGAGTCGGACGGTTTCGATCGAGGTGGGTATGCAGAACAGCGGCTTGGGCACGGCGTTGGCGACAAAGCATTTCGTAGCGTTGCCGCTGGCGCCGGTTCCGTGCGCTGTCAGTGCCGTTACTCACTGTATTCTGGGCAGCATTGCAGCAGGTTTATGGCGTATTAAATCCAATGGCAATCCAAAGCAATAGAATTGCCAATGAGCCGTTTCCGGTGTTTATTTGGCCGTTTCAAGGACACATGGCTGACCGAAAGAACATACTCGACCTGTATTTTTTGGATGCCCGAGCTAGGCTGATCGACATCGCGGCATTCATGGATCGTGTCAACCGGGCTGAGGGCGAAACGGATTTTCGTTACGATCAGTTCCAGGACGCCCTAAAGGCACTCGAGAGCGATCAACCGAACCGTGCAGAGAACGTCCTCTTAGCGTTTAGCGACCCGACGGATGAGCCGATACCGGTGGCGACCACCAAGGCGGCCTGCGGTGCCTGGCCGGGCGAGGCGAACAGCGACTGATTGCCACGATGCGATATATCGAACCTCACGGCCACATGGTCAGCCGGACGACGGATGATTATCAGGCGATGGTCATGGCAGGCTGTCAGGCGGTGTGTGAGCCGGCGTTTTGGGCCGGCTTCGATCGCAGCTCTGCGCAGGGCTTTTACGATTACTTTTGCCAGTTGACCCAACACGAGCCGCGTCGTGCCTCTATGTTTGGGCTGCCGCATTACACCTGGCTTTGCATCAACCCAAAGGAATCGGAAGACGTCGGGCTGGCGGAGGAGGTGCTTGCGATCATCCCCGAGTTCATGAAAAGCCCAAACGTCCTGGGCATCGGGGAAATCGGGCTCAATAAAAACAGCCGCAACGAGATTGCTGTTTTGGAAAAACATATTGACCTCGCGGCGAGCAACGATCAGTTGATTCTAGTGCATACGCCGCATCTGGAGGACAAGCGGAAGGGAACGCAGCTGATCCTCGACATGCTCAAGGCTGATAGCCGAATCAAGCCGGAACGCTGCATCATCGATCATGTCGAGGAACACACGGTGCGCATGGTGCTTGATGACGGTTTTTGGGCCGGTATGACGCTTTACCCGGAGACCAAGTGCACCTCCAATCGAGCGATCGATATTCTCGAGGTTTATGGCACGGAGCGGATCTGGATGAACAGTGCGTGCGACTGGGGAAACAGCGTGCCGTTGGCTGTGCCCAAGGCGATGCAGGAAATGAAGAGGCGCGGCAAGAACGCCTCGTATGTGGATCAGGTTGCGTACCAGAATCCGATTGCATTCATGAGCCAAAGCCCGCGTTTTTCCGAGCCGGAAGGCGTTTGAATTTCAGCCAAGCGTCATGAGACTGAGCCACGGAATTCATCTCGCGTACTGCACCAACATTCATCGCGGAGGCGATTGGCCGGAAACGTTTCAGTCGCTTAGGGAACACACGCTTCGAGTCCGCGATCGGGTGAGTCCCGATGATCCGTATGCCATAGGGTTGCGTCTGGGTGACACTGCCTCCCGTCAGCTTGGCCAAGCGGATGAACTGGATGCCTTCCTCGCTTGGCTAGAGGAAAACCGCTGCTACGTCTTCACTGTGAACGGCTTCCCCTACGGTGATTTTCACGGCACGCGCGTTAAGGAGGACGTCTACAAGCCTGATTGGACCACTTCCGAGCGCGTTGAGTACACCAAACGATTGTTCGATATCTTGGCGGCAATTGCGCCAGCTGATTCCGGTGGGAGTGTCAGTACGGTGCCCTGTTCGTATAAGGAATTCATCACGAGCGGCGAGCAGGTGGCAGCGATGCGTCGCAACCTTTGGGAGGTGGTTGACTACATCGATGATTTGAGCGAGCGAACCGGCAAAGACCTGCATTTGGGAGTCGAGCCGGAGCCGCTGTGCTACCTTGAGACGAGCGCCGAAATGGTTGAGTTTTATCGCCAGATGAAAGCCGATCGTCCGGGCGATGAGCGCTTGGCCAAGCGCTTGGGCATCAATTACGACACCTGCCATTTGGCGGTGGAATATGAGGAGGCGACCGAGGCGCTTGGGGCATTGCTGCAGGAGGGGATTCGGATAAGCAAGCTACACTTCAGCTCTGCGATGAAGGTTCACCCCACGCCGGAAGTGTTGGCAGGGTTGGAAGCTTATGTGGAGGACATCTATTTCCACCAAGTCATCGCTAGAACCGAGGACGGAAGCCTGCGGCGTTATCGTGATTTGCCGGATGCGTTGCGTTTGGCTTCCGAAGGGGGAACGGCGGCCGATCGCGAATGGCGCATTCATTTTCACGTGCCGCTTCACTGTGCCCCGACGGAACGGTTCGATACCACTGCCGATCAATTGCAGAAAGCGATTCAATTTCTCGGCAGCACTCCGTCCGTTTGCTCCCATGTCGAGATGGAGACATATACGTGGGAGGTATTGCCGGGCGAAATGAAACAGCGTGATGTCGTGGATCAACTCGTCGGTGAGTACGAGTGGACCTTGGCCAGGTTGGCAGAGCAGGGGATCGCCCCGAAGAAATAACATGCGCCCCAAGCGCGATTCATCCTATGGAACAGTCAAGGCAATGCTGCTGCTTGGCCGCACGTCTAACCTGCCTACCGTGTGGTCGAACTGTCTCGCCGCTTGGTTGCTCGCCGGAGGCGGGTTGACTGAGTCGGTCGACGTTCAGCGTTTTGTCTGGCTGAACGTTGGAGCCACGTTGCTTTATCTGGCGGGGATGTTTTTGAATGACGCGTTCGATGTGAAATTCGACCGTGAACATCGTGCCGAGCGACCGATCCCAAGTGGGGCTATCTCTGTTAAGGCGGTTTGGACTTTAGGCGTAGGGCAAATGATTTTAGGCTTAGCCTGCGTGGTTTGGGTTAACGTGCCGGCTGCAGCGTGCGCTCTGGCACTCGTGGGGAGTATTCTTTGGTATGATTGGGTTCACAAGAAGATCGCTTGGTCCCCGTTAATCATGGGTTTGTGCCGCCTCTTTTTGTATCTGCTAACAGGGGCGATTGCCGCAGGCGAAATCACTCTTCCCGTACTCTTGGGAAGTATCGCCCTCTGGGCCTACATCGTCGGCTTAAGCAATATCGCACGAAAAGAAGCGACAAAGGGAAGTGTCAATTCCTGGCCCTGTTGGCTATTGGCGCTGCCTCTCTTTTTGGTCTTCGCTCTGCCGTATTTGACAGAAAACCGTTCACAAATCGGAACAGGACTTGTGGTGGCTGCACTCATTTACCTGCTATGGACGATTCGAAGTCTGCTGTTTACCTTTAAAGCCATGATTCCCCAATACGGGCGCACGGTGTCTGGGTTGCTGGCCGGAATCGTCCTGTTCGACTTCCTCCTAGCCGCGAGCCAGAATCTGCAACTCGGTATGGTGTTTTTCCTTTTGTTTTCTCTGTCACTTGTTTTTCAAAAGTTCATCCCGGCAACCTAATTTTTTTCTGGTTATTGGCCCCATTTGGTAGCACATTTTTTCTGCATACTATGTTATTTGATGGACTAGATTCCGGCCTAAGAAGAGATATTGCCAAAAGCTCGTTCAAGCCAATTACACTATTTGTTGCCATGGGCTTGCTGGGCGCCGCAGGCATGGCACAGTGGTCTCGAGACCCGGGCGGTCGCCCAGGGGGCTTTGGTGGTGGTGGATCAAGAGATCGCGCCGGGGTTCCTGATTGGGAGCGGAACGCAGAGATGCCAAATGACACATTCACCTTTGCCCGTGTCCAGTACGGAGGTTCTCGTCGTAGTTTTGGAGGTTGGCGGGTGGACTATCCCAACGCCGACCTGAATTTTGCCTACCGATTGGAACAACTCACTGCAATCAAGACCGATCCCGATGTCGAAGTAGTACAGTTCACCAACGACAAACTGAAAAACACGCCGTTCGTGTACATCACTAGTCCACACTCAATGGACTTGGCGGATGACGAGGTCAAAATATTTCGAGAATATCTCGAGAATGGAGGTTTCTTCATGGCGGATGACTTTTGGAGTGAAAGAGAGTGGGACGACTTTTACGGGGTGATGAAACAAGTTCTGCCTAGCGTTGAACCGGTAGATCTTCCCAAAGATCATCCGTTATTCAATCATGTCTTTCCATTGAGTGAAAAACCACAGGTTCCAAGTGAGGACTGGTATAGATCTCATGGTTATTCATCCGGGCAGGAAGCATTAGACAATGGTGTCACATGGGAAACAAAAAGGTATGAAAACTATCCGCCAAAACCTCATTTTTATGCCTATTTTGACAAAAAAGGCAGAATGATGGGAGTTGCATGCCATAACACCGACGTAGGAGATGGATGGGAGGAAGAGGGTGCATCCCCTTGGTATTTTAAGAATTACTCTGAACCCAAGTCCTACCCCATGGGCATAAATATATTGATTTACTCAATGACCCACTGAAAATATAAATTTTAGTAAAAATATTAATAATTCTTTTGCAATTTCTGTTTTTTAGAAGGGAAATTTTTACATATGATAATAACAAATAATAGCCAAAATGTTATTCGTTTTTTTCAGCATTTACGCTACGAGGCACCATCTGGATTTAATAGATTATTCTTAATTATATTTTTTAGTGTGGTGTATTCTTTTTCCGGGATTGCG
>DKGH01000217.1:19934-20303 GCA_002453165.1 Verrucomicrobia bacterium UBA6775
GAGGGTGGTGGCGTGCGAATTACGAACATCCGGTTAAACGGGGAGGATGTGGTGATTTCTTACGAAATTCTTGAGGATTAATTGCTTTGCCAAGCGCTTGGTTTTCGATCTTGAAGAGAGCGGGATTTGAACCCAGAACATTCTGCTTAGAGAGCGAGATTAATCTGAAAAGCAACCATTTTTCAGAGCTTCATTTTACCACTGCAATCATTGGCTGAAATCGCTGCCTTGTATTATTTTTATCAGCAGTATTTCCAAGTGGGCAACAAAGTGGAAGTGTATTAAAAGCGGGCACACAGATTACTCGGGTAGCATGCCACTGCATTCACCATCTTCATTCTGCTTAGCAAGGCGAATAGCCGCCTCTTC
>DKGH01000029.1:0-2089 GCA_002453165.1 Verrucomicrobia bacterium UBA6775
GGTGTCAAGCCGGCCAATTCGCACACCGTCGGGAATACGTCGACCAACTCGACGAGGGCATCCGTTTTTCCGTGCGACTGCCCGGGGGCGGACACGATCAGCGGCACGCGGGTCGATAGTTCAAAATTATTTGCCTTGGTCCAAAGACCCTGTTCCCCCAGATGAAAACCGTGGTCGCCGTAAACCAAAATGAGGGTGTTTTGCCTGAGCTTCAACCGGTCGATTTCCTTCAACAATTTCCCGATCAACGCATCGACATAACTGACGCAGGCGTAGTAGCCGTGGCGCAACTCACGCACCTTGGCCTCGGTGATCTTTCCGTCCTTGGGAATATCCGAGTATCCTTCCAACTCGCGCCAACTGCGGGTGGCCCACTCCGGGGCATCCGCCGGGTGCGCCGCGTGTGCCGGCAGCGGTATTTTTTCACGATCGTACAAGTCCCAATATTTTTTTGGCGCACTGAACGGCAGGTGGGGTTTTCGAAAACCGACCGCAAGAAAAAACGGTTGCTCATCCCTGCTCAACTCGCCCAGTACACGAAGCGTGTCGTTGGTCACGATGCCGTCGATGTAGTGATCATCCACCACGTCGGCGGACTCACTCGCCGCGCGTTTGAGTCCGCTGCCCTTGAGATTTTTCGGCAGTGCATACCGGACTTTTGGATCTCGGACATAATCATGCAACGGCGTCACCGACCACGACTCGGGATCCTTCGACGGTTTGCCGCCTCCGTGAAGAATCTTGCCGATGCTGCGCGTGTGGTACCCGTTTTTTTTAAAATGCTGCGGCAGCGTGACGGCGTCCGGCTTGGCCTGCCTGAAGTGGGTTCCGAGATCCCAAACTTGAATCGTGTCCGGGCGCAGGCCGGTCAGCATCGAGAGACGGGATGGACAGCAGACCGCCTGCTGGCAGTGCGCCTGGTTGAACACCATGCCCCGCTTGGCCAAGCGGTCGATGTTCGGGGTGATCGCCGTCTTGTCGCCGAAACACCCCAGCGCCGGCCGGAGGTCGTCGATGGCAATCATCAGCACGTTTGGCTTCGCTTGGCCAAGCGCGAAGACCGACCCGACAACCCAAAACAGCAGCATTGATAAAACCGGAAGCCTAGTCATCGCATCAATCAAAAAAGTAGTTCCAGTAGTTGAGGGAGAGGTGTTTTTTATCCGGCTTACCATCCCGGATGCTGGCGGTGATCTCAGCCTGAAGGCGGGTGATGTTTTTTGGATTTAAAAACGGATCATCAGTCGCCTTCCGCCACTCAGCCAGCTTGGTTTTAAGCAACTCAAACTGGTCGCGAACCGATGCGTCACCGGCAAGATTTTTGAATTCGTACGGGTCATTTTTTAGGTCGTACAACTCAAACTCCGGAGGGCGGCGCATCAGGCTGTAGGCGGGAGCGATCGATTCGCTTTTCTCCACCTCATCCTGTAGCCCGGCGAAAAATCGGTTCATGGTGAATCCGTACCCGGGATTCACCGTGTCGGGCTGGAGGTTTTGGATGAGCTTGAACCGCTCCCCGCGAATGGTGCGCTGGGGATAAAAATTGTGCGCCGAGTGTAGATGGAACTCGGTGAACAAATACTTCCGCCACCCCCCGGCGTTTCCCGCGAGCAGCGGGATCAGCGATTCACCAGCGAGGCCGCCAGGGAGGGGTGCGTTGGCGGCGCTTAGGATCGTCGGCATCAGGTCCAGCGTGGTGACCAGTTCGTTTCGTACTGAATCGGCAAACCCGGCGCGACCGCTCCATTGCATGATAAGCGGAACCCGAACACCGCCCTCGTACGACGTTCGCTTGCCACGGAGCAAATCGGCGCCGTGATCGCCCATGTAAATGACCAGGGTATCCCTGCGTTTGCCGGAGCGGTCGAGCGCTTTCAGCAGATCGCCGATCAATGTGTCCAGCCGGCTCATGCAGTTGTAGTAGTCCGCCGTCTGCTGACGCAGCTCGGGAGTGTCGATGCCGAAGTAGGCCAGCGGCTTCACGTCTTCGGCGTCCAGCGGTTTCCTCGGCAGACCCTTCACCTGCCGGAGGAACGGCCGATGTGGATCGGGGTAGTTTACGCTCAGGAAAAACGGTTCGTCGTCCTGT
>DKGH01000029.1:2492-6524 GCA_002453165.1 Verrucomicrobia bacterium UBA6775
CTGGGAATCTGTTTGAAATCGAACGGAAAAGCAGACGCCGGGTTGATATGCAGCTTGCCAATGATGCCGGTTCGGTAGCCTGCCTGTTTCAGGCTCCGGATCAGGTTCGGGGTGTTTTCCCTGTAGAGCCGAAATTTCCATGTGGCCAGGCCGATCTGGCCGTTTTGGTGCGGGTAAATCCCGGTTAGCAACGCCGCCCGGGACTGGCTGCAACCGGCCTGCGGCACGTACGCCCGCTCGAACCGAACGCCCTTTTTGGCAAACCTATCCAGCACCGGAGTCTGTACGTAGGGATCGCCGTAGCAACCCAGCTCCGGGCCGTTATCCTCGGAAACAATGAGCAGGATGTTCGGCCGATCTGCCGCCTGGCCAAGCGCTTGGCCAAGCGCAACGAACAGCAGCAGGCAAACAAATCCCCGGTGGTGGTTCAGGCGCACTATTTCAAAAACTCCTTCCGCTTGGCCAAGGCGTCCAGCTCGCTGAGTTTCAGCCGCACGCTGACGATGTAGGGGGGCTCGCCCTTGGTCCAGTGCCCGTAGGTGGTGGTGACCAGCGTGTCGTCCGGCAAAATCTCCACCGGAGGATAGGCGCAGTCGGCACCCTTCGTGTTGTCCATCAATCGAACTCGATACTGGCCTTCCCTCCCCTTGGCGATGTCCTCGTAGGTGCCGACCCATGCAACCCAGTCGCCTGAGGTCAGCGATTTGTGAGTGCGATCGCGGAAGGAGATGAACAGCCGACCGTCCTTCGTGTAGCGGCCAGTGTGGCGGTCGCCGGTCAAAGAAGCCGGCAGCTCACTTGGCTTGGTCCACGTTTTGCCTTCGTCATTTGAAAAAATGACGTACGAGTTTCGGCGGCGGGAATTTTCACGGAGCAACACACAAAGCTGCCGGCTATCCGGCGAACGGATGATGCCCGGCTCGCACAGGTGCACGTCGCTGCGCGCAAGGATCGCCTCCGGGTGCGACCACGTAAGGCCGCCATCCCTGGAGAAAGTTTTAAACAGGGTGAACAAGACCGGCTTCTCCTGCTTCGCCTGGCTCGTAAAAAAACGGCCATCGTCGTGGAACATGGCCATGTAGTGACCCTTGCCGGTCTTAACCGGTTCGAGGCAACCCATGACAACGATCCCGCCCCAGTCGCCTGCGCTCTTCAGTTCGCTCCAGCTTTGGCCGTCGTTTTCGCTGACCGCCAGTCGCGCCGGGTACAGGCCGGACCACATGATGAGGCGTTTCGTTCCCTTCGCATCGATCACCCGGTGAATCGTCGGCACCTCCCGGCTGGTTTCCCAGCTCTTCGGCGTGGGCAGGCGCTTGCTCCACGTCAACCCGCCGTCCGTGCTGCGCTTGTAAACGATGCCACCCCGACCGTGGCCCTTGGGATATACGATCAGCATCGTCTTGTTGTCCTCCAGCAACACCGTGGTTGGGTGGCCGAGGTACTGGCCCTTCTCACGGTCAATGACGACCTGGCGCTTGGTTTGCTTTGACAGGTCGATCGTCGGGATCGTGTAGCCCTTTGGCTGCCGTTTTTCCTCCGCTAGGGCGATTTGCCCGAACAAACAGAGGCTCGTGATAATGGGGATCCAGTTTTTCATAGGTTAAATTTTGCCAGACGCAGCCAACTCGGAATCTAGTTTTTGTTGATAAAATTTATGCGCTGCTGCGTCCTCTCTCGCGCTCACGCCGTAGAAAATAAACCCAAGCGCACGGCGGCTTCGGGTCGGGCTGTTATTTGCCCCTGCCCGATGAATGGTCATCGCCTGATGCGCGAGAAGATCTCCGGGTTGCGCACGGCAAATGACTTCGTTGGCCTTGTCCTGCTCGTTCCCAAAATCCGAGATACCCTGTGAGAACCCGAGCGTCTGCGTTCGGTTGTGCGGGCGCAGCCCTTCCCGATGCGAGCCGCGCACATAACGGACGCAGCCGTTTTCCTCATCGACCTCGTCCAGCGCCAGCCACATGGTCAACGCGCGACACGGCTCGAGCATGAAGTAGTAGCCGTCCTGATGCGGCGGCGTGGCCTGCCCCACCTGCGGCGGCTTGTTGAAGTACTGGAGATTTTTCGGGACGACCTCCTCGCCGAGCAACTGTTCCGCCAGACGCCGGGGTTTGTCATCCATCAATCCGGCGAAGCAGTCGTCATGCTGCTGCATGCGCTGGATTTGCTTCAACGACGATGCGTCGCCTTTTTCCTCATAATAAACTTCCGTCGACTCAAGTTCAGGAATGCGTTCCCGCTTGAATCGATCCAACTCAGCCTCGATCGATGCCAGCTCCTCCGAATCATAAAACGCCGAAACCGCCACGAAGCCATCGCGTTGAAATAACTCAATGGTTTCCGGTTTTACGTCCATACTCGAGTGATTTGACAGGCAGGGGAGCATCGCCCCGGCCTCACGAAAACCAAAGACAAAAAAGGCGACCCAACGGTCGCCATACAAATTGAACTGTTAGTTGTTTGAGGGCGGCGGCTGTTCCTTCAGCCCGACCGATTGTGCGATGTCCCGAAACTCCTCCTGCTCGACGGTATTGAGGCACTTGCCGCGTTCGTTGAGCTTCTCGTTGATCTTCACAACCTTCTCGGTCATCTCCTCGTGCGTGTCCTTGGTGCCGCCGGCTAGCACGAAGTTTTCCCCCTGCGTGACACGCTTGTGGCCGTCGGAGTCGAGACCAACCCCAAGCATCATGGCTTTTTTGTCACCGTTATCCCTTGGCACGTGCCGGGAGAGTAAAGAAATTGACCAAGCGGTCAAGAGACAAACCAAGCGGCCAGCCAGGCAGGCGATTCGGACTTTCGCCCCGGCACGTTCGCCGATACCTTGGCCAAGCGGCAGATGAAAATTGCCATCGCACAAATCAATACCACCGTCGGGGACTTCGACGGCAACTCGTATAAGATCGCCGAGGCGTGGCAACGCGCCGACGAGGCCGGGGCCGAGTGTGTGGTGTTCCCCGAACTGGCGCTGTGCGGGTATCCACCCCGCGACCTGCTATTTAAGCCGGCGTTTTTGGAAGCCAATCAGGCGGCACTGGAGCGTCTGGCCAAGCGCGGTGGCAACGCTGTGGCCGTGATCGGGTTTGCTTCACAAAATGACTCCGATTCCGGTCGTCCCGCCCGCAACTCCGCCGCAGTTATAGAAGCCGGTAAGGTTGTCGCAGTTCGCCACAAGTCGCTGATGCCCACGTACGATGTGTTCGACGAGGATCGCTATTTCGAGCCGGCAGAGAGCATCGAGCCGGTGGAAATTCACGGCAAAAAAATCGGTATCACCATCTGCGAGGACATTTGGAACGACAATGTGTTCATCCACGACCGCCGATACGACCGGCGCCCTGCAGATGAATTGGCGGCAGCCGGTGCGGAACTTTTCCTGAACCTGTCCGCCTCCCCCTGGTCGCTTGGCAAGGAACACAGCCGACACATTCTGTTGTCGCAGTTGTCGGCCAAGCACAGTGTGCCGGTCGTGTACTGCAACCTCGTGGGCGGCAACGACGAATTGGTTTTCGATGGCGGCAGCCAATACTACAACGGCCACGGCGTGCTGGGGGCAAACGCCGCGATGTTCGACGAGGACCTACTGGTCGTGGACACCGACACGATCGAGCCGAAGCTCAGCAACACCGAGCCGGACGATGAAAAAATTTATCATGCGCTCTCGCTTGGCGTACGTGACTACCTGCACAAGTGCGGCTTCAAGTCGGCGGTGATCGGCCTGAGCGGCGGCATCGACTCCGCCGTCACTGCAGCCATCGCGGTCGAGGCGCTGGGCGCGGAAGACGTCCGTGGTGTGGCCATGCCATCGCAGTACTCATCGCAGGGCAGCCTCGACGACGCCGAGGCTTTGGCCAAGGCGTTGGGCATCCAGTACGACGTAGTGCCGATCGAGCCGGTGTTCGAGCAACTCAAAACACAGTTGACCGACATCTTCGCCGGCTGCGACGAGGATACCGCGGAGGAAAACATGCAGGCGCGGATTCGCGGCAACATCCTCATGTCGATGTCCAACAAGTTCGGTTCGCTGCTGCTGAC
>DKGH01000223.1 GCA_002453165.1 Verrucomicrobia bacterium UBA6775
TGCACCCAGATTGCCTTGTGACTTTCGCTCTCCATCAACGTGCAAAGCGGCGTCTCGTCCGTCGCGAAGTCGAACTCCTCAACCTGCGGCTTCTGCTTGCGGAAGTTACTGATGGCCAGTCGGTTTGCGATGGTGAACACCCAGGTGGCAAATGCGTATTCCGGGTTGTAACGCTCGAGCTTGCGGTAAGCGATGATGAATGTGTCCTGCAACAGATCCTCAGTGAGATGATGGTTCTTGGTTTTCTCGTTGAGGAATTTGTACAGCGGCTTCTCGAAGCGATTGACCAGACTCTCGAAGGATTCAAGGCAGCCTCTCTGCGCGGCGATGGCCAACCGGCGGTCTTCCGCCCGGACTTCCTCTCGGGTTGGCTCTGCCTTTACCTCGCGCTTGACTGGCTTGGGAAAGGTGACGATCTCGGCCGGGATGACACCCCCCGGCATCGCGACGACGTTCGCGGGCAAGTTGCGCTTGCCCGGTGAGGTCTTGAGCGGAGCCGCCTCGTCGATTATGGATGCGCTGTAGTTCATTGGCCCACCTCCCTTGCGACGAACTCAACCTTGTGAATCTCCAATTCGGCACTTTCCTGCGGGGACACCACCCAGATGTCGGTCAACTCTGTCCCGACCGAGGACGGGCTGAGTGACTTGTCCAGTGGCACGAAGTCGCTGACCGGAATTTCAATCACGCGGGTCTTGCCTGCCTGCCCGAGTTGGTCGCCTTCCACTTTTTCCGTGTACTTCCCGAAGAATCCGCCCCGGTGTTTTTTTGTGGTGATGCCGACGTAGACGGGATCCGCGGTCTTGGTCGTTAGGCGGATTCGAAACCGTGAGCCTCTCTCGATCATCACCGGCGGGGAACCGCTGCTGCGTACTGAAAAGTTGGCGGCATAAATTGTTTTATTTTTGCCGATCAACAACGGAGTGGTGTTCAGCCGTACCGCGTTGTTCTCGTTTGGGGCAAGCCACTTGCCAAAGACGGCCTCAGGGCTGGAGAGCATCTTGCAGTTCCACTGGTTGACCGGCTCGGGCTGGCGCCTTGCGGCAAGCGCCCGGCGCTGGCTCATGGAAATGATGGTTTGGTGATCTGCCGCGACTTCGACCTGACTGCCGTCCGAGAGGCGTTCCGTGGTGACCATGCCGCTATCGACGCTGACGACTGAGATTTCCTGAAACTTCGTCTCGATGTCGAACTGGGCGTTGCTGGTATTGATCCGCGCGGTTTCAGTGAGGACGGAGAACGGCTTGGCTCCCTCCGGCGTGCTGATCGTGGCCCAGAGGTTGCCGTATCGCAGTAGGAACGCCCGGTGACTTTCGTCCCGGATCAACCGCAGGCTCGAGCGTCCGGTGAGCATTACGTATGAGCCGTCGTTGAGTTTTAATCTTACCCAAGACCGGCTGGACAGGGTGCGAAGCTTCTCGCCTACCCTGAGCATCGCACCGGGGGCCAGCTCCGGTCGTGTGACACCATCCGCGCCGAGATGCTGGTTCGGGCCGTGAATGGCGATCACTTCCGCCGTGTGGCTTTGGGTCGCGGACAGGATCGTGAACAAAAAGGAACCTGCCAGCACGAGAATGATGGCGGCGGCGACCGCCCACTTGACCGGGCTGAAAACCGGGCGCACGACCTTGGCCGGTTCGCGATGTTGCGCCAGCCGCTCGACGTCCGCGACGACCACCGCCTGCTCGGCCACGCCGCGAAGGAAGGCCCGCGCCTCGGCGTCCGCCTTCAAAAGTTGGGCCACACCCGACGCTTCAGCCGGGGACAATTCCCCGTTCAAGTGACGCAGTAGCTGTGCCTGTTGTTCTTCGTTCAAAGCCATGGGATTGAAAAATGTCAGCTCGGCGCCTGGGTGAGCTTGGTCTCGATGCAGCCCTTTAGCGCCTGGTGTAATCGGGAGAGCCGCTTGTAGATGGCGTCCAGCTTGGTGTTGAGGGATGCGGCCACTTCTTCGCAGCGTTGGCCGTCGAAGTAACGCAGCTTGAGCAGCTCGCGCGACTTGGCCGGCAGTTCGCTGAGACAGTCGCGCAGCGCCTGGCTTCGGCTGCCCGCTTGGCCAAGCGATTCACTGGCCCACTCCGCCTCAAGCAGCTCAAGGATGGTCTCGTCCAGACTGACCGGCGCATTTTTTTGGCGGCGCAACCAGTCGATCCCCTCGCGGCGTGCAGTGATGAAGGCCCACGACATCAGCGCCCCGTCGGAGTTAAACGCCACCTCCTTGGCCAAGGCCTTGAGGGCGACATTCTGGAAGATATCCTCCGCAATATGGGCATCGCGCACGACCAGCCAGGCGGCCGCAGAAATGCGATCCCGCTGGCTCATGAGCCGCTGCAAAATACCCTGTTCCGAAAGCGCCATCGATTGAAGAACGTCAATCAGACGAAAAACCTGACATATTATTTCAACTTTTTACGTCTGGCCAGCTGGCAGATGTAAGGTTAAGGCTGATTTTGCCGTTTTGAAGTTTGATGTTACTTGGTTATTTGCGGTACGCCCGGAAGGAACTGGAGTCATTGCCAGCAAAGATTGCAGGTCGAATACTTTATCTAATCGAACCTTTACCGAATATCCACAGCGAGAGAAATAATTTCTTAGGGCAAAGTGTCGCGTATCGACTTGCCAGAATCAAAAGATGGTCAGTTACAGATCTTTATAACCGTCTATTTCCCTTGGTTGACTTTCGCGGGGGCAGGCCGTTTACTAGCGGCCATGCATTTGCGTCTTTTTTCGGTAGGACTGTCGCTGGCAATCGGCTTGGCCACGGCACAAGCGGAACTTCCCAAGGTAGGGCTGAAGCCGGTATGGGAGGGTTTGGAATTGAACCGGCCGCTCTGGCTGGAGGCCGCCCCGGATGGCTCCGGCCGGCTGTTCTGCATCGAGCAGGGCGGCGGGATTGTAATCCTGCCCAAGGCCAAGTCGGGCAAGGAACGGATTGAGTTCTTCAACATCAACGACCGCAAGCCGTGGGTCGAGAATGAGGAGGGTCTGCTTGGGCTGGCGTTTCACCCGAACTTCAAGTCGAACCAGAAATTTTACGTCTACTATTCCCAGCAGGACCCCAAGCGCAGCGTGGTGAGTGAGTTCACCGTTTCCAAGTCCGACAAAAACAAGGCGGACATGAAATCGGAGCGCATCCTGCTGGAGTTCCCTCAACCGTATTGGAATCACAACGGTGGGGTTATGTTGTTTGGCAAGGACGGCAAACTCTACATTAGCTCCGGTGACGGCGGCAAAGCCAACGACCCGCACGACAACGCGCAGAACCTCAACAACCTGCTCGGTAAGATTTTGCGCATCGATGTTGATAGCCGCTCCGGCAATCTGCAGTACGGCATCCCGGCCGACAATCCGTTCGCCGATCGCAAGGACAACACGCGCAAGGAAATCTGGGCCTACGGTTTGCGCAACGTCTGGCGCATGAGCATCGACCGCAAGACCGGCGACTTGTGGGCAGCGGATGTCGGGCAGAACAAATGGGAGGAAGTCAACCTCATCACCAAGGGCGGCAATTATGGCTGGAACATTCGCGAGTCGTTCCACAAGTTCAAGGAGGAAGGCCCGGCCAAGGGCGACTGGATCGATCCGGTCATCGAGTACGCCCACCACGCCGGCCTCGAGAAGGAGAGTAAATTTCCCGGGCACGGCTACGGCGTCAGCATCACCGGTGGCTACGTTTACCGGGGCAAGGCTATCCCTGCGTTGCAGGGCTCGTACATTTACGGCGACTTTGCCACCGGCCTGATCTTTGCCGTCCGCCAAAAGAACGGGAAGGCGACCGAGCACGGCACCATTCACCAGCAGAAGGGAACGGTCTACCAGATTGCTAGCTTCGGTGAGGATGCCGAGGGCGAGCTTTACCTGCTTCCGCTTGTCGCCACCCCCTCAAACGGTCGCGACCCGGTTGGGGGCATCCTGCAGATCGTGGCTGAATAAACTTGGCCAAGCGAAAAAAAGGGTTGCCCTTGGCCTAGTGGCAAGTCAGTTTTCTTAAGGTTTAGCCATTAAATCCGTAAACTAAAGAGCGATGGCAGGGAGAATATCCAGAGTCGGCACCAGCAAACCTTCCACGGCATCCCGTGTGGCAGCGGCCAAGGCAGCACGAGCGGCAGCGGTCGAGGGCGTGGGCGGCGTGCAGCGCACCGCTCCGGTTGATGAAGTCAGCCGGGCCGAGAGCCCGTCCAGCATCGCCATGAAAAGCCTCGAGCTGGACGGAACCAAGGCGGCCGATCTCAAGGTTCAGGTGGAGGCCAACGAGCAGGCGCTCAACGATCTGCAAATCGTCCAAAGTCAGGCCGGCGAGATTGCCGAGAAAGCTGCCGAGGCAACGCCCGAGGCGTTGAACGAGGCAGCCGGAAAAGTGGACGAATTGCTTGAGGAAGGCGTCACCATCGCGAATCGCAAGACCGAGGAGGGCGGATTTTTATTCGGAGGCGAACAGGCCAAGTCCGAACCGTTCGAGGCCAAGAAGGATGCCGATGGAAAAATCACCGAGGTGAACTACCGCGGCACGAGTGAAGTCGGCGTCGAGCAACTCGGCAGCGGCTTCTCCGTTACGCCTGCCATCCCCGGCGAAAACACCGAAGCCACCGGCGCGGTCGGCCTTGTGAAAGATTCACGCACCGGCGGCGACCTGTTCGGCAACCTGATTTCCCTGCGCGACAACCTGTTGGCCAACGAAAAAGAGGCCATCGTTGAGCGCGATATCCCGGCGTTGAAAAAGGACGCCGAGCATCTTATTCAACACTTCGGCGAAGTCTCCGCCACACAAATGATGCTTGATACGGTCAAGGCCCTTGCGGCGGATATCGAGACAACCGATGGCCAACCTATGAGTACCGTCGACAAGCTCGGCAACATCCGCTACGCCCTCCACCGGGCCCTCACCGACAACCGGAACTTCATCCAGCAGGATCTCCTCCAACCCATCGAATAGGGAACTCAACCGCGTTTGGCCAATCGCGAATTTGGAGGGACGAGCCAGCGAGTCCGCTTGGTCAACGGCATCGCTCAGAGCAAATCGGCCTGAATTTTTTGAGTGGTGCGGAAGTGCAGCTTGGCCGCTTGGCCAAGTTTGTCCATGCCGTGTTTTTTGAGGAACGCCGCTCCGGCGGCGTCCACCTTTGACGACGCGCCCTTGGGCAGCTCGAGATCGAACTCCCGGCCAAGCGCGGCCAATCGCTGCACGAATACTTCGCGCGCGAGGATCGATGCCGCCGCCACTGCGATGTCGGACTCGGCCTTGTGCATCTGCACTAGTTCAAGCTGGCGGCCCTCTTCCATCAGCGCACTTTGGATGGTGGCCTTTCTGCGGGCAAATTGGTCGCTGATCGCTCGCAGCGGCGCGGGGTTCATCCGGTCGCGTTGGCCAAGCAGGTTTTCGATTACACGAGCGTGTCCCCAGGCGAGGATTTTGTTCACGTTGCGCATCTTTTGGTGCAGCCGGTTGTACGAGGCGTTGCCGATCGGCACGACGGAGTACACGCAGTCGGGCGTTTTTCGGATGCCTTTGGCCAAGGCGGCGATTTTTTTGTCGCTCGTGATCGCCTTGGAATCCTTCACGCCCAAGCCGTCCAGTGCGCGAGCGACCGGCTCGTTGACGTACACGCCGGCGACCACCAGCGGCCCAAAAAAATCGCCCTTGCCGCTCTCATCGACGCCAAGGCGCGGCTCGAGTTGTTCCGGTTGAGTGTCGAGTGAATCCGAAAACGCCGCTTGGCCAAGCACCTCGGGCTCGAGGGTGAACTCGACAAATTCCTGCGTGCCCTTACCCTGAATCAGCAGCTTGCCACTTTTGTACCACGTGACCGCCAGCTTGGGTCGCTTGTAGCTGAAAACCGCGTGTGGTACCTCTGCCGACTCGAAGTCGCGCTTGGCCAAAATACCGCGCAACGCTTCCGCCTGCTTCGGCGTCAACTTGGCGGTGTGGCTGGTCATCAGTTAGGAACAGGCTCGGCTGCGGGCTCGACCCACTTGCCGTGCTCTCGGATCAGATCGACAAGGCTCTCTACCGCTTCGGCCTCGGGGATGTTCATACGTACAGCTGTCTTGCCGACGTAAAGATTAATTTTGCCCGGAGCTCCGCCCACATAGCCGAAATCGGCATCAGCCATCTCTCCCGGACCGTT
>DKGH01000026.1 GCA_002453165.1 Verrucomicrobia bacterium UBA6775
GGGCACCTGACCCACGGCAACAAGGCTAATTTCTCAGGGCGATTTTATGAGGTCATCCATTACGGCGTGAATGAGGAGACTGAGCAGATTGATTACGACAATCTTGCGAAGGTTGCCGGCGAACAAAAGCCGGCCATGATCACAGTGGGCGCTAGTGCCTACCCGCGCGTGATCGACTTCGAGCGCATGGGCCAGATTGCCCGCGATGTCGGGGCGCTGTTGCTCGCGGACATCGCCCATATCGCCGGACTGGTCGCCTCCGGGCAGCACCCCAGCCCGATTGGCCACGCACATTTCGTCACCACCACCACCCACAAGACGTTGCGCGGTCCGCGCGGCGGATTGATTCTCTGCGGCGAGGAACACCAAAAGCAGATTGATTCCCAGACCTTCCCCGGCATCCAGGGTGGACCGCTGATGCACGTCATCGCGGCCAAGGCGGTCTGCTTTTGGGAAGCGTTGCAGCCGGAGTTCAAGCAATATCAGGCACAAGTCGTAACCAACGCAGCCGCTCTGGCCAGCGGCCTGACAAACAACGGATTTCGCCTCATCAGCGGCGGCACCGAAAATCACCTAATGTTGGTGGACGTCGGTTCACACGACATGACCGGTAAGGAATGCCAGACCGCACTCGACGAGGCCGGCATTACCGTAAATAAAAACACCATCCCCTTTGAGACGCGTTCCCCATTTCAGGCCAGCGGGATACGCATCGGCAGTCCAGCCGTGACCACCCGCGGCATGGGCGAGGCGGAGATGGCCGACATTGCCGACATGATCAGCGAGGTACTGCTTGACATAAAAAATGTTGACAAGCAGGAGCAGGTCAGGCAGCGTGTGCGGCAACTGACTGCGAGATTCCCCTTGCCCTATTAAGTTAGCCTCGAGCTGCCTACCCGACGGTTCGACTAATCTCACCCGTAAAGGAGCGGTTTTTTTCCGATTTAAAATTCCCTTTTTAGCGGAGACGCAGGGCGTATCTCCCCCAATTTTTTGACACCAATGGTGTTGAGCTGATGAAAAACACGAGTCGTAAGAAAAAAGGATCACGAAAGAAAAAATCCACCGGATTGGCTGCCACAGAGGCGGCGGCCGTTCGGAATAAATATCTGCGCGCCTACGGAGACAAGAACCCGCCCACACCACCCATTGAGGACGTGGAGGACATGGAACTGGCTGACGAACCCAGCGGCGACGGCGAAACGGTCAACATGAGCCAACTGCAGGCACTCGACATGCCTGAACTCAACAAGATGGCCAAGGAACTGGAGATTCCCAACTATGGCTCCCTCCAGAAACACGAACTCATCTTTCAGATTCTCCAGCGCAACGCCGAGAAAACCGGCGTACTTTACACCGAGGGTGTGCTGGAAATTTTGCCCGAAGGATTTGGTTTCCTTCGCTCACAGAGTTTCAACTACCTGCCCTGCCCAGAGGACGTCTACGTCTCCCCATCACAGATTCGGCGCTTCGATCTGCAGACCGGTGACATCATCTCCGGCGAGATTCGTCGCCCCAAGGACAAGGAGCGATTTTTCGCGCTGGTCAAAGTCTCCTCCGTTGGCCACGAAGAACCGGAGAAGGCCAAGGACAAAATTCACTTCGACAATCTCACGCCGCTCTTCCCCGAGGAACGATTCTTTCTGGAAAATGATCCCACGGAATATTCAACACGCGTGATGGATCTCGTCTGCCCCATCGGCAAGGGCACCCGCGGACTCATCGTGGCTCCGCCGCGTACCGGTAAGACGGTGCTCATGCAGAACCTCGCCAATGCGATCATCAAGAACAACCCGGATGTGTACCTCTTCATTCTGCTCATCGACGAGCGACCGGAGGAGGTCACCGACATGATCCGCAACTGCGACGCCGCCGAGGTGATCAGCTCCACCTTCGACGAACCGCCCGAGCGCCACGTGCAGGTGGCCGAGATGGTCATCGAGAAGGCCAAGCGCATGGTTGAGCACAAGAAGGATGTGATGATCCTACTCGACTCCATTACCCGTTTGGCCCGCGCCTACAACACTGTCCAGCCTCACTCCGGCAAAATTCTCTCCGGCGGTGTGGACGCCAATGCCCTGCACAAGCCCAAGCGCTTCTTCGGTGCCGCCCGGAACGTCGAGGAAGGCGGCTCACTCACCATTTGTGCCACGGCGCTGGTCGATACCGGTTCTCGTATGGACGAAGTCATTTTTGAGGAGTTCAAGGGCACCGGCAACATGGAGGTGCACCTTGATCGTTCGCTTGTCGATCGCCGCATTTTCCCCTCCATCAATGTGGAGCTGTCTGGTACGCGAAAAGAGGAACTACTCTACCACGAGCAGGAACTCCCCCGTATCGTGAACCTCCGCCGTGCCCTTACCGGCGTTCCGCCAGTCGAGGCGATGGATCTGCTGCTCAACAAGCTCAAGCAGACCGACAACAATATCGAGTTTCTGCTCAAGATGGCCGTCAAATAACGCGCTTGGCCAAGCGTAACATTTGGGACGCATCTCGGACTCGCAGGCTCGTCCCTCCACCTTAAATCAGGGTCGAATTTGGAGGGACGAGCCCGCGAGTCCGGGGCAACTAACCACCCCCACTACTGGATCCGCCCGAATTTTTTCTCCAACTCCGGGTAGCTCATCTCGATGAGCGTGGGGCGACCGTGCGGACAGGTGTAAGGCATCTCGCACCGGCGCAGGTCATCGACCAACCCCTGCAACTCCTCCTCTCGAAGTGAGTCATTGGCTTTCACGGCGTGGCGGCAGACCGTCTTGGCAATCACATCCTCGCCGAGCCGCAGGGCGTTTACCCCCTCGCCGGTCGCCTGAAGTTTATCGACCAACTCGAGCACGAACTTTCTGGAATCGGCCGACTTCACGAACGGCGGCAGCGCATCGAGCATGAACGTGCGCTCGCCAAACTCACTCAGGCCCACACCCAACCGGTTCAGTGTTTCCAAAGTTCCCTTCAAAAACTTTGCATCCTTCGGCGGCAATTCCACTGTCTCCGGCAACAGCAGTTTTTGTGAAGCCGCCCTGCCCTCCGTTTCCATTCGTCGCAGCATCTGCTCATATAACACCCGCTCGTGTGCGGCGTGCTGGTCCATCAGCACCATGCCCTTGTCCGACTCAAGCACCACGTACAGTCGCCCCACCACGCCGAGCAATCGAAGAGGTACTCTCAACAAGGGAACAGGTTGAGCTTCCGCTTGGCCAAGCGGTGGTGATGATGACTGTACAGGCTGGGTGTCCAGAGCCGGCCGACTGTCCAGCATCTGTTCCCCGTCACGCCCTTGGCCAAGCGCGGCGATTGATTCCGTGTTCCCCAGTTCCTGCTGGGCGGGCGGTGGTTCAGGAACGGCTACATCCGGTGCAGTCAGGGCATCCACCGTATCCCATTGGGCAGTGCCCTCCTTCGCTTGACCAAGCGTCTTCGCCTCCGTTTTAGGTTGATGAAATTCAAGCAAGGTCTCCTGCACCGCCCGAGTCAGGATACGGCGGACATCACGCTCGTGATGGAACTTTACCTCGCGCTTGGCCGGGTGGATGTTCACGTCCACCTCGGCGGGATCGATCTCGAGAAAAAGGCAGCACACCGGGAACTGTCCCTTCATCAACGCGGTGTGATAGCCCTCCATCAACGCCCTGTTCAGGCTTTTGTTCTCCACCGGTCGTCGGTTGACAAACAAGTGCTGATTGGCCCGGGTGGAGCGGGATACGCCCGGTGCACCGATCAGGCCCCAGATTTTCACTTTCGTAGTTTCATCCCACTCCATTCCATCTTCCGGGTTGTCTGGCAGCGCCCGTGCCACGCGATACTCGGCACTGCTATGGACGTTGAGCAGGCTCATCCCCTCCCCGTGGAGGGCTCCCATTCGTTCGCGCAAAGCGGCAATCTGCGACTCGATAGAATCATCCACCTGACACGACGCCAACTCCCAGACACGGCGCTGGTCCTGCGTAAACACGAAGCCGACCGACGGGTGGGCCAACGCCACAAGCGTCAGGAAATGTTGGATATGGCTCCGCTCAGTCTCCGGCGTGCGCAAAAATTTTCGGCGCGCCGGCAGGTTGTAAAACAACGAGCGAATCTCGACGGTGGTTCCCACCGCGTGCCCGGCAGATTCGACCTGCCGGATTTTCCCGCCGTGAATCTCAATCCGGGTGCCTTCGCCGGATTCGTTTTCCAGGGACAGTGTGGTCAGCGTCATCCGGCCAACACTCGCGATACTCGGGATCGCCTCCCCGCGAAATCCCATCGTGGCGATGGATGCGAGGTCATCAGCGGATTGGATCTTGCTGGTCGCGTGGCGCTCAAGGCAAAGCAGCGCATCGTCCCGGTTCATGCCGACGCCGTTGTCGGTCACACGAATCAGGCTCCGTCCGCCCGCCTGAATCTCCACCGAGATTCGTGTCGCCCCGGCGTCCAGCGCGTTTTCAACCAGTTCCTTGACCACACTGGCCGGGCGCTCGACCACCTCACCGGCAGCGATCTGATTGGAAACAGTTTCTGAAAGGAGACGGACGTTACCCATGCTGAAGGACCACTCTACGGCGGGCAACCGGTCCGCCCAAGCGTTTTTGATTCCGGGCGCACCGGTTTAGTTGCCGGTCAGGCGGGCCAGTTTTTCAACCTGATTGAGATAGCGTTGCACGCTGTCCCGCGGACGCTTTGACTGGGCGGATTTCAGTAGCGGCACCGCCTTGGCATAGGCACTACGACTGACGAGAAACTGGGCGTGAGCCACCTTGGCGCGCACCTCGAAATCGTCGATCTGCTCGGCGCGTTGAAAAAACAACTCCGCCTCCTCAGTCTTGTCGTTGCGACCGTAGTAATCGGCCAACAGGAGCAGAGATTCGCCATCCAGCGGATCCTTCTCGACGATCTGCTCCAGTGCCTTGATCGCCCGATCCTCCTCGCCTGTTGCCAACAACAAACGAGCTTCAAGTTGCAAGACCTTCAACCGGTCGTCCTCTCCAAACTCGTTTTCCCGGACATCACGAATATTCCCCAGCAGTGCCGAGGCGTGGTCGTATTCGCCGACGGAGATGAGAATATCCACTGCTCGAATGGGCGGCGCAGTCTCCTTCGCCTTGTCCAGTGTCACGGCTTTCTGATAAGCGTCATAGGCGAGTTTGTACGTGCCTTGATTGACGTAGATATCACCCAACAGGTTGAGCACCTTCGAATCGGCCTTCCCCATTCGGCGGACGATCTCGTAGTTGGTTGCCGCCTTGTCGGACTCCGCCAATCCAAGGTAGCCATTGGCCTGATGCAACCAGTAGTCGGCATTGTCAGGATCCTTCTGGATCATTTCACCAAACAGTGTCACCGATTCACCGAACTTGTGCTGCTGCAATTGGCACTGCGCCAGGCCTAGTTTCCAGTCGTTTTTCTCCGGCGAAAAAAGAAGCGCCTTACGATATGCCGCCTCCGCGGACAGATATTTCTCGGCGATGAGGTGGCAGTAGCCGATCAGGCCGTAGATGTTTCCATCCTCGCCACCCAACTCAAGTGTGCGGGCAAGTTCCTTCTGGGCCTCGGCATATTTTTCAACCTGAATCAATACCACCCCGAGATTCATGTGAGCCCGCTGGAAGTCCGGAAATTTCTTGATCGCGGCACGGTACTGGATGACCGCCTGCGGATAGTTGTTACCCTGCACATAGAGGTTCCCTAGCGTAAACTCCAGCGCGGCACTGCTCTCCGGGGTAATCGATTCTTTCAACTTGACGATCGCCTGATTGGGATCGGATTGGATCAACGGAATCAGCTCTTTGAACAGGTCATTTTCATCGGCACTAATCTTGGGTTCCACCTCGGATTTCACCCCGTAGGTCGCCATGAACCGGTCGATAAAACCCTTGTTGTTCCAAAATTGAAGCGTCTTGGCGAAACTCGGTTGCGCTTGGCCAAGCGCAGGCAGCAGCAGACCAAGCGCGGCCATGAAGCCAAGCGCGGTAGAACGCGCGTTCATCGTGGGTTTCCTCATTGTTGTCCGAATAAAAAGGGTTGGATTTTACGAACCGTGACTGGCCGCCCTTCTTTGATAGCCGGGCTAAATTTCCATTTCCCGATGACCCGCAACACCTCACGGGTCAGGTCCTGATGTGTCGATCGTTTCACGCTGTGATCCGTTACCCTTCCGGTGTCATCGATGACAATCGACAAATCCACTCGGCCTGAAATTCTGTTTCGCGCCAATTGCAACGGATACTTGGGGTTGATTCGCACGAGGGCGCGCGGTTCGCGGTCCACCTCGGACAAATCGAAAATCTTCATCTCCGCAATCGCATCGGTGGCCACTTTCGGGTTCAACCCTGAGTAAATCCCCACACCGCCGGAGCCGGGATTCAGCGCCAGTTCC
>DKGH01000009.1 GCA_002453165.1 Verrucomicrobia bacterium UBA6775
GCGCTCGACCGACGGCGGCGTGACTTGGACAACGCCCTACGACTCGATCGTCAACAGCCCGCACGGGCCGATCCAGCTCGCCGATGGCCGACAGCTTTACGCGGGGAAGGACCTGTGGAAAACCGGCAAGTGGATCGGGGTTTGTGAATCGAGGGACGACGGCAAAACGTGGCAAAAGCTCGCGAAGATCCCCACCCGCCCCGGAGACGATCCGGCCGAGTATCACGAATTGCACGCGGTCGAGGCCGCCAACGGCACGATCATCGCGCAGATCCGAAATCACAACGCCACCCACAGCCGCGAGACATTGCAGTCCGAGTCCACCGACGGTGGCAAAACATGGAGCGTGCCGCGCTCGATCGGCGTCTGGGGCCTGCCATCGCACCTGCTACGGCTGAAGGACGATCGACTTCTGATGAGCTACGGCTACCGGCGCCGGCAGTTCGGCAATCAGGCCCGGATCAGCGAAAACCATGGCAAAACTTGGAGTGAGCCAATCACCATTTCCAGTGACGGCGCAAACGGTGACCTTGGCTATCCCTCCAGCGTGGAACTGACAGATGGCACACTGCTCACCGCCTGGTACGAACAATTGAAAGGCAACTCCCGCGCCGTCCTCCGGTTGGCCAAGTGGTCATTGCTTTAACGACGCGGCCTTCTTACCCCTCTGTTCCCAGCCCGCTGACGCAGCCCCGGTGTATAGCCCTCCCGTTCGCCAGCCCATTGTGCGACGACCGATTCGTGGCGTTTCGCAACAAATTCCCGCAAAAGTGGCTTGCGCACCACGCGATTTTTGCCTCGCCTTTCCGTTAGCACGGTCTCCTTAGGTATTTCGAAATTATTCAAAAACTCATTAAAATCAGTGTATTCATCCTCCCGAACTATTGGTTCGACTGCCTTGCGAAATTGCGCCATGTCACGCGCGATCGCCTCTTTGGCGAAATGAGTGGCCATCAACTTTTTCAACTCGTGCTTATACAACTCACGGAACGGTTTAAGCTTCATCAAGCGTTCGAGTAACCGCTGCCCCTTTGCAAATGGCTGGTTCAAGCTGAGGTCAAACTGCCGCTCCGGGCTGCCCGCCGAACGATGACTGGCAAAGGTGCTGTTTAAATCCCACGGTAGGAATACAAACCTGCCACTAGCTTTTGGTAAATAGAGATAATAATTGTGGCCACGCAAAAGGAAGCTGTCCAAGTGAGACAATACGGTGTGCACAGCGGTGAACCTGGCCAAACGCTCTAATTCCACAAAGTCGCCGATCTTTTCCGCGAACGCCATATCGTCCGCTTGATTCACCAGCCATGTGAAGGCAATAAGACGCTTGGCCAAGCGCGGCTTCGTGCTGGACTTGGGTACATACACCCTCTCGTATTCCGCAAATGCCTCGCCGAGGTACGGCATCGAAAGGCTTCGCTCCGGCTTGAGTAGCAGACCTTTATCCGTGCCGAACCGTTCCTCAAGAAATGACCCGTTGACCTGCTCCACCACAACGTAAAGGCCTAGTAGTTTCTTGTCGTAGCGCCCCGGAACCGTCAGCGTCACCCTCGCAAATGTGGTCTTTGACCCCGGCAACTCCAACTTTCGCCAAAGCCGGTATGCCAACGCCTCTCTAATCTGTGATGGATCAAGGACGTTGTTATTCAGGTTCAACTTGGTCAGCCCGAGGAATTTCTGCCCATTCACAAACCGATTAAAATCAATCTTGAACGATTTTTTTGGGATATCACGTGCCGTCGAGAAACTGGAATTACCCTTATACCGGAGCCCAACATCCTCAAAAAACCCACCCGCAATCGCGACATTAGCACGCACGTACTCAAAATCCGCTCCAAAGCCCCTCCCGGTTTTCGGCTCAAGCGAGGTGTAATTTTCAGGCGTCACAGTCAACGCCACGCTCCATATCTTCGTGTCTTGAAAAAAGGCATCCGCTGTCTTCAGCATTTCCACCTCACCCGCAATCCAACTTGGAACACAACCCCAAAAACAAACAAGTCCCCCAAAAAGTTTAAATCGAATGTTCATCGTCACACGGAACCGCAGCATATTCCCATCAGCGATTGATTCAACTTTTTTACGCTTTATAAACGCTTTAAGATCATCTGAATTGAAATGTTCAAAACTCCAAACCGGGACATAGAAATAACAAATTTCAAACAAAGACTGTCGAGAACTGAAAGAGTAAACTAAAAATAATTACCCAAGAAAATTCGTGTCTCATTACGAAAACCGAGAAGCGGCCTTGCAACATCCAATCCCAACCAACATGCTACGCCGGTCTTGTTGAATCGAATCGCCATCCTGCTGCTTCTCATGCTTCCGCTTGGTCTGGCAGCGAAACGAACCGGTGCCGTAGTGACGGTGCATCCGCTTGCGACAAAAGCAGCGGAACAGGCATTTGAACGGGGTGGCAATGCGGTGGATGCCGCAGTCGCTGCAGCGCTGACACTTGGCGTGGTGGACGGGTTTAACTCCGGGATCGGCGGCGGCTGTTTCATTCTAATCCGAAAACCGGACGGCACGTTCGTGGCAATCGACGGCCGGGAAACCGCCCCGCAAAAGGCCAGCCGCGACATTTTCCTGCGCGACGGCAAGGCCGACCCGAACCTGAGTCGAACCGGCGCACTGGCCATCGGCGTGCCCGGCGCGCTGGCGGCGTACGACCTCGCGATCCGCGAACACGGCAGAATCGATCTCGCCGATCACCTTGGCCAGGCGGCGGCGATCGCGGAAGAAGGCTTCGCGCTCGACAAGGCGTACCTCGGCCGGCTTGGCCAAGCGGTGGAGAAACTCCGCAAGTTCCCGGACAGCGCCCGCATTTTTCTAGACGCCGACGGCAACCCTTGGCCAAGCGGACACCGCTTGAAGCAGCCGGACCTCGCGCGGTCGTACCGCAAGATCGCACGGCACACGACCGACTGGTTTTACCGTGGCCCGTTCGCGCTGAAGACCGAGGAGTGGATGCAGGCCAACGACGGGTTGATCACCCGTGCCGACCTCGCTGCGTACAAGGCCAGGCGGCGCGAGCCGGTGCGGTCGACCTATCGCAGTTTTGAAATCGTCGGCTTCCCGCCGCCCAGCTCAGGCGGAGTGCACGTGGCGCAGATTTTGAACATCCTCGAGTCGTTCGACCTGGCCTCGATGCCGCCCGGCTCTCCCCGGTTTGTTCACCACATGGCCGAGGCGATGCGGCTGGCCTTTGCCGACCGCGCCCACTGGCTGGGCGATGCCGACTTCACCCCTGTCCCAAGGGGACTCGTTTCCAAAAAATACGCGCGTAAACTCGCAAAACAAATCCGCCCCGACAAGGTGGCCAAAATCGAGGGCCACTCGATGCCACCGGATGCCGACACCGATTTGTTCAACAGCCACACGACCCACTTTTCCGCAGCCGACTCTGACGGCTGGTGGGTGGCCTGCACGGCCACGGTCAACACTACGTTCGGCTCCGGCGTGGTCCTCCCCGGAACCGGCATCGTGATGAATAATGAGATGGACGATTTCTCCGCACAGCCCAACGTGCCGAACGCCTTCGGCCTCGTAGGGGCCGATGCCAACGAGATCCTCCCCAGTAAGCGGCCGCTCTCGAGCATGAGCCCGACGATCGTGCTGCGCGACGGTAAACCGGTTTTCTCCGTCGGCGCAGCCGGCGGCCCGAAGATCATCACGCAGGCGGTGCAGGCTATCGTCCACTTCATCGACCACGACATGACACCCGCCAAGGCGCTTGGCCAGGCGCGGTTTCATCACCAGTGGAAACCGGATGGGTTGCTGGTCGAAAAGGCGCTTAGCCAGACAACCATCGACGCGCTCCGTAAAATAGGCCACACAGTGAAAGTGACCGACTCGATCGGTGCCGCCCAAGCGCTTGGCCTTGGCCATGCGGGTAGGCCGTTCACCGGCGCGGCCGATCCCCGGGGCCGCGGGGTGTTTTCGGTCACGCCGTGAGTCACAAATCGTTGCGGAACCGGCCCTGTTCCGGTATCAAACCGCCGTGGCCTTGATCTCGAGAACAAACGCATCCCTGTGCACTGCCGTCGTGCTGCTCACAGCAGCCCCGGCGTCGCAGGCCGACCTGTTCACCGACACGGTTTACCCTGTGCTCCACAAGAACTGTTTCGACTGTCACGGCCCGGACAAGCGCAAGGGCGGGCTGCGGCTCGACCGTCAGCGCGAGGCAATGCTGGGCGGCGACTCCGGCGCGGTGATCTTGCCGGGAGACAGCGAAAAAAGTCCCCTATACCGACTGGTCGCCGGACTCGACGAGGGCAAACAAATGCCGCCCAAGGGCAAACTGCTGCCGGCCGATTCGATCGCGGCCATCCAGAAATGGATCGATTCCGGCGCCGCTTGGCCAAGCGCATTGGCCGGTGGAATGGAGGACATCCGCCCCACTCACTGGTCGTTTCAAAAAGCCAGGCGCACCGCCCTGCCGGTTGTCCAAAATACCGCCTGGCCCAAAAACGCCATCGACCATTTTGTCTTGGCCAAGCTCGAGGAGGAAAACATCGAGCCCTCACCGCGAGCGGACAAGGCGACATTGATCCGGCGGTTGAGCCTCGACCTGCGCGGCATTCCGCCCGGCGCGAAAGAGGTGCGTGACTTCCTTCGGGATGACTCGCCCAAGGCATACGATCGACTGGTCGACCGGATGCTCGGCTCGGGTGCGTTCGGTGAACATTGGGGACGCTACTGGCTCGACAAGGCGCGCTACGCCGACAGCGACGGCTACGAAAAGGACAATGTGCGGCCCAATGCCTGGGTCTGGCGCGACTGGGTGATTGACGCCGTCAACCGCGACGTCCCGTACGACCAGTTTTCCATCCAACAACTCGCGGGGGACATGATGCCAGGCGCCGGGCTCACCGAGAAACTGGCAACCGGTTTCCACCGCAACACTCTTCGCAACACCGAGGGCGGCACTGATCAGGAGGAGTTTCGACTCAAGGCAGTAGTCGACAGGCTGAACACCACCGGCTCAATCTGGCTGGGCTTGACCGTCGGCTGTGCGGAGTGCCACACGCACAAATACGACCCGATCACGCAGCGCGAGTTTTACGAGATGATGGCGTTCTTCAACACCTCCGACGACAGGTCGATGAAGGCACCCTCCCCGGACGAAATCAATCGGTACAATCTCGCCAAGGCCGGCTGGGACAAAACGAAGGCGGACCTCGACAACGAACTCGAAGCCTACCTGAAAAACGAGTCCCCGAAAAAACGGGCCGCGTGGGAAAAAACCTACCGCCCGACCGGCCCCAGCTGGGCCGCGTTAACCGTCGAAAAACTGACCGCCACCGACGATGTAAAACTGACCGCCGATGACAAGGGCGTCATACGGGCCGGCGGCAACAACCCCGAAACCGCCACCTACATGATCGTTGGCCGGGCCGGATTGAAACGCCTCACCGGCGTGCGGTTAACGAGCGTCAAGGTCAACGACAAGGGCGCAGGTCGAGCCGACAACGGCAACTTTGTCGTAAACGAGGTATTGGCCAAACTTTTGCTGCCGGACGGCAAATCACAACCGGTCAAATTCACAAAAGCCGTGGCAACATTCTCGCAGAACAACTTCGGCGTGGACAAAGCCATCGACGGCAACCCCGGAAACAATTCCGGCTGGGCGGTGGCGCCGAAAATCAATCAGGACAACGTCGCGCTACTGGCCACCGAACCGGTCGACATCCCGGAGGGAGCGCAGATCGAGTTCACCGTTGTTCAGGTTCACGGCAAGCACCACACACTTGGCGGACTTCGGATCGAGATTTCGGAATCCGAATCACCCGCGACCTTCGACAGCGTGCCAAGCAATGTCATCGCCGCCCTCGCCGTACCCGTCGGCGAACGCAATGAGGCACAGGCCAAGACCATCGGCGACTGGTTTAGTAGTCGATTCGATGAACAGGCCAAGGCCCTCCGCGCCAAGGGCGCCGAACATGCCAAGCGTGCCCCGAAATATCCCGGCACCGACGCCGCCGTGGTTACCGAGCAATCCAACAAACGCAAAACACACATCCACGTGCGGGGCGACTTCCTCCGCAAGGGCGCCGAAGTGCAGCCGGCCACCTTTTCCGTGCTGCACTCCCTGAACACGGGGAGCAAACCCAGCCGGCTCGACTTCGCGCAGTGGTTGTTCAACACCGACAACCCGCTCACAGGGCGCGTCTCCGCCAACTACATTTGGCAAAACCTGTTCGGCAGTGCGCTCGTGAAAACCGTCGACGACTTTGGCACGCGCGGCGAACTCCCCTCGCACCCCGCCCTGCTCGACTGGCTCGCCACCGAACTGCCTCGACTCGACTGGAGCCGCAAGGAACTAATCCGCACCATCGTCTCCTCCGCCACCTACCAACAATCCTCCGCCACCCGCAACGAACTGCAGTCACGCGATCCCGACAACCGCTGGCTGGCGCGGCAAAACCGGTATCGCCTCGGAGCCGAGGGCGTGCGCGATGCCCAGTTGTACGCCGCCGGGCTCTTGAGCCTTCGCAAGTTCGGCCCCAGCATCAAGCCGCCGCTGCCTTCCGACATCGCCGCGCTTGGCTACGCCAACTCCGTTAGCTGGAAAGCCAGCGGCGGCGAGAACAAATACCGGCGCGGCCTCTACATCCACGCCCAGCGCACCGTGCCCTATCCGATGCTGACCACCTTCGACGCAAACGACACCTCCATCGCCTGCATGCGCCGCGAACGCTCCAACACCCCGCTGCAGGCGTTGACCCTGCTGAACGACCCGGTGTTCTTCGAGGCCGCCCAGGCGCTTGGCCAACGGATGAGCCAACAAGGCGACAACCTTCAGGCACAGATCCGGTACGGCTTCGAGCGCTGCGTCTCCCGCCCCGCCAGCGACGCCGAGATCGAGCGCTTGGCCAAGCTTTACGACGTGCAGCAAAAACTGATCGGCGACACCCCGCAGAGCGCGGAAAAAATCACCGGCAAAAAAGAAGCCACAGCACAACAGGCCGCCCTCATCACCCTCGCCCGCGTGATGCTCAACCTCGACGAAGCCATCACCCGCGAGTAGCTGAAAGCTGGAGGGACGAGCTTGCGAGTCTGCAAAAAAACCAACGTACCAAACCTAGCCAGCCAAGGTAGGGACGCCTGTCCCAGGCGTCCTTGGGTTCAAAACCCAACACGTTAGGCTGTCCTGTTTTGGACACGGATTTCACGGATTTTCACCGATCGTTTCCCATCCCAAAAATCTGCGTTCATCTGCGTTCCCTTCTTCCGGCCCTTCGCTTGGTTTTCCGGGGACAGGAATGTCCCCGCTCCTTTTTTCCGCTTGGCCAAGCGGGGGTTTACGGTTCCAATTCGGCGCCTGCCTATGATGCGTCATATTTTTTCGATCTGCCTGCTTGCCTTTGTGGCTGTGTTATCCCCGGCCGAGGCCCGGAAGCCCAATGTTGTCTTCTTTCTCGTCGATGACATGGGGTACATGGATATCGGTGCGAACAATCCGGATTCGTTTTACGAGACGCCGCACATCGACCGGCTCGCCCGGTCCGGCATGCGCTTCACGAACGGCTACGCCGCCAACCCGGTCTGCAGCCCTACGCGTTACAGCATCATGACCGGCAAGTACCCGACGCGGGTGGATGCCACGAATTTTTTTAGCGGCCGCCGCGCCGGGAAGTTTCTCCCCGCACCGTTGTACGACCGGATGGATCTTGATGAGAACACGCTTGCGGAGGCGTTCAAGGCGGGTGGTTACTCGACTTTTTTCGCCGGCAAATGGCACCTTGGTCCGGACGAAAATTATTGGCCGGAGAACCAGGGGTTCGACGTCAACAAGGGCGGCTGGCGTGCCGGTGCGCCGTTCAAGGCCGGTAAGTTTTTCACCCCCTACGCCAACCCGCGCCTGAAGGACGGCCCGAAGGGCGAGCACCTGACCGTGCGGCTCGGGACGGAGACGGTGAATTTTATCGAGGCGAACCGCGACAAGCCGTTCCTCGCCTACCTTTCGTTTTACTCGGTGCACACGCCGCTGATGGCACCGGCGCCGATGGTGAAAAAATACGAGGCCAAGGCCAAACGGCTCGGGCTGGTCGGCCAGCCTGAGTTTGCGTTTGAGGAGCAGGTGCATCCCGGCGGACGCGACCGGCGCGTGCGTATCCTGCAGAAGCACGCCACCTACGCGGCGATGGTCGAGTCGGTGGACAATCAGGTCGGGCGGGTGCTCGACAAGTTGCGTGAGTTGAACCTCGACCGCGACACGATCATTTGTTTCACCTCGGACAACGGCGGCCTCTCCACCAGCGAAGGTTCACCGACGTCCAACCTGCCATTGCGCGGCGGTAAGGGCTGGCTGTACGAGGGCGGTATTCGCGAGCCGTTCCTGATCGCCTGGCCCGGTGTGGTGCGGCCAGGCGGTGTGGAGGACACGCCGGTGATCAGTACCGATTTTTATCCGACGCTGCTCAACCTCGCCGGGCTGCCGGCTGAGCCTGCGCAACATCTCGACGGGGTCAGCCTTGCCCCGCTGCTGCTGAACGATGGCCCGATCAAGCGCAGGGATTTGTTCTGGCACTACCCGCACTACAGTAACCAGGGCGGTTTCCCCGGCGGGGTGATTCGTTCCGGTAACTGGAAGTTGATCGAGCGTTACGAGGATGGCCGCACGCATTTGTTCAACCTCGACACCGACATTCACGAACGGTCGGACCTAGCCCGGCGCTACCCGAAACGCGTCAAGCAGATGCGTGCCCGGCTCCACGCATGGTACGGGGAGGTGGATGCGAAGTTTCTTAAGGCCAAGCCGAACGGCCCGCAGCCGTGGCGGCCGTGACGCTTTAGCGGCGGACGATTCGCAGCCGGTAAAACATCACCGGGGCCTCGGCGGCCGCAGCCTGATGTGTCCAGCGACACTCCAATCGGCCGTCCCGCTGCGTGACAGTCTGCACGGCATTGAGCGGACGCCACACCCGCAGGTCGGACGAGCCCTCGGCGATCAGGCGCACGTCGGTCGCGGCGGTGTTTTGCCACGCAACATAGGAGGCGCGCAGCTCCAAGCCGGCTTCCCCCTCCAGATGCTCGACGGTTAACTGTGGCGGCTCCGGCGCTTGGCCAAGCGCGTATTCCACGAGGTCCGCCTGGCCATTGTTGTTGGCGTCGAGTAGTGGATTCATCAGGTAACGGTGGCCGTCGCCCTTCCCCGGCGTACCGCCCTTGGCCGCGCCGGGCAGCCAGTGCTGCGACTGGCCAAGCGCCTGGCTTGCGCCATGGAAAACGAGGCTCGGCCCCTTACCGTCGGCCGCGCTTGGCCAAGGGGTACCGTCGCCGTACTCGACGCTGGCCAACGTTTCACCCTGCGCGTCGACCAACTCGAGTAGTTCGCCCTGATTACTCAGGTTGGCCTGATACACACCGGCGATCGGCAGGTCGAGGCCAAGCGCCTGTTGCATGTCGTACTGGCTCTTGACCAGCAGCAGTCGCCCTCCCGGTGACAACAGCGTGTTTTGGGTTTTCGAAAACCGGCACCTCACCCCGGCGCTGAACCGTGCCCCTCGCAGGTTCACCGCGTGGCCGGACACATTCTGCAACTCGATAAACTCCAGCTCGCCGTTGACGCTGGGGTGATAGTGGAGTTCGGAAAAAATGAGGTCGCCCGGGGCCACCGGTTTTTCCGTCCAGTAAAAGGTCTCGTTCAATGCCGACCACTCGCCGTCCTTGAGGGCGCGCGCCCGGACTATGGTGTTGCGGTCGAGCCGCAGCGGCTCAGACCGTGTCTCCGTCTCCTCCGCCACGTACAGCGCGAAGTCAAAGCTCACGTCGGAGCTGGTCGGCTTGGTCTGGTGCACCTCGACCGCGACCACGTTGCGCCCGCTCCGCAGCAGCCCCAGCGGCACGGTGAACTCGTGAAAATCGTTCCCGTCGTCGGAGGTCGTGTCCGCCAGCGTCTTGCCGGTGACCGGCCCGCGGCGCATATTGTCTCGAGCCACCTCGGCACCGTTTAGGTAAACAATCGCCCCGTCGTCGCGCTTCAACTCCAGCCGCGCGGAGACCACCTGGTCGAGCGAATCCAGTGTGAATGCGTGCCGAAAATAAGCAGTGATGTGTTTGCTATTATTGTCGCCGCCAAAGTCGATCGGCGTTGCCTCGTCATCCTCCCCATAGCCCAGCTCGGCCTTGCCGCTTTTCCACTCGGCATCGTCAAAGGCCGGGTGTTTCCAGTTGGCCTCCGAGTAGTCCTCGTGGCCCTCAACCAACAGGCTACTGCCAAGGTTCTCGCCAACGTCAGAATATTTCCATACCGCACCTTTCGTGATCGCCGTCCGTTCGTTGATCGCATCCAGGAACTCCATGGCGGCCGGGGCAATCGTCCCGTCCGGCAGCCGGGGATCACTGCCATCATTGGTGAAGTAGGCGACGCCGTGCTTGGAGAGAAAACGAAGCGCACTGCCGGCCTCCACCCGGCCGGTGGGCAGGCTCGGCACCGGCGCATCGATCGCCGGATAAAAACCGGCGGCACGGTATTGCGAGACGACCTCCTTCGTCCGGTCCGGCAGCCAGTCCTCGATGATCTTGTCACGCGCGGAGGCCCACGAGGTGGGGCTGCGATAATCCCAGCGCGCCGCCTCTGCAAGGAACGCCAGCTCGACCTCCGTCACACGGGCGTTGAGCCGGGCGAGATTTTTCTCCGGTGTGAGGGTGCCGTCGTTGAAATGGTGACGATGAATCCGGTCGGCCAGCATCATCCGGTACTCCGTTGTGCCCTCCTTGTGCAGCATGCTGAAGATGCTTCCCGGGCCATCGCCGCTCGACCGGCCGGGCGCACCGCGCTTTGTTCGGTTGCCGGCGCTGGTACGGAGGTAGCCATCCGCGTCGTTCAGGAAAAACTTGAAGCCGCTGCCGACATCCGCCGGGCCGACGCAGCGGTACTCGCCCTCCGAATGTCCGAACATGAACAGCAGCATGAAATCAATGTAGTTGGGCACGTCGAGGTACGGGCTGATTTTTTGGTAGTCGCCGCGGAACGACTTGATGCGTGTCCACGCCGAGCCGTCGCCGTCGTAAGGGTCGCCGGGATCGGCCCAGCCGCCGACGTTCCAGTTGCCGTTGATCGCCTCGTAGTTGGGCTTGTCGCCGCCGAGGTAGTTGGCCTGCATGTCGGCGTTCCAGCGTTCGCGCAGGTGGTACATGCCCCAGTACGCCCCGTCGATGTACAGGTGCACGAACCGGCCGTGAGGATTGATGTGACCCATCTCCAGCATCGTGTCGTCGGTGAACCGGTTGGACATGTAAAAGCCGCGCTGCACCATGTCGTGCGAACCGGCCCGCAGGTTGAGCTGGTCAAACTCCCGCACCGGCTCGACGCCGTTGTCGTGCCCCTCAAAAAGCGGATAGCGCAGCTTGCCCACGCCGTATTCGCGCCGGAAATAGATGCGAAAGTTTTTCTTGGAAAAATTTGTCCACGCACCGCCGAAGTGCCGGATCCCGGCGTTCACCTGAAAGCCGGTGGCCTCACCGCCCGCCTCACTCCCGGGAATGTATTCCAACGACCCAAACGTCTCCGCCACACCGTTGATCGCCGGGCCGGTGGTGATGATCATGGTCGGCAAACTCATCAGTGAGTCGCGCATTTTCGGTCCGTAGGTGCGATGGTTGGTGATCGACTTGCGCATGTTCGGTTTCTTGATCACCTGCTCCGGGAAGATGTACGTCTGCGTCTCTATCCTCGACGGCGCCCTGCCCTCCTCCAGCGCCACGGCGCGCACCACGGTTGTCTTGCTGATCGACAGCGGCTCGGTGTACTGCCTGCCGGAGTCACGCGATGGATCGCGGCTGTTGGTCGTGTACCAGATTTCCGCCTTGGGTGAGGCGGTGCTCATGGTCAGCTCAAATGACTCATCGAAGAACCCATGCGCCCGACCGAGCGTTACGTTTGTGGTGCGCTCCAGCACCTCCACCGGCTCGCCCACGTTGATGCGCTCCTCCAGCGCGTTCGGCT
>DKGH01000176.1 GCA_002453165.1 Verrucomicrobia bacterium UBA6775
CGATGATCCCTCGCTGGACATCGCCGATTTTGTCGACGGGTTTGTACAGCGTTTCCGGGACGACGTCCGTTCGCGGGTGGAGCGTTTTTTGAACTGACGCCTACTGCGTCTCCCCCCGGGTCACCTGCAGGAATACGTCCTCGAGATTCATTTCCTCCGGCTCGAGCGCGGTCAACTGCAGTCCGCCGTTCACGATAATCATCGCGATGACTGAGGCGTTCTCCTGCGAATCGGCCAGCTCCACGCGGATGCGGTCGCCGCTTTCCTCCAGCTCGGCATCGGCCACTTCGGTGCGTTCGCGCAACAGCTCCAGTGCACGGTCAGTGTTTTCCGCCACGCCCACCCGGTAGGCCTGTTTTTTGGAGAACTGACTTTGCACACCCTGCACCGGCCCGCTGTAAATCAGTCCGCCCTTCTCGATGATCGCCACCCGGTTGCAGAGGGTCTCCAGCTCGCTGAGGATATGCGACGAGATGATGATCGTTTTTCCGAGGCGCTGAAGCTCCTGCAAGATGGCCATCATCTCGATGCGCGCGCGGGGGTCGAGCCCGCTGGCCGGTTCGTCGAGCAGGAGAATCTGCGGATCGTGCACCAGCACGCGGGCGAGGCCGATGCGCTGCTGCATGCCGCGGCTAAGCGCCCCGATCAAAGCGCCCTTCTTTTCACTCAGGCCGACCAGCTCGAGCACGTCGTTGATCGTCTGCTCGCGCTTGGCCGCACCGATGCGGTAGCACGCCGCGAAAAAGTCGAGGTACTCGGTCACCTCCATGTCCTTGTACACGCCGAAAAAATCCGGCATGTAGCCGAGGATGCGCCGTACCTGGCCGGCCTCGGTCACCACGTTGTGTCCCATCACCCGGGCCGTGCCGGTCGAGGGCGACAGGAAGGTGGACAGGATGCGCAGCGTGGTGGTTTTGCCGGCGCCGTTCGAGCCGATGAACCCGAACAGGTCCCCCTTGTTCACCGTGAGGTCGAGGGCATTGAGCGCGGTCAGGTTGCCGTAGTGCCGCGTGAGGCCGAACGTCTCGACGGCAGCGTTGGTGACCGGCGGCAGATTGGTGGATGGTTCGTCTGACATGAGTGTGAATTCTGTTGCGCTTGGCCAAGCGGCTCAATCGATATTGGGTACATCCAGCGGAATGCGGTAAAGCGTCCACGCTTGGCCAAGCTTGGTTTCAAAGAGTCCGGTGGACGGGATCGGCGCGTGGTCGTTGACCAGCAAAAACAAAACCGCCCCGCCCCGGCCGATCAGGCCGCTGGTGTCGATCCCTCCCGACGAGTCGAAGTGGTTTACGTTCCGTGAAAACGTTTTGCTGTGATCCAACTCAAGCGCGCCCGGCATCGAGCCGCAGACAAAATGCCGCAGCACCGGTTCAAGCCTGCCTTGTTCCGTGTTACCGAAGGCGCGGTTTCTGGCCTGGATGGAACGCTTGATCACGCCGCTCTCGACGTTGACCACCCCCTCGGCGTATTCTGCGGTACGGGGGACCAGTCGGATGGAACCGTCCACACCCGGCGCGACATCGATGCCCTCCGCCTCGGCCATCTTATTGTCGACCACCAGCGCGGCATCGACGATCGGCTTGTCCAGTCCGTTTCGAAATTTTACCTGATAACCGCCTTCACTCGCCCGGGTCAATTCCGCCTGGACGGTTGCCTTGCCGCCCTCGACCCATTCCGTGCTGAACATGCGGCTGGTCCAGATGGGCACACGCGCCTGTACCTCCAGTTTTCCCGGGCTCATGCCGATGACAACCGACGACTGGCCACCCCGGGAAAAGCCGGCCTGCTCCGGCCGGAACGCGCCCGCCGCCAGCGCCCCGCCCAAAGGATAATCCCGGTTCGAGGGCGAGTAGATCGAGGCGTAGCTACGCCCGCGTAACGTGGTTTCATTCCCCGGCAACACATCAACTATGTGTGCCTCGTTGATCTCCAGTTGACCCGCACGCAACCGGTAGCCGATGTAGTAGATCAGCAGCGAAAACAAAATCACATACGTCGGGAATGTCAGCCACGTAAGCATCTGTTTGTTGATACGCTTGAGCCAGATGCGATCCACTGGGCCAATGATGACCAGATAGGCAATCAATAACAGGATCAACCAACCCACCGGCAGCTTGCTGATTTGGCGGCTATCCAGCATCAGCCCGTAAACGCCATCAACATGTTGCCGCCCATAACCACGCGGAGGATTCTCCGAGGCGAACCACGCGGATTCGATCCCAGCCAACCCGGCCCAGAGCCATGGCCGGTTGTCCCATGATTTGACCGGCTCACGCTCGGGATTGAATCCCAGCACCGTCACCTGCCCGAATCCACGATTGGCATGCGACACCACCGTCCGGCCATCGACCTGCAGCACCGGCTTGCCTCCCTTCATTCGCAACGGAGCCGCGGCGATGTCACCTGCCGAGAACACGCCGTCGTCATTCTTCAGTGTGTAACCCTCTTCGCTGAGCCAGTTGTGAATGGATTCGTTCACGGTCAGGTTCTGCACCTGCCCAAACTGGGCGTTGGCCAGCTCCGCGAGCCACGGCGTGCCGGTGACGTCGGACGGCTGATCGACCCCCAAGATCAGATGCCCACCACCGCGCACCCAGACTGAGATGGCGTCCGCCTGCTCTGCCCGGAGATTGATCGCGCGGGCGGAGTTAAGATACAGCGCTGTCATCCCGTGGAGCGACACCGGGTTGTCCGGAAAAATGTCCGGCTGCAGATGCGCCACCCTCGGCGCATACGATTTTCTCTGGTGATCGTTCTTGAACGAGGTACGGGGAAAAACCGGTCCGCTGGCCTGCTGCCCGCTCACCGAGCCCAGCAGGCTGATATACGAATTGACGTTGTCCAACCGCAGATTGTTGTGCTCCCCGACCAGTTCCCCGTCATTGTAAAGCCTCACTCGCCATTGATAGCCCGAGTGGTTGAACACAGGGATCGTCAGGCGCTTCCGTGTGTTCGTCGGCAACTCAACGGTATAGCGGATGGTCTGCGAATCGGAAAAGTCCGGCTTAATCTCGATGACACCGTCAAACGTCGGACCGTCGTTCTCAATTTCGAACGTCGCCGGAAACCACTCGTTGCTACGTGCCTTGTTGGCGAACCCCATGAACACGTCAAACCGCACCTCCGCCCGTGCCAGGCCGGAGCCAAGCAGCAGCCCTACGAGCAGCAGTTTGGCCAAGCGCAGGACACGACGAGTGACTGTATTGCAGGCGGTTGCCATTTATTACTGGCGCTGAGATAAAAGCGTAAATGCATGTGGGTCAATGCTGAACACGCACAGATTATCATTGCGGAGCAGCCGGTTTTTCGGTTCCCTCGGCCGTCCCATGAAATTGCTGGAGAAAATAAACCACAGCTTGAAGGGCGCTCTGGCCGCAGCCATCGCGTTGACATCGCTTTCCGTAATGGCACAGGAAGACAAACTTAAAGACGGCCTCTACGCCGAGATAGACACCACCAAGGGCACCATCGTCGCCCAGCTGGAGTTCGAAAAAACTCCGATGACTGTCGCAAACTTCGTCGGTTTGGCCGAAGGCACTCGACACTACAGCAAAACCGGGGGCAAACCGGAGGCCCAAGCCGGGAAACCTTACTACGACGGCATTCTGTTCCACCGCGTGATCAAGGATTTCATGATCCAGACCGGCTGCCCGCAGGGAACCGGCCGCGGCGGCCCCGGCTACCGCTTCCCGGATGAATTCGACAAAAGCCTGCGCCACACCGGTGCCGGTATCCTCTCCATGGCCAACTCCGGCCCCGGCACCAACGGAAGCCAGTTTTTCATTACCCACAAAGCCACCCCGTGGCTCGACGACCGCCACTCCGTGTTCGGCAAAGTCATCAAGGGCAGCGAAGTCGTTGATGCAATCGCCGGAGTGCAGGTTGTTGGAGCCGACCGACCCGTCGAGGACGTAAGCATCAAGACCGTCAAAATCAAGCGCGTGGGTGAAAAGGCCAAGGCGTTCAAGGGCGATGAGGCCCAGTTTGCCAAGTTGCGTGCCTCCATCAAATCTCCGGCCGAGAAAAACAAGGCAGAGGGCGAAGCCTTCCTCGCAAAAGTCAAAAAAGAGGAAGGCGTGAAAACCACCGCATCCGGCCTCGCCTACAAGGTGTTGGCCGAGGGTACCGGCCCCAATCCAAAGGCCACCGATCAGGTCACCGTCCACTACACCGGCAAGCTGATCAACGGCGAGGTGTTTGACAGCTCCGTCAAGCGCGGCCAACCGACCACCTTCCCCCTCAACCGCGTGATCCCCGGCTGGTCCGAGGGCGTGCAGCTCTTGAAAAAAGGTGGCAAGGCAACGCTCTATCTTCCATCAAACTTGGCTTACGGCGAGCGAGGTGCCGGAGGTGTCATCCCACCGAACGCCGCTCTCATCTTCGAGATCGAGCTGCTTGAGATCAAGTAACGCGAAGCACGTATGATTTTAAACAAAACGCGGTCGCCATCTGGCGGCCGCGTTTTTTTGTGGGGGATTGGATCGCCTACATCATCTGGCTCACCACCTAAAACCAAGCGCTTGGCCAGGCGCTTGGTTTAGGCGCCGGCCTTGTTCAGGTTTTTAACGAAGCGTTCAGTCCGTTCGCAGGCGACCTTGATTTGCTCA
>DKGH01000042.1 GCA_002453165.1 Verrucomicrobia bacterium UBA6775
AAAATCGACGGCCGCGCGCCGCTGAGCATTTTTTGCAATTCGATCACCCCCACCGAACCCCATCTGCAGCGATGGCTGAAGGAGGGCGTGACGATCGAGGTCCACACGCTTTCCCATCCCTGCCCCATCCTTGGTGGACGAAATTTTGTCCCTGCAAAAAACACCTACCACGGTGGTGTCGATCTGCTGAACAATATCGCCAACAACCTTCCGGTCGCATTCCGTACACCCTGCTGTGATTCACAAAACACGCCCAGCCCTCGTGTCTTTTCGGAACTGTTGATGCGCAACAACCCGGCGGGGCAGTTTTTGGAGATGGACACCTCGGTATTCAACATTTTCACCTCGGCCGACAAGTCTCTCCCCGCCTCACTGCTCATCGATGCCGACGGCAGGGCCAAGTTTGAAAAGTATGTCCCGTTTGATTCCTATGTCGTCACGATCGAAAACTATCCCTACCCGTTCGCCGTGGGCAGCAGCATCTGGGAAATGCCGTGCATGGTGCCAAGCGACTGGGAGGCACAACATCTTCACGGCAACAACAACCCGGTCACCGTGGAAGACTGGAAAGCCGCAATCGATGCCACCGTGCTCAAGCAGGGCGTTTTCAACTTTGTGTTTCACCCGCACGGCTGGGTACAAAATACGCAGATGATTGAGTGGATCGATCACATCACCGAGACTCATGGGAACAAGGTCAAGTTTCTCAACTTCCGCGAAGCCCGCGAGCGACTCACGAAGAACCTGCTCGGCGGTCAAACTCTCAAGGCTGCCAACGGACAGAACAATGGCATACGCCTGCTCGACCTGAACAACGACGGCTTCATGGACGCAGTCATCGGGAATGAATCCATGCAACAAACCCGCCTCTGGGACCCGGGAGCCAAGCGCTGGAAAACCGCTCCGTTTCCGTTCCAACTGGTTCAAATTGATGGAGACGGGAACCGCATCGATGCCGGTGCACGGTTCGGGGTGTTGCAGCCAAACGGCAACGCCTCGGTGTTGATCGGCAACGGAAAAACCAACGGCATTTGGCATTTCGATGGCAGCGACTGGCAGAAAGACCAAGCGCTTGGCCAAGGGCTTGAGATCGGTGGCCAAGCGCTCCAAACCGCCATTGACGGACGAGACAACGGCGTTCTTTTGCGCGACACAAACAACAACGGCATGTGCGAGATCATCGTCGGCAATCCAACCCAACAGGCGGTCCTGAGTTGGAACAAGGGCCAACGGAAGTGGCTGCCGGCCAATTTCAATCTTCCGAAAGACATCCACATCGTCCGCGAAGACGGAAGCGACAACGGCGTTCGTTTTGTCGACATCAACAAGGACGGCTACCTCGACGTCATTCATTCCAACGAAGTCCGGTATTCGTTTCACCTCTACGTGCCGCAACCGATCCTCGGCTGGGGCATCGGCTGGACGCGCGAAGTCATGTCCGACCTGCGAAGCGATGGCAACGCGATCCCAATGATCGTCCGCGGCGGCGAACACAACAACAACGGCGCCTGGTTTCACTCCGACCACTTGTGGGTGCAAAACGAGGACACCGCACATCTGCCAAACCTCGTCGACCGACGTTCGTTTGATGATCTCCTGCGCGGCGTGATGCCTCTGCCCAAGTCACCCGAAGACTCCGCAAAGGCCATCGAGACTCTACCCGGATTCAAGGTGGAACTCATGGTCAACGAGCCGCTCGTGATGGATCCGGTGGCGTTTGAGTGGGACGAGCACGGACGCCTGTGGGTTGTGGAGATGGCCGACTACCCGCTTGGCCTGGACAACAATGGAAAACCGGGTGGCCGTGTCCGCGTTCTTGAAGACCGAAATAATGACGGACGCTACGACCACTCGACCGTTTTCCTCGACGCCCTGCCATACCCGAGCGGTGTGATGCCGTGGCGCGACGGCGTCCTCGTCAGTGCTGCACCGAACATCCTGTTCGCACGCGACACCAACGGCGATCTCCGGGCTGACGAAACCAAAATACTCTTCACCGGATTCGTCGAGGGCAACCAGCAACATCGCATGAACGGATTTGAGTACGGGCTGGACAACTGGGTCTACGCGGCCAACGGCGACAGCGGCGGTATCATCCGTTCCCCAGGTAAAGATCTTTCCGTCAACATCCGTGGGCGTGACTTCCGCTTTCACCCCGACACGCTCGCCTTCGAGACGCAGGCCGGGCAAACTCAGTTCGGCCGCCGCCGCGACGACTGGGGCAACTGGTTCGGCAATAACAACCCGTCCATCGGCTGGCACTACCCGTTCCCAGAGCATTACATTCGCCGCAATCCGCAACTCGCCTCAACCCGCACTCGGCAGACCCTCGGCAATTACGAGCGGTCGCACATGATCCGGAGCATCAGCCGGGCGGTGCAGAGATTCAACTTAGTCGGCACCGCGAACCACATCACCGCCGCCAACAGCCCCGCGCCGTACCGCGACGAGTTGTTCGAGCAAGCCAACGGACAATCCATCTTCATCAGCGCGCCGGCATACAATGTCGTTCGCCGTGAAATGCTCACCCCGGACGGGCTCAGCTTCCGGAGCAATCGTCCCGAGGGAGCCAACGGGCAGGAATTCATCGCATCACGGGACGCCTGGTTTCGTCCCACCACACTCAAGACCGGGCCGGACGGCGCGCTGTGGATCGCCGATTTTTACCGGCTCGTCCTCGAGCACCCAGAGTGGATCCCCAATGATGTCGAACGCAAACTTGAGTTACGGGCCGGCTCCGATCGCGGCCGGCTTTATCGCGTTTATCCGGCAAACAAAACGCCACGACCCATCCCTAATCTTGCCAACAAAAATGTGCCGGAACTGGTCGCCGCCCTCGACAGCCCAAGCGGTTGGCAACGGGACACCGCACAGCGGCTACTGGTTGACCGGGGCAATGCCTCCGCCGCGCCGCACTTGGCCAAACTGCTGAAAAACAGCCAACGGCCAACGACCCGTTTGCAGGCGCTTTGCACGCTCGAAGGGCTGAAACAAATCATGCCCGAACACATCCAACTGGGCTTGGCCGACCGGCATCCCGGCGTGAGGGAGCATGCCATCCGGGTTGCAGAACCGCTGTTCCGTGCCGGCCAGGCGGATACGCTTGGCCAAGC
>DKGH01000012.1 GCA_002453165.1 Verrucomicrobia bacterium UBA6775
GGCAAGGTCATCCTCAAGCGCGACATCGAAAAGGAGCAGGTCGTCAAGCTGCTGAAGGAGGGCAAGACCGACCTGATCCCGAATTTTATCTCCAAGCGGGGCCGGCCATTCAAAGCGTTTCTCGTACTCAAGTCGAATGGCGACGTTGGCTTTGAGTTCGAGAGCAAAACCAAGGACAAGAAATAGCGGCCTTGGCCAAGCGCGGCTGACCTGATTATTGCTTCATATATTTGTCTTTACTGGTTGCCATAACGGAACGTGATGTGCTACTTTCCCCTGTTCGAGCGGCATGGCTGACGAAAAACCACCTAAAATAAACGAGAAAAAGTCCGATTCAGAGGATCGGATGCCGAATCCGCGTTCTTGGATGCTCTGGGCGCTGGGCATCTTCATGGTGGTCATGCTGTTCCAGATCGGCCGTGGTGCCGGTCAGGACGCCGCCCAAAAAGTCACCTACGACCAGTTGCACAGCTGGATCGCCTCGGGTGTTCAGGTGAAGGGATACATCGAGTATCCTCCGCCCAATTCCTCCGCCCTTTGTACCATCACCGGCTACCGGATGGAGGACGGCAAGCGCGTTCCGTTTGAGTTCGAGGACAAGCTCATCGAGGGCCGCGAAAAATTCCTGATCGAGACCGCTGGATTTCAACCCAAGAACAAAAGCACGTTGCTGACGATGTTCCTGATTCAGCTTCTGCCAATCCTCCTGATTTTCCTTCTGATTTGGTTCGTGTTGATTCGGCAGATTCGCAGTGCGGGCCGGGGCGCGATGAGCTTCGGAAAAAGCAAGGCGCGGATGCTCAACAAGGACAAAAACAAGACCACATTCAAGGACGTGGCCGGCGTGGAGGAAGCCTGCGAGGAGGTTTCCGAGTTGGTCGACTACCTCAAGGATCCGAAAAAATTTCAGAAACTGGGCGGCAAGATTCCGAAGGGCATCCTCATGGTGGGGCCGCCGGGCACCGGCAAGACGCTTTTGGCCAAGGCCATCGCCGGCGAGGCTGACGCGAGTTTCTTTAGCATCAGCGGCTCGGATTTTGTCGAGATGTTCGTCGGCGTGGGCGCCAGCCGCGTGCGCGACATGTTTGAGCAGGCGCGCAAGAGCACGCCCTGTCTGGTTTTCATCGATGAGATCGATGCTGTCGGCCGCTCACGCGGTCACGGCCTCGGCGGTGGCAACGACGAGCGCGAACAAACTCTCAACGCGCTGCTCGTTGAGATGGACGGCTTCGACACACAGGACGGCATCATCATCATCGCCGCGACCAACCGGCCGGACGTACTCGATCCCGCCCTGCTGCGCCCGGGCCGATTCGACCGCCAACTCACGGTCAACCTGCCGGACATCCGGGGGCGAGAGGAGATTCTCAAGGTACACGCCAAGAAGGTGAAACTCTCCAAGGCGGCCGACCTGGGCGTGATCGCCCGAGGTACACCCGGTTTTTCCGGTGCCGAGTTGGCCAACCTGCTCAACGAGGCAGCGTTGCTGGCGGCTCGTGGGAACAAAAAATCCATCGGCATGGCTGAACTGGAGGAGGCCCGCGATAAGGTGCGCTGGGGCCGCGAACGCCGCAGCCTCGCGATGACTGACGAGGACAAAAAAATCACCGCCTGGCACGAGGCCGGACACGCGATCATCAACGTGCTGCTCGACAAGTGCCACCCGCTGCACAAGGTCACCATCATCCCGCGTGGCCAGGCGCTTGGCGCGACCATGTCCCTACCCAAGGAGGATGTGTTCAATCGTCAAAGCCAGGAAATGCGCGACACCATCGCCATGACCATGGGCGGCCGGATTGCCGAGGAGATCGTGACCGGTGATATTTCAACTGGTGCCGCCGGCGACATCCAGCAGGCCACCAACATGGCCCGCGCCATGGTCACCCAGTGGGGCATGAGCGAGAAACTCGGCATGGTGCTTTATGGTGATGGAGACGAATACGTGTTCCTTGGCAAGGAGCTGGCGCAGGGCAAGACTTACAGTGAACAGACCGCGCAGGAGATCGACACCGAGGTGCGCCGTCTGGTCGATGAAGGCTATCAACGTGCGAAAAAGTTGATCGAGGATCACAAAAAGGAACTGGAATTGATTGCCAACGCGCTGCTCGAGTACGAAACGCTCGACGGCCAGCAGGTGGAGGACATCGTGCATACTGGCAAATTCAACCCGCCGGAGCCGCCGAAGGACGTCGACCCGCCAAAGGGTGCCGACGCCTCCACGCCCACGCCGGATGTGCCCAAGGGCGATAAACCAAAACTGGACGGTGGATTAGGGGATCCTGCGCCGGCCACGGCTTGATCGCCCATTTTCCCCAAATCCAGAATCCCGTTGACTTGGAATAACTTCCGAAGCTACTTTTTCTCGCCCGGAATGAGTCCATGCCCAAGCTGACCGTTTTAACAGAAGGAATTGAACCGACCTCCTTTGAACTGACAAAGGAGGTTACTTCTGTTGGGCGCGTGGAGGGCAATGACATCGTGCTGCCGCACCAGTCGGTTTCCGGCAGCCACGGCGAACTGGTGTTGCGCGGGGAGGAGGACGTCTACGTGCGCGACGTCGGCTCCACCAACGGCAGCTACATCAATGGCAACAAGGTTGCAGAGTCCCCGCTCCAGCCGGGCGAGGTCGTCACCTTTGGCGAGGTGGAGCTGAAACTCGAGGGCGCCCAAAAAGTTCAATCCCACGACAAACATATCCAGCAGGGTGTGAAACTGGGCGAGCTAGACAGCGCACCCAAGGGACCGGCCAAGGGCTTCACCAAGAAATCAGACAAGACCGGTCGCTACTTCCTGATCGCGGGGATCGTGGTAGCCGCAGTTCTCGCCGGGGTGATTTACGTCGTCTGGAGCACATTCCAGGGCGGCGGCAATTGATGCCCCTTGGCCAAGCACTGGCCAAGCGCAACGTTTCCCTTAACCCTCTTTCAGCCAACCGGCTGCCTTCGTGGCGGCGTATGTCAGGATGATGTCCGCGCCGGCCCGGCGCATCGCCAGCAACGACTCCATCGTCACCGCCCGCTCATCCAACCATCCGCGCTTGGCCGCCGCCTGAATCATCGAGTACTCGCCGCTCACCGCATAGGCCGCAGTGGGATAACCGAACTCCGATTTCACCCGGTGAAGAATGTCGAGGTAGGCTAATGCCGGCTTCACCATCACGATGTCCGCCCCCTCACGCAAGTCGAGCGCGACCTCGCGCAGCGCCTCCTCCGCATTGGCTGCATCCATCTGGTAGCTGCGCCGGTCGCCGAACTGCGGGGCTGACTCCGCCGCGTCGCGAAACGGCCCGTAGTAGGCCGAGGCAAACTTGGCTGCGTATGACATGATCGGCGTCTCATTGAATCCACCCGAATCGAGCGCCGTGCGAATCGCCGCCACGCGACCGTCCATCATGTCGCTGGGCGCGACGACATCCGCACCGGCCTCGGCATGGCTGACCGCCGTGCGGGCCAGCAGCTTGAGTGAAGGGTCGTTGTCGATGACGGCCGTCTTTCCGTTCTTTTTCACGAGGCCACAATGGCCGTGGCTCATGTATTCACAGAGGCAGACGTCGGTGATCACCAGCAGCCCCGGCACGTCCCGCTTCAACTGGCGCACCGCCTTTTGCACGATGCCATTTTTTGCGTAGGCACCGCTGGCGCGCGCGTCCTTTTTGGACGGAATGCCAAACAGGATCACTGCCGGCACGCCGGCCTTTTGCGCTCTGGCCGCCTCGCGCACCGCCTCATCGATTGAAAGTTGAAACACGCCCGGCATCGATGGCACGGCATTGCGCACATTGCGGCCGGGTCGAATGAAAAGCGGCAGCACCAGTTGATCCGGGTGCAGCCGCGTCTCGCGCACCATGCGGCGCAGCGTCTCCGAGCCGCGCAATCGGCGTGGTCGGTAGCTGGGAAAATCGCCTGTAAGGGGAGACGGCATGCGCGGCATCATAACCAATCCCGCCCGCAAGCCAAGCGCTTGGCCAAGCGCCATGAACCGTGGAATACACCGAAGATTTCAAAGGAGCGGGGACAATCCTGTCCCCGAAAGAAACCAAGCCGTGATCGAGGGGACAGGAATGTCCCCTTTCCCTTGGCCAAGCGGTCAGGCGCCGATGCGGGAGACGAGGATTGCTAGGCCGATGATGGCGAAACAAATCACGAAGCAGCCGATGAACCCCCAGAAGTCGAGCGGGGTTGGCCGCTGAAACTCGAGGTTGCTGTTTTGGAATAGCTTGCGGTCGTCGAACCGGTCCGGCTGTGCGTAGCTGAGCTCCATCTGTGCCCTGTCGTTGGCGGGGTCGGAATCAACCGGCGTTTTCATCTTCACATACAACCGGTCGAGCGCCTCCTTGCTGTTGGGCTTGGTCAACAGGCTGGCGATGATCATCACGAGAAACGGCACGACGGTGGCGAACGGCAGGTCGAGTGTCTTGATGGCGGCCTTGTTCATCGAGGCAAGGTTCACGCCGAGCTTGTCGATGATCAGCATGTCGATCCGCAACCGGCCACTGGCCACGAGGTCGCAGTCGTATTCGTACACCACCTCTTCGCCGCCGGGCACCTTGCGTCGTTCGATCTCCCTGAGCTTCTCCTCGCCGACCGGCTTGACGCTGCCGGTCCAGAACAGGGCCACACCGCCGCGTTGCTTGGTCTCGGTGATGCGTTCCCCTTCAGTCTTGGCCTTGCCACGTGAGACGTCGAGCGGCGAGGCCGGGCGCGAGACGGTTGACCGGATGACATGGCTTGTGCTGGTCAGATTGGGATCGTTCACCATGCCAGAGCTGATTTTCGGTATGGCGATTGGTAGGATGAGGAAGAAAAGCAGACAGAAAGTAAACGTAATCCACGCGGCCGAAGTCGTGGCGCGACGCCAGTACATGCCCACCCAAAACACCGCGGCGAAAAGCATTGGCACGATCCAGGTCAGCTGCAGGTTATTGAACATGTCGTAAATAGTGAGTGACACAACGATGCAACCGAGCACCACGAGCGCACCGACGATGCGGGCCACCAGCAGGCTCTCCTTCTCCCCTGCATCGGGGTTGATATACGGCTGGTAGATGTTTCGGACCACCAACCCGGAGCAGACCAGCATGTAGCAGTCCACACTGCTCATCAGGGCGGCCAGTAGACAGGCTACCATCAGACCTACCAACCCGATGCCAAGGCCTCCAAGCAGCTCCTTCGTGGCGAAGCCCCAAGCCCGGTCGGCGTCTGCGGTGAGGCTGGCATCACTTCCGTAGAGTGTGAGCACGATCAGGGCAGTGATCACCCAGCCGATGGTGCAAAACCGCTTGATCAGATTGCCGGTCACCAGTCCGACCCGGGCATCTGTTTCGCTCTTGGCGGTGCCGCCACCGGTGACCAGAAAGTGCGGCGTCAACACGATACCGATCATATTGATGATCACGATCGCGACGATGGCGTAGATGGGAAATTCACTGGCCGTCGAGCCGCCGATAATTTGAAATGCCTCCTCCCCGAGTTGCTCGTGCATGATCCGGAAGCCATCCATCAGCCCTTCACCATCGAATTTTTCTGATACCGCCTTCAGGCCAAACGGGATTAGCAGCACGGAGAGCAGGATGATGCAGATGCCCTGGATCAGGTCAGTCCAATAGGCTGCCGCGATGCCGCCGAGTAGGCCGTAGGTGATGACGATCACCGCGATGATCGGCAGCAGCGCATACTGCAGCGGCATCCCAAAAAGCGTGTCACCCATCAGCGGCGCAGCCACCTTGCCGATGGCCGTGAACAGCATCGCCCCATAGACCATGTAGTAGAAGCAGCCGAACAGAGCGTACGCCACACCGATTTTTTTCGACTCGTAGCGCTCCACAAACCAGTCGCCCAAAGTCAGGCAACGCATGCGGCGATACCACACGGCGCTGACCCAGTACACCGGCGTGACGAACAGCCAGTACATAACCCCCCACATACCGCTCATGCCGTTGTTGAACGTGCCGCGGGCCGTGTTCACAGGATCGGCCGAACCGGTGCCGGCGCCGAATGCCGCGAAGGTCTGCATCAGTTTGCCGAAGCTGCGGCCGCCCATGAAAAAATCCTCCTGCCGCTTTTGTTTGCGCATCAGCCAAAAACCGATACCGGCCATGACGGCGAAGTAAATAAACAGGACGATGTAGTCGATGGGTTGCATAAGCGGAAGCGTTTGGTCGTTTCAGTTTGAGTGGCGGACAGTCGATGCCGAATCCGAACCCAATGCAAACAAAAACAAACCAAGCGCTTGGCCAAGCGGATAAAGTGTTGAAAAAAACATGGCCCGGCGTGAGCCTTTGTGGCCCATCAATGAAAGTCCTGTATCGTTCCATTTGGGCGAAGTGCTTTTTGCCCTGCCTTGGCCTTGCGCTTGGTTTACTGCCCGCTTTGCCGGAAGCTGCGAAGAACTCCCGGCCGAACATCCTGTTCTGCATTTCCGATGACCAATCGTATGCCCACACCGGTGCCAACGGCGATCCTGTGATCCAGACGCCGGCGTTTGACCGAGTGGCGCGGGAGGGGCTTCGGTTTGTGCACGCGTTTTGCGATGCCCCCACCTGCGGCCCGTCGCGTAGCGCCATTCTCACCGGTCAACACATCTGGCGACTCGAGGAGGCGGGCAACATTCACAGCACGCTGCCGGCGAAATTTGCCACGTACACGGAGGAACTGGGAAAAGTCGGCTATGCGGTTGGTTTCACTGGCAAAGGGTGGAGTCCGGGACGTCTGGAAGCAGGTGGCCGCTCGGCCAACCCGGCCGGCCGTGAATTCAACAACCGCCGATTGGCCCCGATCCGTAAGTCTATCTCCCGGCGGGACTACTCGGCGAATTTTGACGACTTCCTTTCCGAGGCGAAGCCGGGCCAGCCGTTTTGTTTTTGGCTGGGCACACATGAACCGCACCGCGCCTTTGAGCCGGGGGTGGGCAAAAGCAGCGGCAAGGATCCGGCAAAGGTCGTCGTGCCGCCGATCTTTCCGGACAACGACATCGTACGCAGTGACATTTTGGATTACCTCGTCGAGGTGGAACATTTTGACAAAATGGTCGAGCGCGCGATGGCGTCGCTCGAGAAAATCGGGCAGTTGGACAACACGATTATCGTCGTCACGAGCGATCATGGGATGCCGTTTCCACGTGCCAAGGCGAGCCTGTACGACGATGGCTCGCGGGTGCCGCTGGCGATTCGCTGGCCCAGGGGAATCCGCAACCCAGGCCGCACGGTGGAGGCGTTTGTAAACCTCAGCGACCTCGCGCCGACGTTTCTTGGCGCGGCCGGCTTGAGAACACCCGAGATGATGACTGCCCGCAGTCTGGTTGATGTTTTTGCCGCCAACGTCACCGCAAAACGCGACGAGGCGTTCATCGCGATGGAGCGTCACGACGGCTGCCGCAAGGGCGGGAAGGGTTACCCGTGTCGCGCGATTCGCACAGCGGAGTTCATGTACATTTACAACTTCGAGCCAAGCCGCTGGCCGTCCGGTTCGCCGGATGCATCCGTCTGTGCGCGGGCCATCCCGTATGGGGAGATCGACAGTTCACCGACGAAGACCTTCATGATGGAGCACCGCAATGAACACGGTGTGGCGCGCCTGGCCGAGCTGGCCTTTGGCATGCGCCCGGCGGAGGAACTGTACGACCTGAAAAATGATCCACACCAATTGAACAACCTCGCGGGCAAGGTGGACTACTTGAAACAACAGGCAGAACTGCGCGATCGGTTGTTTGCTCACCTGAAGAAAACAAAGGATCCCCGCGCGCTTGGCCAAGCGGCACCGTGGGATTACTACCCGTACTACGGGCTGCGCCGGAACAAGGATTGGAAAGTCGATCCCCGGCGGCAACCCGACAATTGACCGAGCCATGTCCATTCAACGATTTTTGAAACAAAACGCATCCCGCTTGGCCAAGCGCTTGGCCACGGGTGCGCTTGGCCTGACTGCGTTGACCGCGCTTGGCCAGCCGAATGTCATCGTCGTGATGACGGATGATCAGGGTTACCCGGAGTTATCTGTCCACGGGAATCCCGCGGTGAAAACGCCGCACCTTGATCGGTTGCACGGGCAGAGCCTGCGCCTGGCCGATTATCATGTGGCACCGATGTGCACGCCGACGCGCGGGCAATTGTTGACCGGCCTCGATGCCGCCCGCAACGGGGCAATCAATGTCAGCAGCGGCCGTGCCCTGTTGCGCCCGGAGCTACCGACCATGGCAAACTTTTTTGGTGACGCCGGTTACGCGACCGGGATTTTCGGCAAATGGCATCTCGGGGCGAACTATCCATTTCGCCCGGAGGACCGGGGCTTCCAGCAGACCGTGTGGTTTCCGTCGTCACACATCGGCTCGGTGCCGGATTTTTGGGGCAACGACTATTACGACGACACCTACGTTAACAACGGTAGTCGCAAAAAGTTCAAGGGCTATTGTACCGATGTGTTTTTTGAAGAGGCGATGCGGTTCATGAAACGGTCAGCCAAGTCGGGCAAGCCGTTCCTTGCCTACATTGCGCCGAACACACCGCACGGCCCACTGGTCGCACCGGAAGAGGATCGGCTGGCCGTGCTTGAAATTTTGTCGTCACCCAAGTTCAAAAACATGCCGCGCCAGCTCAAGGGTCGGCTGAGCCGATACCTCGGCATGGTGCGCAACATCGACACGAACATGGGCCGGCTAATGGAGTTTTTGGCGGACGAAAAAATGGAGCAGGACACGATCCTGATTTTTAAGACGGACAACGGCAGCACCCACGGGCCACGCTATTTCAACGCCGGTATGCGCGGCCAAAAAACGGAGTTGTGGGAGGGCGGCCATCGGGTGCCGTGTTTCATTCGCTGGCCCGGGGGTGGCTTCACCAAGCCGCGGGACATCGGGGGCCTGACGCAGGTGCAGGATCTGCTGCCGACGTTGCTGTCGCTCTGCGGCATTAAGACCGATCGTCGGTTTGACGGCATGAACCTCACGCGGGTGCTGCGTGGAGAACAAACCGTGCCGGAGGATCGGATGCTGATCATCAACTACAGCCGAATGCCGAACTTCGTGAATTATCCCACCCCGTTTTCCCAGTCGCTCATGAAACGCAACCAGGCGGAGGTGCTTTGGAAGCGATGGCGGCTGCTGGAGGATCGCGAGTTGTATAACCTCGAGACGGATTCGTTGCAAAAGAAAAACGTGATCGGGGATCACCCGGAGGTGCTGAAAAAGATGCGTGGGCACCTCGACCGCTGGTGGGCGGAAGTTGGGCCAAAGGCAAACGAACCGCAGCGGGTGATCATCGGCAGCGACCACGAAAATCCGTCGATGCTGACCGCATGCGAGTGGCTGGATGTGTTCGTCGACCAGCAGGGACAGATTCGCAGGGGCACGCGGAAGAGCGGTTACTGGCTGCTCGATGTGGCGCAGGACGGGGAGTACGAATTCGAGCTGCGCCGCTGGCCGCGAGAGTTTGATCGGCGCATAGACGAAGGCTCCACCGATGACGGGCGAGGGGCGTTGCCGATCAACCAGGCGAGCCTGTTCATCAACGACTACCATCACCTGAGCATCGGGGAAAAGCGACCGTACGGATTTGAAGGTGTGACCAAACCAGTCAGGCAGGGCGATCGCTCCGTGAAGTTTTCTTTATCGTTAAAAAAAGGACCAATGGCGTTGCACACGTGGTTTCGTGGGCAGGATGTCATCCTGAGCGCGTACTATGTCTACGTCACGCGCAAGTGATCACTTTGCTCGGAATGTCACGATTGTGTCACAATCTTGAGAATGTGTAACTGATTGTTGAGTTGAGCTGTATCAGTCGGCTCATAACTTGAATAGTTTATTACGTGTTACTCTTTCGGCCTTCGTTGTGTTCACAGCGATAAGGGGAATCGGGGAAAGCAAACAACCTACAGTCAAAATAAAGCCTTCTGAAGAAGGCGGAGACTTGGCTGTATTCACTGAGCTATTTTCGGCAAAGGGGGTGGGTGTTTTGTATCGTGCGACGATGCCGGGCGCGACGACAGTCGACTGGAAACCGGTCCATGCATTCCCGTCTAAGGAAGCGGCCGAGGCCCAAACCAAGCTTGAGGCTGCGGAATTTCGTCAGGCCTTTTATCGTGTGGCGGTTTATGAGATGGGGATTCATCCGGACATGGTCTGGGTGCCGCCCGGGGAATTTCAACTGGGCAGTCCGGACGAGGAGTCGGAGCGATACGCGGATGAGGGACCGCAGCAGCTCACGATCATCCCGGTTGGTTTTTGGGTGCACAAGTACGAGGTCACTCAGGCAGAATACATCGACCTTATGGGAAACAATCCCAGCTTCGGCTACAACGCTGATTCAGGTGAACTGGCGGCAGCCCTGCCGGTAGACAGCGTCACGTGGGAAGAGGCAAGGGAGTATTGCCGCCGATTCAATGAGCGCGAATTAAAGGCCGGTCGCGTGCCGCCGGGCTACGAGTACCGGTTGCCTACCGAAGCGGAGTGGGAGTACGCGGCGCGTGCTGGTACCACGGGGGCTTACAGTTTTGGAGATACGGATTATGTCGCCCACCTTGGCGAATTTGGCTGGTGGCGCGAGAACTCAGGCGAGACCCCCATGCCGGTGGGCCAACTCGCCCCGAACCCATGGGGCTTGTATGACATTCACGGAAACGTGTTCGAGTGGTGTCTCGACGACTACGATGCCTATGAGGAGGGCGGCTTCGTCGCGTTTTCCGGGGCCGATTTCAAGGTCATCCGCGGTGGGTCGTTCTATTGTCCGGCGACCATCCTGAGATCGGCTTGCCGTATTGAGCCTCAAATTGCAGACTTTCGTAACTGGCTGACTGGGCTGCGTGTGTTTCTCGCGCCCAAGCGATAAGTGCTTGGCCAGGCGCTTGGCCAAGTGAATAGGCATGAACTCGCAAAAAGTGGAGCAACGAATGGAGCGCTGGCTGGCCAAGGCCGATTCTCATCCTTTGGCCAAGCGCGTGGCCGACTTGGCCCTGCTGCTGGAGGATGATGCCGGCGCCTGGGAACGCTACGGCCAGTTTTACGAAGGCTGGAGCCGGGAGGAGATCGCTGAGTTGCTGGAGGCAGTCAAAAAGGCTCTCTAGCGTGGTTACCATGTTTACCTGCTTGCATAGCGCTTATGCAGGCGTAGTCTTGCCTAGTGAGATTAGTTCGATTCTGCTTGTGGTTGACCCTCCTCGCTGTCGCCCCGTCCACCCTGTTGTATGCTCAGGAGGACACTATTTGGCAGGCTGCCACCAAGGGCGACGTGGATGCGATCGAAGCGTTCATTGACGCCGCCGCCGACCTCGACGAACTGAGTGAATCCGGCTCGGCTCCGCTTCACTATGCCGTCTCGAGAAATCGCGTGGAGGTCGTGGCACTGCTGCTCGATGCCGGTGCCGACACGGACGTGGAGGACTCCCGCCAACGCACGCCGCTGGATCTTGCCATCGCCGGTAACAAGACAGAAATCATCGACCTCTTGCTTGAGGCGGGCGCAGGCGTCGAGGCCCCAACGACCCCGCTGCACCCCATCGTCTGGGCTGGAGACCTGCTCGGGGTGAAGCTGCATGTTTACGCCGGGACGGATATTGACCAGGAGGATGAGTTTGGGAATTACCCGCTTTTGCTGGCGGTCGAACGCGGTTACCTCGACATTGTGGATTTGTTCATCACGCACGAGGTCGACCTCGACGTGGAGGATCAGCACGGGTTCACGGCGGTGATCATGGCAGCCGAGCAAAACCACGCGGACGTCCTCCAACTGTTGATCGACAGCGGCGCCGACCTCGCGGTCGAGGACAAGGCCGAGCGAACCGCCCTGGACTGGGCGATCATCATGCAATCCGCCGATGCCGAGGAAATATTGCGGGACAATGACGCTCCGTCCGGTTCGGAGAAGTCGTTCATCGCCGCGATCCAGACGAACAACATTGAGGCGGTTCAATCCCTGCTCGACGGGGGCGCCGACGTGAACGAGCCGGCGTACACCTCCAAGACACCACTGCACTACGCCTCGCACTCCCGCAACATGGACATCCTCAAGCTGCTCCTCTCCAAGGGGGCGGATGTGGAGTCGAGGACGGAACAAGGCTTCACGCCGCTGGGATATGCCGTTGGGCTGAATCATCCCGACAACTGCCGCGCCCTGCTCGAGGCCGGTGCGGACGTCAACACCATCGACAACTGGAACCGAACCAACCTCAGCGTCGCCGCCGGCCTCAAGCTCGAGGAGGTTACCGGTGTATTGTTGGAATTTAGCGCCAACCCGAACACGCTCGATGTGTGGCACTATTCGGCGCTCGATGTGGCGGAGGAATTTGGCACAACGGCGATCGCCGATCTGATTCGCGAGGCGGGCGGCATCAAAGGCCCGAAGATTTCCATCCATCAGGCTGCCACCACGGGGGACAACGACAAAATTGGGCTGCACCTTTTCTTTGGCACCGACCTCAACCTCCTAAATGAAAACAACGAAACACCGTTCGACGTTGCCGCACTCAATAACCGTCCGGGGACACTCGATTTTCTGCAGGAACAAACGAGCCTTGGCTTTGCCCGTGATGACGACGGCAACGAACTCATTCGCGTGGTCGGCCCGTACGGCACGGACGACCTGACCGCCCAGTTGGAATTCACCATCGAGCAATCGGCAGATTTCGTTGACTGGGAAATCACGGAAGCCGTGGATACTTCGGAAGGCATCGGCGAGATGTTGTTCGAGGCCGACCCGGAAGTTCCGGTCCGGTTTTACCGAGTGTCCGTCGCCGAGCTGGATGATTAAGCCGCTTGGCCAAGCGGACTCGCAGGCTCGCCCCTCCAATCAAAGGTGACAGGTAGGGACGGCTTTCCCAGCCGTTCTCGAGTAGCAAAAAATGGTATCGGCTTGGCCAAGCGCGACACCGCTTTAAGTGGTTGAGGGTGGTACGGTTCCCAGTTCAACCAATCCTTCCTGCCGAAACCTTCCAAATCGTTAAGCAGCGTCGCACCCCAAATTAGCTGTTACATTTTTTTTGCTGCTTTTTAGTTTTGACTCGTTACGTTGGGGCCATGGCAAGCATCACACACAAGGACGAGGCTCCGTTCACGCGTGAGGATCCGTGGCGCATCTTCCGGATTATGGCCGAGTTCGTCGACTCGTTTGAGGAGCTATCTCGCATCGACCCCGCCGTGACGATTTTTGGCTCCGCCCGATCCAAGCCGCGTGATTCGTACTACAAGGCGGCTGTGGCCATGAGTAAAAAATTGGCCAAGGCCGGCGTGCCGGTGATCACCGGCGGCGGCCCGGGAATCATGGAGGCCGCGAACAAGGGCGCGGCACAGGGCAAGGGCACGTCGATCGGATTGAACATCGAGTTGCCGTTTGAACAGTGCGGCAATAAGTACGCGAATCTGCCGATCAACTTTCACTACTTTTTTTCCCGCAAAGTCTGTCTCGTGAAGTACAGCCTCGGTTTCGTCTACATGCCGGGCGGGTTTGGTACACTGGATGAATTGTTCGAAGTGGTGACGCTTGTGCAGACGCACTGCATCGAGAAGTTTCCGTTGATCCT
>DKGH01000167.1:0-9236 GCA_002453165.1 Verrucomicrobia bacterium UBA6775
AGATATTTTCCTCTGAAGCTAGCAAAGATGTGAAGTATCAGGCACAGAAATTATCACTTAGAAAGTTGGCAAGTCTGGCTGAAGAAGAGGGAAGGTTTGAGGATGCGCAACAGTATTTGGCTGTGTATGTAAAGCGGTTTCCTGATGATGAATTAATTCCGGTTGTGCTATTGAATCAGGGAGAATTATACCGAAAAATGGGGGCATATGATCTTGAGCGTCAGAAGTGCTATGATGTCATCAAGGCCGCTCAGGGTGTTCAGTTGGATAGAGACAAGTATAATTTGAACTATGTGAAACGTGCTGTATTGACTGCACAAATAAATATTGCAGAGTCTTTTTTTGATGAAGCAAAAAAGATGCCCACAAAATTGGCTGAGATGGGATTTTCCAACTCTGTGGAGCAGTTTCAGACATTAACCAAATCTGTGGAGCAGTTTCAGACATTAACCAACTCTGTGGAGTTGTTAGACCAAGGATCAGAGTTCGATGGGTTAGAACTGGGCGAATTGAATAATGTAGATCTTTCACTCAAGTTGATTCGGGCACTGCATGAATTAAGCCTTTCAAAAAGGAGCAAATTAAGCCTTTCAAAAAGGAGCAACAAAGAGTCGATTGATGCTGATAAGCAGGATGTAGAAAAGAGTTTTAAAGAGGTGCATGATGAGGGGGATCGATTCATAAAAAATTACGATGCTGCTGTAACGGAAAAAAAAGGGGAAGTGCTTTATTACGTGTTGCATGCAATCAGAAATTCAAATGTTGCCCCTTCCAAGATGTCTTCCGAGCTTACAACAGAGTTCGAAGCTTTGTACAAGTTGAACAGGGAAAATGATGTGAAAACTCTTCCATGGATTCTGAAGGGCGCGGGCGAGTTGGGCCAGTATTTTTTTCAGAAAGGTAAAAACGAAAAAGTTAAAAAAGACGAAAAAAAAGAGAGCTTCGAAAATGCGAAACGTGTTTTTGAAATGCATGTCGAGTTAATTGCTGGTGGCAAAGGTGAGTCAGAGAAACTGCTCGAAATGCTATATGGATTACAATACGCGGAAACATTTATAGATGAAAAAATTAAACAAAATTCATTGTATAACGACACATTTAATGATGTCCGTGGGATTGTAGACAATGTCGAATCTGGAGCGAAAGATATAGGTCTAAAATTACCGCTTTTATCCAATTTAGGTGTAATTGGCGTGGACGTAGACGGGGACGGCATGGATGCCTACGACGAATTACTCACCGGGCACTCCGACACCAACCCTGATAATGTCCCCTCTCGATCGGAAGTGGATGAAAAGGTGAAGTTGAAAGGGGTGGGCAACGATGCGGGCGGCAAGGATGCAAACGAAGAAAAATTGTCTGTAACTTCCGACACCGCCCCCGACGGTTTTTCAGACAATGAAAATTTGAAGAACAATGAAAAATTGAAGAATATGGTAACGCAATCCATCAAATATTTGAAAAGTCAGGCGAACATCCGTTACAGACACATTTTACCTGTGCTTTATAACTTGGGGCTTTGTTATGAGAATCTTTCAAATATAGATGAAGCGTTAAATATAGATGAAGCGTTGACTGTGTTCGAAAGGATTCCCGCTGCGGTTGTTAAAGTGAATCCGTTAAAAGGAGAATTTGTTGATGATGCAATTTTTGAATCACCCGATACACCATTGAAGTTTCAAGTTGTTAAATTACTGGACAATGATTTGTATCCGGATGCTGCGTTAGTTTGTCACCTGGGTGGGGAGATCAAAAAGGGGGATATTGTTCGTTCTAAAGATGATAAAAATGAATTAGAAATAGAGCACTTTCTTAGCTTGGACAGTTTGTTGACTCAGAAACATGTTGGTGATGGGTCTTTGTCGTTGAGGTTGATTCGCGATATGGCGGTCTGGCGAGTCAACAACCTGTCTTGGTTGTCGGAGTTTGAAGATGGGTTGAATGACGGTGAGTAATCAACATGTAGCGAGCGAGATTCGTTATGTTTTGCGCTCTTCAATTTCAAATTGTGCTCTTCATATCCGGGGGAGTGTATTTGCGGTATTCGTTAGTCTCTTAGCATTCGTTTCGCCGGCAACCTGTGACGATGTTGAAATCGTTGGCGGTAGAAACGGAATGGAAGCCTTGCGCGTTAAATTGGAGAGTGAAATCGATACTTCAACTAGTGAGGATCAATTCATTAAATCGAGTGAACTCTGGCGGTTGTACATCAAATTATTTCCGTTTAACGCCAAGAGTGAAGAGTATTTGGCAGAATTGGAACAAACTCAAAAGCTGTTGTTGGACAAGGGTAAGAAAGCCATTGGGGAAAAGGGGAGGGAAAGTAAAGAGACCGCCTTTTATCTTGGGAGTCATTGTTACCTGTTTCCCAATTCGCCTAAATCTATACAAAACTATGAGACGGTAGTCGATGCAGCTAAAAACGTCGATATGCCTGCGCTAGAACTGGAAATGCGAGCCAGGGTGTTGGCAATAAGTAGTAACTCCCCCGGTTATGAAGCCGTCAGGATGTTGGCAATTAAGGCCGAGAAGCAAAACAAGAGCATGGTTGCAATTAATGGGTTGGAATATTTCCAAAAGGGTGAATATCAAGTTGATGGTTATGAGAACTTGAATTTGGGGCCGTCCTTAATGTTAAGTGGGGACATTTACCGCAGGGCGCATCTTTTTAATCAAGCCATTTCAAAGTATTCAGAGGCGATTCAGTGGTGTGGTGATATAAGGCTAAAAACAGCTTCAAGAATTCTGCCTTCTCAGCCAAAAATATCAAATGAAAACGAAATGTTGACATTTTCCGAAGGAGGTAATTTAACGAAAGTAGCTCTATTCATGGAAGATGGCATCTTGAGGATAGAGGATGTGGAGTTGGTGAGGGGGCGGCCATTTGCAAAAATGTTGGAATTCGAACTCGCTACGATTGAGCGAAACGCAAATATCCTCATCGGTCGAGCGTTGATTGAGGATGCACAGAGTAAAACGCGAGGCACATCGACTTCAGGGTTTGCTGGGAAACTTTATGATAATGCGGTTAGCCATTTCTCCGCACTACTTGAGCCAATGAGTTTGAACAACTTCTCCGCGATGCCCTACAGATTGGAGTTGTTGAGGGCGTCGATCGAGTTGGCGAGGTATAAGAAAAGTTTAAAACCTGACGGTTATTTAGAAGCTGAGGATAACTATGCAAGATGTGTTAGTGCAGCTGAATCCTATTTGAACATGGTTTCGTTAACTCGGACAAAGATAAGCCTAGAAGATGGTGAAATGAGTTTTCTGGAGGCTGAAGCTGCCGAAAAAGAAGGGGAAGTTGCATTCGTTTTGATCGAGGCTTTAATTGAGATTGGAAGGAAACGTAGGGCGTTTGAGGTATTTAATAGGTATTTTACTGGTCGGGCATTGGAGGACGAGTGGGCCGTGTTCGCTATGCTTGATTTGGCGGTTGTCCACATTGAAAACAGGGATTACCTTAGTGCTCTGCCGTTTTTGACAGCGATTAGCGAAAGGGGAGCCCGGTTGGGTGTCAGGGATTTGGCATTTGTCGCAGGGTTGATGAAGGGGGTCTGCGTTCGTCGCCTTGGTTCCGCTAAGGAGAGATCTGTTGCGGCGGCGAGTCTTTTGGAGGACATGGCCAATAAGGAATACAGTAACTCGGTTGACATGTTCGAATCGTCTGGGGAATTCCCGAAAACTCGTTATCCTAAAAAATATCGGAGCATATTCATCGATGAAATCAGAGCCGAAGTCTTTGAGGAGTTCATCTCAAGTAGGGACGGGAGTGGGTTGGTTGAAGCATTATTAAGTGCTGTTGATCCAATTAAGGCTCAAGGGGGGGCGGTTTCATCAATGAGTGAATTCGATTTGGATAGTGATGATGGCAAGCAATTTGGTGGTTTTCATGCTAGCGTGATCGACAAAGCCAAAGTTTTAGCAGAGAATATAGATTTTACTGGGATTGAGGGGGAGATAGATATAGATTTTATTGGGTGGATTGAGGGGGAGATAGATAATCTTCAATGGAATCCGTTTAACGAGAGAGTTGCCAAATGAATACAGCTGAATTTTTGAGTTCTCTTGCAGTTGAGTTGGGCGATTATCTCGAGGTCTGCGGCCGGGCGTACCAATTGGTTCAGGAGGAGAATCGTTACCTGAATTCCAGTTCGCCACGCGACGCTTATTCTAAATCCGAAGAAAGGAAAGAACTGCTGGAGAGGGTGTCCGGAGCAATGGTGCGAATCAAGGCGCACAAGGCCTTGTGGGCTAAAATCCCTGCCGGGGAACGGGTGAAGCACATGAATATCTCCCAATTGATCAAGCAAAACATGGACTTGATAATGAAGACGGTGATGCTGGATCGGGAGAATGAAAAATTAATGCTTAAGCATGGCATGGTGCCACCGGATCGTTTACCTTCCTCCGCACAAAACAATCCTGGCGCGGTTGCGGGGATGTATCAGCGTAATCAACCCGGTGGATAACCAGAGTCGATGCCCATCGAAAAAGTCATTCTGGCTGAGAGCGACGAAAACCTTCGTCGTACAGTCGCTGAGTTTGTTCGAAGCAAGCGCATTGATGTCGCAGAGGCGGGTACGGTTCAGGATGTGTACGGATATCTTGGCAAGGATGAGTTCGATCTTATCTTCATTGAAGCGAAGTTACCTGAATGTGAGTTGATTGACTTTCTGGGAGATTTGAACCAGCGCTCCGAAAAGCCGTTGGTCGTTCCCCTTGTCAACGGTGAACCGGATGCGTTTGTATTGGAATGCATCAAGGGTGGGGCTTTCGATTTTCTTTCAAAACCATTTTCCCGCGAGCAAATCGAGATCGCGTTGCACAAGGCCGGTAATTACAACCAGATTTCCAAGACCAATGCGGCGATTGTTGAAAGTTCCGTCGATGATGCCGAGCGTGAGATTCTCGGTGAAAGCCAGTTGATCGAGGAGACGCGCAAGATGATCAAGCGAGTGGCTCAGACGCAGGTCACTGTGTTGATCCAGGGCGAAAGCGGAACGGGCAAGGAATTAGTGGCGCGGGCATTGCACACCCAGAGCCCCCGTGCGCAGAAGCCGTTTATCAAGATAAATTGTGCTGCCCTGCCGGAGACACTGATAGAGAGTGAGTTTTTTGGACACGAAAAGGGCGCCTTCACCGGGGCGGTGGCCAAGCGGCAGGGGCGATTTGAACTGGCGCATGGCGGGACAATATTACTGGATGAAATCAGTGAGATTTCACTGGCGATGCAGGCCAAGTTGTTGCGCGTGTTACAGGAGCAGGAATTTGAACGAGTCGGTGGCAGTAAGACCATCAAGGTGGATGTCCGGGTCATTGCCACGACCAACCGCGACTTGGAAGAGAGTGTGGAGAAGGGCGACTTTCGACAGGACTTATTTTTTCGACTGAACGTCATTCCGATTTACGTTCCGCCGTTGCGGGAGCGCGTTGGCGACATCCAGTTTTTGGCGGAAAAATTCCGTGAACTATTCGTCCGAAAACACGGTGTCTCAGTTGAGGGATTCAGCGATGCGGCGGTTGACTCGCTTGGGAACCACGATTTTCCGGGGAACGTCCGTGAGTTACAAAACGTGGTCGAGCGGGCGGTAATTCTCTGTGACCCCGACGGGTCGATTGAGCCGGAGCAGTTGAACCTGCTTGGCCAAGCGCTTGGCCAACCGGAGAGGCAGTCTGCGAAAGAGGCCAAGGAAGATGAGGCTGCCCCGGAAAAGGATGGTTTTCCCAGCATGGATGAAGTTGAAAAGGAACACATCATCCGTGCGCTTGGCCAAGTGGATCATAACCGAACCAAGGCAGCCAAGTTGCTGGGGATGAACGTTCGGACGTTACGCAACAAGATTAATACGTATCGGGAGGAAGCTGAGTCGGAAGAGGACTTGGCTAAGCTGGGCGATAAGGACTAATTCGCGTTAAAAGGACACTGTTTCGGGTTGCCAAGGAGGGGGCGAGGCGTACCATTGCGCCAACAAGAGGTTGCTTATGACTTGTTTGCGTGACATGAAAGGCGTGGTGGCGATGGGGGTTGCGTGCCTTGGCGCGGTCGTCGCTGCGGATGGCGCGACGGTAGTGGATCGTCAACTCGTTGCAGACAATCAAGCTCGGGAAGATGGCAGGATTATTCCCGGCCAACCACTGGCCGATCTGGCCTACCTTCGGAAAGCCACCATCGACGTCATAGGCCGTATTCCAACATTCCCCGAGATTGAGCAATATCAAAAGTGGCCCAAGGCCAAGCGCCGGGAGCTGTTGCTGGATCGCTTGTTCAATGACAAGGGGCTGGCGGATCGGTGGACTATTTTCTATGCGGATTTGCTGCGGATACGGAGTCGGGCGGCGGGGGGCAACCGGTTGCTGGCGTATGTTCATCAATCCATAGAACAAAACAGACCCTGGGATGAGATGGCCCGGGAGCTGATCGCAGCGAGCGGTTCCTCCGGCAACACTCCTTCCGTTGGGTTCCTGTTGGCGGACGACTCCGACCCGATGACGATGGCCGGGGCGACAGCCCAGGTTTTTCTCGGCGTGCGAATGGCGTGTGCCCAGTGCCACAATCATCCCTTCGACAAATGGCGGCAGAAGCAGTTTTATGAGCTTGCCAGTTTCTTCGGGAAAACCAAACAGGTCGAGAGTCGCCTAAGCAGTAAAATCTACGTCACCGAGGGTGAAGAAATGAAGGTGCTCTGGCCTCCGGAGCGACGGAAGCCGAAGGAACGGTTCCCGGTCGATCCCAAGTTTCCGTTTCCGGTTGAGGACTTCAGTGTGAAGCCCGACTACTTGAAGCGACTTGAGGCGTTGCGTGCGGGTGAGGCGTTGGCGCTGAACAAGCACAAGGAGTCTGAGGCGCTGGATGCGTTGATCGATTCCTCCGGCGGGAAAAAGGGACTTGGGATTGGTGTTGAACCGGTGGCGTTGTCGGTGGGCAAACAGTCGCGCGAAGACATCCGGAAACTGGACGTGAAGGGGGATTTGTATCGGAAGAGCGAACTGCGCCGTCAGCTTGCGGATCATGTGGCCGGGCCGCAAAACCGATACTTTGCACGCAACATGGTGAACCGGGTCTGGGCTGAATTGATGGGGCGCGGTTTTTATCACCCGATCGATGATTATCAGGGTGAAGTGACGCATCCAAAAACGGTGGACTATCTTTGCGATGAATTTGTTGCGAACGGGTACGATTTGGCGCACCTGATTCGGGTGGTAATGGAGACGGATGCCTACGCGAAATCGACATTGAATGCGGACGTCGAACTGGAGGACAGGGATATTTCGCGTTCCGCATTTGCGTCGGGAACCAAGCGCCGGATGCTCAGCGAGGTTTTGTACGACAGCGTGGTTGTTGCCGGTCACTTACAGGATCACAAGTGGCCAAAAGGTGCCAACATTCGGGAAGTGGAACGGCGGGTTCGTGTGCCGCTTGACACCGAGCCTGCGGATAAGATCGAGTTGGAATCGGAGCCGGAGTCTGGTGACGAGAAAATGGTGCCGAAAAAGCCAAAGGCAAACCCGTACAATTTGGAGGAGGTTATTTCGCTGGATTTCGATCAGTTGGTCAAATCCGATCTCGACCGTGACATCGGTATGATGAAGGCCAAGTCCGATCAGGAAATCGAGGCCGAGCGCTTGGCTGAGATGGCGCGAAAGAAGAATTCCGTTCGCCGGCTTTACACCTACGAGACCGTTATCGACAAGGTGGATGATAACCCGAAATTCTCCAGTTCGATGAGGATGTCCACCCCGGCTACCCCGACGCATTTCCTCCGGGTGTTTGGTCAACCATCTCGGGACGGTCTCGGGGAGTTCAGGGAGCACACCCCCTCAATGCGGCAGGCGTTGATGATGCTCAACGGTAAAGCCACCCATGAAGCGGCCCGGGTGGGGCCGTACGAGCCGATGCATCGATTGCTCACCGGCAAAACCAAAAACTTGGCCAAGGCGATCGAGTTGGCTTACCTCGAGATTCTTACCCGCAAGCCAAGCGCGGATGAGTTGGCTGAGGCTGAGGCTGTGCTTGGCCAAGCGCCACTCGAGGGCATGGCCGATCTTCGCTGGGCACTGCTCAATAGTCACGAATTCCGATACCTCCCATAAAATTAACTGACAAAGACGATGAAAGATACAGGATGTTTTGATTACCAGATGACCCGACGCCGGATGCTGCAGGCGACCGGGGCGAGTATTCTAGGCATGCCGGTGGCGAGGTTGCTGGCTGCATCCGGCCAGACGGCTGCGGCCAAGGCGGAACATGTGATTCTATTCTGGAACGGCGGAGGGATGAGCCACGTGGACACATGGGACCCAAAACCGGGTCGTCCTGTGCAGGGTGAATTTTCGGCTATCGATACCTCGGCGGACGGTATTCAGATCAGCAGCATTTTTCCAAATTTGGCCAAGCAGATGCATCACTGCGCATTGGTTCGGTCGATCGCCGGCACCAACGGGGCGCATGGGCGGGCGACGTATGAATTACAGACGAGCTACAACATGGATCCCTCGCTGATTCACCCCGGGTTGGGATCCATTGTGGTGCATGAAAAAAATCGGCTCGGAGATCTGCCGGCATTCATCACCATCAACGGTCAGGCGGCCAAGTCCGGTTACTTTGGTCAGAGCTGTTCCGCATACTTCATCGGTGAACCGGGAGAGAAGGATCCCTACCTCTCCTTCCCGACCGGCATCACCAGCGCCCGGGGCAACAAGCGACTGGATTTGCTGGCACGGATGAATGCCCGCGCCACCGGGAAAACCGGCGTGACGGATTTCAAGGCAACGGACACGGCGATCAAGGAGGCGGTTTCCCTGATGAAGAGCCCGGCCCTCAAGGTGTTCGACCTCGACAAGGAAAAGCCGGATACGCTGGCCCGGTACGGTGACTCGGACTTCGGTCGGGGAGCCTTGCTTGCCCGTAAACTGGTCGAGACCGGAGTGCGGTTTGTACAGGTCAATCGCGGTGGTTTTGACACTCACTCAAACAATTTCCCGGCGATGGAAAATCACGCGCTGGAGATGGATCCGGCACTAGCGGCATTGGTTGAGGATCTAGCGGCGACCGGCAAGTTGGAGTCGACACTTGTCCTTGTGTTAAGCGAGTTTGGCCGTACTCCGCGTATCAACAACAACGCCGGTCGCGATCATCATGCCCGTTGCTTCAGTTGCCTGATGGCCGGAGGCGGAGTACAGGGTGGCCAGGTTATTGGCGCATCGGACAAGGACGCGATGGAGCCGGCGGAACG
>DKGH01000167.1:9632-30878 GCA_002453165.1 Verrucomicrobia bacterium UBA6775
ATCACGAGAAGGAAGTCTACACGCCGCAGGATCGTCCGATGATTTTGGTGCGTGAAGGCGCGGAGCCGGTTCACGAACTGTTCGCATAAATGCACCGCAGACGTTCAAGTCAACGCCGCCCCATTAGGCGGCGTTTTTGCATCGAAGGCCTGTTCTTTACTGTGCTTGGTCTGGCGCTGGCCTATGGCACTGCGCTTGGCCAAGCGGATAAAAAATCGGGGGAAGACAAGCCAAGCCTGCCTCGTGGATCGATCGTTGAGGATCGCGCCGCCCGAAGGTTGATGGAAGCGGGGGATCTTCGAATCGAAGCCGGGGAGACCGACAAGGGGTTGGAGTTGTGGCGCTCGGTTATTGAGCGGTATCCGCGCAGCAAGGTTCGTTTTGATGTGCATATGAAGCTGGGTGAACACCACCTTGCTGTGTTGGCGGATCATGCCAAGGCCAAGATTCATTTCGAGGCGGTTTACTCGGAGGAAAACCGGAACGAGGATCAACGGGCGTTGGCGTTGCTGAAAACCGGCGTATGCCAATTTCAGGCAAGACAATATGCCCAATGCTTCAAGGTGTTTCGACAGGTCATCAAGGACTACCCGGTTTCGCAACACGTGAACCGCGCCTATTACTACATTGGCCTAGGCCATTTTAAGCAGGGACACTACGGGCGGGCGATTGAGTCGCTTGAAAAGGTCGGAACGGTCATGTCAACCAATCAACTTGGCCAAGCGAAGCTGGAGATCGGCAAGCGACTGTTCATCAAGGTGGAGGATGCCGACCTCGCGGTCTTGGCCAAGGATGAAACCGTGGAAGCCACCTGTAAAACCACTGCCGGGGATCAGGAAAAAGTGCAGTGCCTGCCGCTTGGCCGAAACGTCCGTGTGGTGCTGGGTTCCGTGCCGACCCGACTCGGGAAGCCGCAGCCCAACAACGGCGTGCTCGAAGTGTCGGGCCGTGACGAAATCAACGTCGAGTACAGCGACGAACACACTGCGGATGGAAAACTCAATCAATCCCGTCTCCGCAAACTATCGGTTGCCGCGAACGGAGTCGTCCGGGTCATGGACGGCGCATTTGTCGATCCCATCGAGGGGGTGGTGGTCGGAAAGCAGGTCAACGTCGAGGCGGTTGATGCCGACCGGGACCAGACTGATGATGCCGATTGGGTCGAGGTGCAGGTGAAGTTGTACCGAAAGAAAACAGCGGAGGAGATCGAGGAGGAAAAGAACGCTCTAGCAGCCGAAAAAGCGCTGGAAACGGAGTCCTCCGAGTTGGTCATTGCCGAAGACGCTCCGGATAAACCGTTAACGAAAGAGGAGCAATTTCAGTTGCAGCACCGGTTGATCGATCAATCCAAATTGCTGCTCACCGAGACGGTCGTCGAAGAGTCCTCGATGGAACTCGAGGAAACGGATGCTGAGCCTGTCGAGGTGCCAGCGGAGCAAGTCTCCATCGACGACTTGTCGCCGGGAGATCTCACGGAGGATCAACCCGGGCAGAGCGAGTTTGTTGAGTTGGTTGAAACAGAGGCGGAGGACACTTCCATTCACACCGGGTTGTTTCAGGGGGCACTTCCTGTGCGGCAATCAGAGCAGGTTATCGAGGGGGATTCCCTGTTGCAGGCTTTGCCCGGTGATGTGGTGCGAATTGAGTACGTCGACCAGGTCAATATCACTGCTGGCCCACGCCAACTGACCGCCAGCGCGATTTGCATTGAGGGGAGCCTAGGGGATGTGCGGGTGGCCAAGGCGCAGATTTCAGATGAAGACCTGCGCTTGCGCACCCAGTTGAAAACAGCCAAGGCGCTCACGCAGATCGGAAACCATTACAAGGAATTTGGTCTGGAGGATCCTGCGCGTATCAAATTTCAGGAGGCGCTCGAGGTGGCGGAGGAGGCGACCAGTCGGGCCTCGGAGATCAAGAGCCTCGTGCTCGAGCAGTGTTACGTGCAGTTGTGGGAGATTTACTTCGCGCTGGATAACCTGCGGTTGGCTGTGGCCATGAGCCAGAAATTGATGCGGGAGTTTCCCGAAAGCACCTTCATCGATGACGCGATGCTGAAGCAGGCGGAGATCGCCCGCAAACAGGCGGCGTTCAAGGATGCGATTGCCCTCTACGGCAGCCTGCTCAAGTTGAAGGCCAGCAACCTGCGCGATGAGGCTCAGTTTGGAATTGCAGAATGTTATGAACGAATGGCGGAGGCAACGACCGGTTCCCGTGCGCAGTCGTATTACGAGAAGGCGTTTGAGAATTATCAGAAGGTATACGAGCAATTTCCGGAGAGTGGCCGGGTGGGGGATGCCGTGGCGCGGGCGGCCAACTACTTCTATCAGCGGCAGGATTATCAACGCGCGATCGATGTGTTTGAAGGGGTGATCGCGAATCATCCGGATGCAAATTACCTTGATGTGATCTACTTTAACTACGGGCGTTGCCTGTACCGGACGGAGCGGAAAAGAGTGGCTCGCCAGCAGTTCGACCTGCTTGTGCTTGAGTTTCCGGAGAGCAAACTGGCCACGGAGGCCAAGCGCATTAGTGATGCCCTGGTGAAGGCCGGGTTTTGATGATAGATGATTTTTAAACGGACAGTTGGTTTGAGGATTTGCCTGACGCTGGCACTTTTTGTTTGTTGGGGGATGCCGCTTGGCCAAGCGCAAACTGCCAAGGAGATTGCGAAGGCACGGAAGGATATCGCTGAACTGCAGTCGAAACTTCGGCAATCCAATGACCGATCCAATCAGGGCGCCAAGCTGCTATTGCAACTAACGGACTTGGCTGACCAGTACGGTCGACCGTTTACGTTGATTCAGGCGGCCAAGCGATTCGTCGTGTCCAACCCAAATCACGTTCGGCATCCGGAGATCATGCTGAAATTGATTGACGCCCAGTTGGTCACTGCCCGGGAGAAGGACGCGATTTCTACGGCAAGGCAATTCATTGCGCGGCATGCCGGGCATCCCCAAATCGCGGAGATTCATCGACTGTTGGCGGCGTTGCTCGAGCGGGAGGGTAAGCTCAGTGCAGCGGCCCAGGAACTGGTGTTGGCCTATGAAAGCCAACAGGGTCATCTGGCAGATGCGGCGTTGGCCGTGCAGTACTATCGCAGGGAGAACAGTCATCGTTCTTCCGCCGAGGCCGCGCGCCTGGCGATTCGTTTTCTGGCTGAAGACGCGGATATTGCGACCAAGACAGAAGCGGCCTCGTTGGCGATCGATTCCGCCAGTCGCTCCGGTGACAATGAACTGATTCTCGAGGTGGGCCGGAGCGTTGAGGATTCAAGTGTACGCTTCAGCGAGGAAAAACAGGTTCGCTTTCACAGGATACTAGCCGCTGCATACTGGGGTCAGAAATTGGCTGAACCGGCGTTGGCCGCATACGCCAAGTTGGTTCGGCTGCAGCCCGCTTATGATGACTTCAGGAAATATTTTGAAATCGCACATGCGGCGAAGAGGTCTGCGGCAAAAATGAAGCCGGTGTATGACCTAGCGAGAAAACAGCCGTTCACGAACTCGCAAATGGCGCTGCTCATCGGCTATCAGGCTTACGCAAACGCTAGGGATAAAAAGGGCGAACAGGCGGCGATGCTTGCGCTTGAGGCTGGTCGGCTTGATGCGGTGCAGCACAAGTCGCCCAGGCTGTATGCGCGATGGGCTGCCGAGGCCAAGCTGGATCACTCGACAATCGAGCGGGATTTGAACTCGATCATTACTGGCAACGGCCTCAACCCATTCTATGCCCACTATGCGTTGGCATTTGATTTGTACCGGGATCGGATGAAGGAGACCGGCAAGGCACAGGAGGCAGCGCGTCGGTTGATTCGCGAGGCGCCCACAGCTGGTGGCGAATCGGCCGGAGCCATGAACTGGCTTTTGGCTTCCGCCCAGTCTGATGCCATTTTCAACGAGGACGCTAACCTCATCAAGGACATGGCCCTGAAATATGCGCGATTCGTGCCCTATCGGGATTTCTTCAAGGAATGGGTGAAGAAAAATCGAGGCAACAAGAAATTGAGAAACAGAGTTCAGACCATGTCCCGCTTGGCCAAGGATTTGGCGGCTGAGCCGACGGTCAAATTGTGGGCAAACGTCGCTGCGGGAGGGAACAAATCCGCCCAGGCGAGGGAATCCCTTTTGCAGGCGACCCTGACGGATGATGTGCGAAACGAACTCCTTTCCAGCTTGGCTTATGACTATCGCCATCGATTGAAGGCACGGGAAAAGTCGGTTCAGTATTACTCCCGCTTGGCCAAACGGCGCCCGGATGATTACTCCGTCGCGCGGGCATGGATTGAGGCTGCGCACTATTACGGGAGCAAGGATGAAAAACGGGAGGCGGTACGATTCGCGCTTGGTCAGGCGCCAACTTCGAATGATGTCACCACTTGGATTTTGATGCTCGATGCCTGCCAAAAGCTGGAGGATGCCGACTTGGGTGGGCAGGTGCAAAAATGGATTCTCGCAAGCCAGGCCAAGTTTGGTGGCGAACAGGCCAAGGCGAAGGAATTGGGAGATCGCTTGGCCAAGCTTGGGCTAATCGATGAGGCGGTGGATTACTGGGAGAAGTCCGCGTTTTTGGACTTGGGTTCCTCGGAGGCTTTGTCGTGTATCTCAAACTTGCTTGAAGAACAGGAGGATCCCGCGAAACGCGAAACGATTCTTAACCGCTGCATGGAGCAGGTGACACGATACCATCTCGGCTATGCGGTCCGGTTGGCAGACCTGAAGTTGGAGGCAAAGGATTGGGAGACGTTTGAGACAACACTCATCATCGCGCGTCAATTGGCGGATGAACAAATTTTCGTGTCGTCCGAGGTCAGTTCAAGCATCGCGCTTTCATGGGTGAAGGACATCCGGGTGGATGCAGAGTTGCAGGTCGAAACAAAGCAGCGTCTTCTGGCGATCATTGAGTCTGTCGATGCCGGTTTGGGCTCCGCGATTGCGCGCTTGTCCCTCGATGAACTGGGTGTAACGGAGGTGGAGATTTCAGATTTGAATGATCAGCGGGACACTTGGGAGGCGGTGACCTGGTCGAGCAATCATCAGCATCACTGGGATCAGTTTATGCCTTTTGCGCAGCAGTTTTCAAAAAATGGGCAGCACGGAAAAGCGTCCGCATTGTTGACTGCGATGTTGCACAAAATCTCGCGAGTGGATGGCAACCGGAAGAAAACGGCACGTGACCTCGTGGCCAAGCTGTTCACGATCACCAGTGAATTTGAGATGGATTTGGACGAGGGCAATCCACTTGCCCCGTTGCTGCGTATCGGGATGCTTCTCCAGATCGGGGATCGGCCGGCTGCCGTGACTCAGTACATGAAGCAGCGGAAGTTGTTTGACGATCGGGTGAAGGAACTGCCGGTAATCATCCTGTTGTTTGCGGCGAGTGTTGAAAATGAGACATCGAGTGAAGAAGGATGGTCGCGCTCAGAAAACATGCTTCGCCTCTGGTTGGTAAACAACGACGAATCGAAGCAGGCCACGCCGGAAGATCAGGCCTCGGTTCAATTGCTGTTGGCCAAGACTTACTTCGAGTCCGGGCGATACGACATTGCGCGGAGCGAATACACCACGGTGCTGAACCAGTTTCCGGATACGGAGGCAGCCGTCGATGCGCGGTTCGGAATTGCCCAGTGTTATGTGGAACAAAAAGTGTTCGATAAGGCGGAGGAGATTTTCACTGTGTTACGCGACTCGAAATCGCCGGAGGTGAATTTGCGTTCGGAATTCATGATGGGAGTGATGGCGATTCGACAGGGCGATTTTGATGTGGCCCGCGAGATGTTTCAGTCCGTACTTGAGCGCATGCCGGAAAACGCCCTCGCCAACGAGACGCTTTACCATTTAGCCGAGGTGTTTGGCATCGAGCAGCGATTTTTGGATCAGTTGAACATGCTGAGGACCATCGGCCGACTGGGGCAACAGTCGAAACGCTGGCATACTCCCGGTAACTCGCTTTTCATCGTGGTACACGATAGTGACCTTGGGATCAGCCGAGGCAATTCGCAGATACCGGTCAGCGTGACTTCCGATCCCGGGGGGGACAGCGAACAGGTGATGCTCTCCAGCGGCAGCGCCGGGAAAGGGCTTTTTACCGCGGAAATTGCCACCATCCTGGCAGAGTCGACAGTCGATGATGGTGTGCTCCAAATTACCGGGGCGGATGCGATTCATGTGGATTATCCCGAGGATTTTAAAAAGGAGTTCAAGACACAGTTGCCGCAGATAGAGGTGATCCGCATTGCCTCGGATGCAACCTTCGCCGCAGCCAGTCGCAAGATCGAGGACAAGAAGGAGGAAACCGTCACGGAGCAATTGTCGCGGGAAACCGAGTCGATCGACGAAGATCTCCGAAAGTCGGTGCAGCGGAACGCATCGCAGATTCGTCCCGGCAACCTGATCTATTTCAGGGTGGAGGATTACGACCGCGATCAAGGCGGGGAGATGGACAAGATCGAGGTCAACCTCGTTGCGACCAACGGGGACAAGGTCACCGGCGAGTTGACTGAGACCAATCCGCATTCGGGCGTGTTCGAGGGGACGGTGCCCACCGCGGAGATGCCGGCCGGTGCAATAGCAAATGGCGCTGCCATCGACCACGAACCGTTACTGGCGATCGATCACGATCCGGAATCCCATTGGATGAGCGAGCCGGACGGCGAACCGGGCAAGTGGCTGGCTGTTGACATGAAGGACGTGTACCCGGTCGACACGGCCGAGTTTCATTTTGCTGCATCGACGGAGAATACGCCCAGGCGGGTTCGATTGCTTGGAAGTCATGATGGGCGTTTCGAATACGAGGTGGGCCGATTTCCGCTTGGCCAAGCGTATGAGCCGTTGGTATTCGGGAACGGCAAGCCGATCGTGAGCAAACAGTCGGTGTGGAAATATCACGACAAGGGAACGGACCTTGGCCAAGCGTGGCGTGGTGCTGCCTATGATGACAGCGCTTGGCCAAGCGGTGACGGGCCGCTTGGTTATGGCGATTTGGGCTCCCTCAAGCCGGCCACCGAAATCAGCTTTGGGGAAGACTCCGGTAAAAAACACCCGACGGCGTATTTTCGCAAGGAATTCGTCTACGACCCCGGCGAGATGGGCGTTGCTTCCGGTTTAACGGCGAACGTTCTTTCCGATGACGGGTTCGTGTTGTATATGAACGGGGTGGAGGTGGCGCGCGATAATCTGCCGGAAGGGGAGATCAAGTTTGATACGCTGACACCGGGCAATCGCAACAGCGGCGAGGAGGACAAGTACCTTGAATTCCCGATCTCAACAGCGGCGCTGCGAGAAGGAATGAACTCGCTGGCAGTTGAGGTGCATCAGCCAAACGGGACCAGTACGGATCTGGGATTCGACATGGAGTTGCTCGTGTTCAGCGACAAGTCGCCTGCTGGGATCACCCAGCGGGTCTACCGATTGAAGAAGGGCGAATCCATCGAGGATTGGGATGAGGCGGTCGAAATCGCTCAAACTCTGGCTGCTGAGACAACAACCGAAGTCGAGACGCTTCGGTGGTCACCTGAGCCGCTTGAAATCAAACCAAAACAGAAATCGAAACTTTCCAACTTGGTCGTCTGGAGTGGCCAGTTCGTGCAGCGAAGGCCGGGCGCGGTTCGGTTCGCGGTGAACGCCGACGTGGGCGGTGTGATGATCGGTGGGCGGCCGGTTGCGATGATCGCTGAGGGGGAGGAGTCCGTGTCGATCTCCGATATTTACTTGGAGGCGGGAATGCATTCGTTCACGGCAATCGCTTGGGTAGAAGACGTTGAATCCGGGGTAAGTTGCGAACGGGCTCGGGAAAATCTCGCCAAGACAACCGTGGACATTGCCCCGTTCAAGTTATCCGATTTTGTGTTGTCGGAGGAGGAACGGGACGAATTTAAGCAGGCAATCAAGGTTGCGGCATGGCGAAGTGTGGAAGTTGAACTGGTTGAGAATACATTGAGGGCCAAGTTGGGTGGCTGGCCATTGCGGCATTTGAAGATGGTTGCGGACGAGTATCAGGGTAATTTCGTCAGTGTAGGCAACGTCACTATAACCAGTGATGGGCAGAAGATTATTCCACCAAAAGAGGACGTCCTTGAGTTGGCCAGAAATAATATCCTGGAGATTGCCGCGGGGGACACTGTCACTGCAGTTTACATTGATGAGTTAACCGAGGGCGGTTTGCAGCAAAATCGACAACTCGAACAGACGTTGAAGGCTACGTTTTTTAATGGCGCCATCACGCCGCTTTCTTATGAGTTTCGCCGACAGGGTAACGGTAGCGTGCAGACGATTGATCATGAGTTGCTTCGGGTTGAACCGGGAGAACGGATTGTGGTTGAGGTCACGGATTTCGATCTCGACCAATCTTCGGAAGCCGACAGGGTGCCGGTGACTGTGCAGGTAAACCTTGGCCAACTGCTTGATCTGGAAGCGGTTGAGACCGGCCCGAATACCGGTGTGTTTCGTGTAGAGTTAGAGACCTCATCCGCCTTGGCCAAGCCCACTGATGGGGAGGGAAATCCTGCTACTGAAGAGAGCAAACAGCCTGGGCTGAAGTTGAAAACCGGTGACCGGGTTTACATGAGGTATTTTGATGAACAAAACACAGTGCCGGGACACAAGCATCCGCGTGAGTCTGTGGTTTTTGTGAACCAACCGACCGAGGCGAAGATCCGGGTTTTGGGCACTCGCTTAATCCCCGCAGACCTGACCAAGCCGGGATTGAAACCGGGCTATCAATATTCGTTGCTGCCATTTGGTAATACCAACGCCGCGCCGGTTTCAGTCGATGTGCCGCTCACGGTGGAAATTGTTGACCCGGATCGTGCCAAGACCAGTGGGAGCAGGTTGGAGATGGAGTTGGACGTCGGGGGCGGGCGGAAGGCACGAGTGGAATGTGTGTTGTCGGCGCAGTTCGCAGGCGAGGCTCCCGAGGAATACAGCGAACCAATTACGGCTGGCCAAGCGTTGGTTGAGGGACGCTTTGTTGGACAGATTTTGCTGAATTTGGGCGATGAAACCAGTCCGCCGATGATTCCTGTTACTCCAGAAACACCGGGGGGGCTGACGGGTAAAATTCTGTCGGATGACGAGGGTGAAGACATGTCTGACGCGGAAGTCAGGGTGTTGAACGTCATGGGCGGAGAGATCGTTCGTGCGGTATACAGGGATCAAACCCGGGGCGACGGAGGCACGGTCGAGTTGAACTCGACGGCTTCTTTGACTAGTGACGGAATCCTGCAAATCACGGATTCCCAATATGAAGAACCGGTCGAGGCTCTTCATGTTGGCGAGCGATTGTTTTTGATCGTGGAAGACAAGGATCAGGACGTGTATTCAAAACAGGATCAAGTCATCGTGACGGTTAAGACAACCAGTGGCGAAAACGAGGCTGTGACATTGACTGAAACGCTGACACACAGCGGGGTGTTCACCGGTTCATTTCCGCTCGTCGCACGGAGCAAGCCGCGACCTAACAGCGGGGACAACGGCGTGGAGTGCTTCTTTGGAGACACGCTCATCGCGGTGTATCGCGACCAGTCGAATTCGACCCGGGCCACCGTAGATCGGCAGGGGCAAGTATCCGTCGCGATTGGCACGGACGGATTGCTGGCCGCATTCAGTAAGGTGTTCGAGGACATCGACCTTGCTGCCCAAACCCGTTTTCATATCGCGGAAAGTTATTTTGAATTGTTCAAGTCGCAAAAAAAACTGGAGCGCATCGAGCAGGCTCAGGAAAACCTGGATCACGGCCGAAGGGTGTTACTCGAGTTGGCCGAGGATTTTCCGGATGAAAAATACGCGGCAAGGGTAAGCTACCTGCTTGGCCAGTTTGCGCAGGAGCAGGAGGATTGGCAGGAGGCGATCAAGTCGTACCGGGTCATCATCCGGAGATTCCCGGATCATGCCCTTGCGCCGGATGCCCAGTACAAGATGGCCCAATGCCACGAGGAGGCGGGAGACTTTGATCAGGCGCTGGAGGAGTACGTCGCGATGGCAGCCATTCACCCTGACAGCCCGTTGATTCCGAAGGTGATGATCCGGATCAACGAGTACTACTACCTGAAGGAAAACTACCCGGTGGCCGCCCGGGTATCGGGCAAGTTTATCGAACGATTCCCCGAGCACGAACTGGCATCGCGCATGGCGTTTCGCTGGGGCCAGTGTCACTACAAGCAGGAGGCGTTCGACGATGCCGCCGCCCGGTTTGAGGATTTTGCCAAGCGCTACCCGGATGACCCGTTATGTGCGGAGGCACTGTTTTGGGCGGGGGAAAGTTATCGGATGGACAAGGACGTCCCGATGGCGTTCCGGTACTACAATCGCTGCCGCTGGGATTATCCGGAATCGGAGGCGGCCAAGTATGCGCGGGGTCGCCTGGCCTTGCCAGAGATGCTGGCTCAGTTTGAGCGTGAAGCCGATTTGGACGACGAATAGTCTCCGCTAGGTCAAGCGCTTGGCCAAGTTTTACGGCCCGGTTCCCGGCGGGCGCATGTTCTTGGTGATGGCGTCCCGTACCTGCGACATTGGTACACCCGGCGTCGATCCGAGTCCCGCTGCCACGCCAGCCGTATAGGCAGTCGAAAACGACGTCCCGGTTCCGAAGAACGTTTGGTTGTTCAGCACTGTAACACCTACGCCGGGAGCGGCGGCCTCAACAAAGTTTCCGTAGTTCGCATAGCTGGCAACCCGTTGGCCGCCCCGGTTTAAGGCGGTGACTCCGATCACTTCCTTTTGAGCTGCTGGATAGACCGGTTGTCCGGTGGGTTCGTTGCCGGCGGCGGCCAAAAAGAGAACGCCCTCCTTCGTGCCGGCTTGAATGACCGACTTGAGCAGGCTGTTGGGTTGATCGGAACCGAGGCTGAGGCTGATGATGTCCGCGCCGCCTTCGATCGCAGCTTGGACACCGCGGGCGACATCAAAAGTGGAAGTGCTGTCGTATTGGCCGTAGACATCGACCGGCAGAATCTTGACTGAGGTTTCCTGTGTGCCCTCAAGCGAAGCCGAGAGGCCACGAAGAATGGTCTCCGCCATGGAGGTGCCGTGGCTGACCTGTCCGGGTTGATTGGCCGAGGTGCCTGCGAGGGATAATTCCGGCAGCAAAAATTCGCCAACCTGTGATCCGGTGCGTTGGACGCTGGAATCGATAAGGCCGACCACAATCCCATCCTTGTCCGCGGAGGAGGGGCGAAGGTTCAGCGGTGGGGCAGGGAGGTTTACCGGGCTGAGCTGTTCCGGTTGTTGGATCGTGAAATTGCTGTCAACTGAGGCGACGCCGTCGTTCTGCTCGAGTTGCGCCAGCGCCTTGTCTGCAGCCTCGGCGTCTTCAAACTCAAGCTGGTAGATATCGAGCCCGTCAATTTTTCCCTTAATCTTGGCTCCGAGTTGGCGTGCCAACGCCTCGATGTCGATACCGGACTTGGGATCGATTGTGACGATTAACTCGTTGTCGATTTTTCCGTCATCCTTCTTCTCCGGTTTGTCCCGCTTGGCCAAGCGCTTGGTCGGGACGATGCGGCGCACGGCATTCTTGGAGGAGGTCTCGTAGACCAGCATTCTAGAGGGGCCTTTGCGCGAGGGGATGATCACGAAATTCACGTCATTGAGGAGCCTCCGGAGCGCGTCCGTTTGCGGCAGGTTTTTGAACCGGGTGGTGACGCTCGATTTTAAATCCGGCTCGACGAGAACCTGCCATTTCCTCAGGTCGCTGAGAGCCTGGAGCACTTGATCCAGCGGCCAATTCTCGATGGAGGCGCTGACCGTGTTGTCGGGGCGCCAAACAATGCCACTGGAGTCCAACACAGCCGGCTTTTCGTCGCTACGGACAAAAACGACCAGAGTCAGCAGGGCAATAATGATGAGGCGCAGGCGCATCTGGCCGCAAGATAGGCCAAATCTGCTGTGCTGCCCATCGGTTTTTGGTGTTTGGCATCGGGCTTGCTTGACACTTTGGTTTGGTGGTTTGACATTTTGCATATGGCAGCCCTGTTTGACATAGATGGCCAACACCGGTTTGAGGTGGTGGAAAAGATAGCCGATGGACGAATGGGCGCGGTGTTTCGTGCCAACCAGATCGGCTCGGAGGAGTTTGCCAAGGAGGTGGCCATCAAGGTGATGCATGAGCGGTTCGCGATGCAGCGCCAGTTCATCGAAAATTTTATTGGCGAAGGCAAATTGGTCGCCGACTTGATCCACCCGAATATCGTCCAGATTTACAACTTTGGGGATGAGGGTAAGTCGCTCTACCGTCGGATGGGGGAAGACAGCGGAGTGAAGTTGCAGGGAGACCAGCGCGCCTACTACATGGTCATGGAATTCATCCGCGGGGTGAATCTCGCCGGCTTCATCCGCGAGGTGAACGCGCAGGGCAAGGAGTTGCCGGGGCCGTTGGCGGTGTTCATCGCGAGCCGTATCGCACGCGGACTTGCCTACGCTCACGGGAAGAAAAACGAGGAGGGCGAGTCGCTGGGAATCGTCCACCGCGATGTCAGTCCGCGCAGTGTCATGATGAGCTTCGAGGGCGATGTGAAATTGACCGACTTTGGCGTGGCCAAGGCCGCGGGTCTGATCGAACAAAACGAGGGTGAGCAACTTTCCGGCACGCCGGAATACATGAGCCCGGAGCAGGCGAGTTTCGAGGTGACGGATCAGCGTTCCGACATTTTTTCAAACGGTGTCATCCTAGCTGAGTTGTTGCTTGGCAAAAATATATTCGCGGGTGTGGATGCTGCGGAGTCCCGGCAGAAAATCGTGGACGAACCGATCCCTCATTTCCGGAACGAGAATGACTACATCGACCTTCGCTTGGATGCCATCCTGCAAAAGGCACTCGCGAGGAATCTGGATGTTCGTTACGAGTCTGCCGAGCGCTTCATGAAGGACATGGAGTACCACATGTACCATAAGGGCTACGGGCCGACGAACGAAACCTTGGCCACGTACATGCGGGAGCTGTTCCCGGAACAGGCGCCGGCCTAAGCCAAGCGCTTGGCCAAGCGCATCACGACCGGGGAATCCGGTTCAGGGTGTAGTGGAATAGGATGTGCCAGAGTTCGTTCCCCTCGTTGTCGACGATGTCATAGCACTTAAATTCCGTTACGTGCTCTTCTTTTAACCCGTCCACGACCAGACGCACGGATTTTCGATCCGATGAAAGGGTCGCGCTCTTGACGTGCAGACCGGTTTGGCTGTTTTTTTTGCCTTGAAAATTGTAACGGGGCGAGCCGTATCCTGGCTGGTAGGCGTAGCGAAACTGGGAAACATCGAAGTTGTCCGGATTTGCTGCAGACGGTTTTGCCGGCTTGGTGAACGTTAGTAGAAAACCGTCCGGCTTGGCCTCCACCTTCGCGACGGAAAAGGGTGTATTTCCGTCGAAAGAAACCCGCTCGAGCGAGGCTGGATCCGGGGCAATACACGCCCAAGTACGCTGCAGTCCACCGACGTATAGATTGCCATCCGGGCCAAAACTGAGTCGATTGACTCCGGACCGGAATCCCCTGAGAAACGGAAAAACCACACCCTGATATTCGCCATCCACCTTTTCAAGAAACACCCGTGTGAGCAGCGCGTTTTGGAAATCGCCCACAATCAGCTGCTCCTTGTAAGGCCCGAATTTGTCATTGGTGATTTCGGCCATGCCGGAGACGGACTTGGCCAGCGTGTAGGGGAACCACACTGCGGGGGGCGTGAAATTGTCTCTGCCCTTGTAAAGCTTCTGAGGATCCGGTGTGGCAGAGGGGCGTCCGAAATACTGTCCGGGCCGGAGGTGGTTGAGTTCGCAGACGGCCGTCCAGTGCCCCTGATTGTCGGTGACGAAAATGTCCCGGTTTTGCCCGAATGTGCCGATACCGTTTGGCTCACGAAAGCCGGAACCGATCCCGGTCATCGTGCCTCCGACTCCCTGACGAATTCCCCATCCCATGAACTTCATATCCCAACGGCCACTGTGCCCGGCATTGGCCAGTACAAATCGGTTGTTCCTGTCGGCAACCGGTCCGTAGGAGAAGGCGTTGTAGTGTCCGGAGTAACCCCAGTCGGCACTCACCCGCCGAAGTGCAACTGATCCCTTTTCATCATCAAAACTTATTTCGGTTAGCTCCGGTTTTTGTGAAACGTACAGTTTGCCATCGCGAACGAGCAGCCCCATCGGCTCGTTCAAGCCGGACAACAGTCTTCGCACCCTGACGTCATCACCGCTGGTCACGCCCGATAGGAGAAACACATCGCCGGGCCAGGTGCAGACGGCCAGTCGACCGTCCTCCAGCCAGTCCATCCCGGTGACCAACAGTTCCCAATCCTTGTCCAGGCGGAGGCTTTCGACAAAGTAGTGAGGGGGCTTTTTGCCGGGCCTAGGCCCGAACTGAGTCGTGCCGATGTTTCCAAGCTGGAGCCGCTTTTCATTTTCCACGTCAGGGATGTTCAAAGCCGGGAAGCTGTTCATCACTTGGAATGTCACCGGCTTGTCGTGCGACGGAATATGAACCCAATGCAGGTTGGCTTCCGTGTTGGTCGTGCTTTTGTCAAAGGTCGACTCCGCCCCGGCCTCCGTGATGTTCAGTTCCGTGTAATCTAGTTGGGAAAGGATCATGCGGGAGGAAATGGATTGGTCTTCCGTGTTGAGTCGAAAATCGTGATCGCTTCCGACGGGAAATCGGTTGGCCAAAAACCAGAGAGACCGATTGCAGGGGGAGAGGTTAATCGTTCTTGTAAATCCGTCGGCTGTTGCCTCCAGCGTTATCGAGACCTCCACCGGCGGATGGTCATTTTGCAAAAGTTCGTACCGCAACGTGACGGTGTTTCCCTCGGTGGATGTACTGAGGAAGCGCCCCTCAATGCCCGGTGAGGTGGTATCGAATTTGGGCTCCGGCTTGGCCAGGCGCCACGGAAGAGACGGCGGGTTTTCGAGCAGCAATTTCCCGTTCGGCTGTGAGATGAATGGGCGTTTCGCGTGGGCATACTGTGGGCCGTAAAGATCCAGCTTGCCACGCCAAACCGTGTGCGGCCGAAGGTTTTCGGTATCGAAAGCGAATTGAATATCGCCAAGCGGGATGACGACCGTCCGCGTTGCCTTGGGCATTGGGGCATGACGAAACAACTGCCCGGGTGGATCATTGGCGGGCGTGACCTTCTTCGCTTGGCCAAGCGCTTGGCTGTAGACAGCGAATATTCCAATCAGAACGTAGATGAGTTTGGTCAACATCGTGTGGCTGCACACACGTTGCCCAAAAAATGGACTTAGTTCAATTGAATCGGAAGGGAAGGGGGAAAGTGGGGTGACCGACGGGACTCGAACCCGCAACAACCAGAATCACAATCTGGGGCTCTACCATTGAACTACGGCCACCACCAAGGGGGCGGGGAACCTACCGCAACGCATTCGAGCCGGTCAAGTGTCGCCTGATATTTTGCCCGTTTTTTTGCCCGGAATCGTGGTTGCCTGCGCCTGGGGATTGGCATAGGTTTCGCGGAACTCGGAGTGTTTGCCTTTTTTTTAAACCAAGGTGCGACTTTGAGGCGGCTCGGGCTGCTGCTGCTTGGGCTGTCGCTTGGCCAAGCGAACGGGTGGGCCGCCGCTGATACCATCGGGGTGTTTCCTGCCGAGATTCAGTTGCCTGTGAATGACCAGCAAAGGTTGCTGGTGCACCAACGCCTGGCCGGAGGAATGGTTCGCGATCTATCCCGCGAGGCTTCTTTTTCATCCGACAATCCGACAGTCATCACTGTCGAGGACGGCATATTACGGGCAGCCAGTGAGGGCTTGGCCAAGGTTAGGGTGGAGGTCGGTGCGCGGGTGTTGAACGTGGATGTGGCGGTGGTGCCGGCTGCGAGGGACGCCCGGTTAAGTTTTGTCGGGGACGTGCTGCCGGTGTTGGCCAAGGCCGGCTGTGCGGGCGGGAGTTGTCATGCCAAACCGCAGGGGCAGAACGGTTTTTCACTATCGGTATTCTCGTTCGACCCGAAATCGGATTACCGAGAGGTGGTCAAGGATCAGCGTGGGCGCCGGGTTTTTCCGGCGTTGCCTTCGGAGAGCCTGCTGCTCAAGAAGCCGACCCTCGCGGTGGAGCATGAGGGTGGCAAACGGCTGGAAGTCGGTTCACCGTTTTACCGGATCATTCACGACTGGATCGCAGAGGGGATGCTGTATCAGCGCCCGGATGAAACCAAGCTGGTCGGCATCGAGGTCTTTCCCGATGAATGGAGCTACGAAAAGGAGGCGCGGCAGCAACTGGTTGTGACGGCTCGCTACGAGAACGGTCTGCGCCGCGATGTTACACACCTGGCGGATTTTGCCTCGAATGAAAAGGAGTTGGCTGAGGTGGGAGAGCATGGGCTGGTTCAAGTGGGTTCGCTGAACGGCGAGGGGGTGGTTGTGGTGCGTTACATGGGCGAGGTCGCTCTGACGCGAATCACCGTGCCGACAAGCCGCCAGTTCGGGGATGCCGTTTATGCTGGTCTGCCGGTGAGCAATTTCATCGATGAAAAAGCGCACGGTCGTTTTCAAAAACTGGGCATTCTGCCGAGCGATCTTTGCTCGGATTCGGAGTTTATTCGCCGGGCGTTCATCGATGTGTTGGGAGTATTGCCGGAGCCGGCCGAGGTGCGGCGTTTTCTGGCTGATGAAGATGCCGCCAAGCGCGACCGGTTGATCGAACGCCTGCTCGACGATCCCCGATACGCCGATACGTGGGCCAATCGTTGGGGCGATTTGTTCCGGCCCAACATCGCGCGGGTCGGTTTAAAGAGCGCGTACACGATCGACAACTGGATTCGCGAGTGTTTCGCGGAAAACAAACCATACGACCGGATGGTTCGCGAGATACTGACGGCCAAGGGCAGCACGCACCGTGTGGGTCCAGCCGTGATCTATCGTACGCGCCGTGAACCGGCCACGCTCACGACGTTGTTCAGTCAGGTGTTCCTTGGCGTGCGCCTTGAGTGCGCGCGGTGTCATCATCATCCAAACGAAAAATGGAGCCAGACCGACTTTTACCAGTTCGCGGCATTCTTCGCTGAGATGAAGCGCAAGGGCACTGGCATCTCGCCGCCGATATCGGCCGGCACGGAATATTTTTACCACGCACCGGGCGGGACCGTGAACCATCCGGTGAGCAATGCGGTGATGAAAGCGACGCCGCTTGGCGGTGGGCAACTGGAAACACCGACCGGGGTAGACCCCCGATCGACTTTGGCCGACTGGATGTTGACTCCGGAGAATCCATACTTTGCTAAGGCGATGGCGAATCGCGTTTGGGGCCAATTTTTCGGGCGAGGCATCGTGCATCCGGTGGACGATTTTCGCGCGTCCAACCCTCCGTCCAACCCGGAGATGCTCGAGGCTTTGGCGGACGATTTCGCAGCGCACAAGTTCGATCTCAAACATCTCATGCGCCGGATCATGCAATCCCGGCTGTATCAGCTTAGCTCCGTCCCCAACGAGACCAACGTGCAGGACATACAGAATTTCTCCCGCTTTTATCGCCGCCGACTGGGCGCAGAAAATCTGGAGGACATCGTCAACCAGATAACTGGTGTGACCAGCGAATACTCCAATCTGCGCTTGGACGCGCGCAAGGTTGAACTGTGGACGACCATCATGAGTTCGCCGATGCTCGAGTCGTTCGGTCTGCCCAACTCCAGCGAAAACTGTCCCTGCGAAAGGGACAACCGCCCGAGCATGGTGCAGGCGCTGCACCTGATGAACTCGGACAAACTGCAAACGCAGTTGGCTGACAAACAGGGCCGGGCGGCTGCGCTTGGCCAAGCGGACCGGTCAGCGGGCGAGATTGTTGATGAGGTTTACCTGTGGATATACAGTCGTTGGCCAAGCGCAGGCGAGAGGGCCATCGCCGTTGAGGCCATTGAGACGGCAGAGGCCAAGCGCCAGCAGGCTGTCGAGGATTTGATGTGGGCCTTGATCAACTCGGCTGAATTTGTCTTTAATCACTGAAACGGCATGAATGCACTGAATCGAAATTGTGCAGGGATCGCGAGAAGGGACTTCATCCAGCTTGGCGTAGGAGGGGTGCTTGGACTGGGGATGAGTGATCTCGTCCAGTTGAGGGCCAGCGCGGCTGCGGCCGCCGGCAAGCCAAGTGCCGATCGCGTTAACTGCATCCTCGTCTGGCTGGACGGTGGTCCGACTCATTACGAGACGTTCGATCCCAAGCCGGACGCACCGTCCGATGTGCGGGGTGAGTTCGATCCCATTCCTACCCCGGTGCCGGGCGTGCAGTTTTGTCAGACCGTGCCGAAGCTGGCCAAGACGCTCGACAAGATGGCTATCATACGATCGATCTGCCACAAGGATCCAAACCACGGCGGGGGCAACCACTACATGATGACCGGCGCGCCGACTCCGGTTCCGGTGAACTGTGGTTCGTCGGTTTCATTTCATCCGTCTTTTGGCTCGGTGGTCTCGCACCTCCGGGGCGTGCAGGACGGATTGCCTGCATACGCGAGTCTGCCTCGGAAATCCCGCTCGGCAGGTCCCCATTTTTTGGGAGGCCAACACGCGCCGTTTGTCATCGACGGGGATCCAAACCGAAAAGGCTACCGGGTTCGCGATGTAGTTCTGCCCAGGGCCATCAGCGAGGGCAGGGCAAACACTCGCCTCAAACTCCGCAAGTCGCTCGACCGCATGCTGCGCATCGCCGATGCCGCCGCCGCCGACCCGGCTGTGGATTTTGACAGCTTTTACCAGCAGGGCATCGACCTGATTTCCTCACAGGAGGCACAGGCCGCGTTTGACATCGAGAAAGAGCCGGAAGCAGTGCGCGAACGATACGGCCGCAACGATTTCGGGCAACGGCTGTTGCTCGCGCGCCGGTTGACTGAGGTGGGTGTCTCATTTGTCACTGTTTACAACGGGGGATGGGATCATCACACGAAAATCTTTCAGGACGGCTTCAAGAAAAAGATCAACACCGTCGACGTTGGCATGGCTGCGCTCATCAATGATCTGCACGATCGTGGTCAACTCGACAACACGCTGGTTCTGTTGCTCGGTGAGTTTGGGCGTACTCCAAAAATTAACAAGGATGTGGGCCGCGACCATTGGCCACACGCGATGTCGGTGCTGGTTGCCGGGGGAGGTGTGCCGCCGGCACAGGTGATTGGCGCTACGGACGTGAAGGGCTATTACGCTTCGGACAACATCTATTCGCCTGAGGATTTCGCCTGTTCCCTCTACAGGAAAATGGGAATCGATCCGCACATGATTTTACACACCAACACCGGTCGCCCCTTGCCCATCGTGAACGGCGGATCACCAATCAAGGAGTTGTTCGCGTGAGGCAACACCGATTCGCGGTCGGAGTCGCCATCGTATTTTTGCTGACCGCCGCTTGGTCAAGCGGCCTGGCCAAGCCGCCTGCCGTGACCAGTATTTTTCCCGCCGGTGGAAAGCAAGGATCCGAGTTTGAGCTGACGGCAGCCGACTTGCCCGAAACTTGGCCAAGCGCGGCGTGGGCCGATCATCCCGGAATCAAGCTCGAGCCGATCACGGACAAAAAGGGCGTGTACAAGACCGCCATCGCGTCGGACACGCCGGTCGGCCCGCATTTGGTTCGTTTTTACAACGCTGATGGGGCGTCGCAGCCTCGCATTTTCTTCGTCGGTCTGGCCGATGAGATTTCGGAGGAGGAACCAAACGACAAGCTTGAAGACTCTCAATTTCTGAGCAGCACACCGGTTGCCGTAAACGGTCGCCTCGGAAAAACCGGCGACGTGGATGCCTTTAGCCTCCGCGCAAACAAGGGCGACTGGATCGTGGCGCAGTGCTTCGCCTATTCACTCGATTCCCCGGTCGACGCCTTCCTGCATTTGCACGATGAAAACGGCACCAAACTCGCCTTCGCGCCCGACACCCATAACATTGACCCGTGGCTGGCTTTTCAGGTGCCAAAAACCGGCGACTACACGCTGACCTTCGCCGGGTTGATTTTTCCATTCAACGCCACCGCTCGGTTTCATGGCAGTGTGCACACCGTGTACCGGATGACCATCAGCACCGGACCGTTCGCGCGCAACACGTTTCCGCTCGGCGTCAGGCGCGGCGACGAAACGCCGGTGCATCTGGTCGGCTGGGGCTTTGGCCGGGATCAGGCTGCGCAGGCGGCAATGGTGAACGCAGTCACTCCCGATGCCGAGACGTGGATCGGCGGAGAAAAACTGTCTGCACCGGTGCCGGTCGTAGTTGGGGATTTGACGGGCCACCGGGAGACTGAGCCAAACGGCTCAGCCAACACCGCGCTGAGCTTCGATTGGCCCTGCGCCATCCATGGGCGGATCCGGCTCGACGACGACGAGGATCTTTTTCGGATCGCAGCCAAAAAAGGGGACAAGCTGCGGCTTCGATTGCGCGCATCAGAATTCAACTCGTCACTCGATCCGGTCTTGAGGGTGGAGGACTTGAAGGGGAAACAGCTCGCCCGGGACGACGACTCCGGTCCGAAAGAGGATGCGACGCTTGACTGGACTGCTCCGGCGGACGGGCAGTTCGTGATCGCAGTCAGCGACCTGATCCGTACTGGCAGTGATTCCCATTTTTATCGACTGGAAATCGACCGTCCTCGGCCGAAGATGACAGCCACCCACGCACCCGATCGACTGGTTGTTGAGGCAGGGAAAACTGCCGATGCGACGGTCACGATCGGGTTCTCCGATGGCTACAGCGGCGAGCCGGCTGTTTTTGTGCGTGGCCTCCCGGCTGGAGTGAGCGTGCAGATCCCTGCAACCGAGAAGGGGGGAGCGGTTAAAATCAGGATAGCGGCCAATGCCTCGGCCAAGCCTGCGAACGGCCCGCTAACGATCCTCGTCACCGAACCGGGCAAGGCCAATGTCTTGACATCCTCTTCGGCCATCGGTGCGGACAAGGCGGGGGGTGACCGGTTGATCAACGAGGTCAATCACCTGTGGCTGACTGTCAAGGCCAAGCCACCTGAGCCGAAAAAAGAGGCCGAATAGCCGCCTGACCAAACGATTGGTCTGGGGATTCTCTTTTTCATTGAAAACCAAGCGGGAAACACTACGATGCCCGCCGCTTGTTCGGGATGTAGCGTAGCCTGGTTAGCGCGCTGCACTGGGGGTGCAGAGGTCGCGAGTTCGAATCTCGCCATCCCGACCATTTCTTTTCTTAGGCTTTTCGCCTATTCCCGTCAAAATAACTTCGTTTTTCCTAACATCTAGTTCAATTCCTTTTTCAGAGTGAGTGGAATCGAGTGGAACCAAAAACCCTAGGAAAGTAGTGATCCCTTCTGAGAAATGGGGG
>DKGH01000167.1:31217-31396 GCA_002453165.1 Verrucomicrobia bacterium UBA6775
AAATGGGGGGCAACAAAAAACCCCGCCAACCAGACTACCACAGTGGTTGACGGGGTCACTTTCTCCGTGAAAGTTGGTAACAAGCAATCAGGGTCTACGAAGAATGCCTGTTACCTTTTTCTGCTCATTCCTATTGGCTGACAGAACTAACCAGAAGCAGTTTTGATAACATGGTTTTG
>DKGH01000153.1 GCA_002453165.1 Verrucomicrobia bacterium UBA6775
TATACAATGGGGTAACCCAACTGTTCAGTAATTAATGTTTTGAAATCTTCGATCTGAGAACGTTTTGAATAATCGAATGTTTCTGTACTTCTTCTGTACCAAACGTTCTTAGACCTAAATCTCAGTTAAAAGAACATACAATTGATAAGGCTTTTAAATTAAATCACATCCAGTGATTCAGTATGAGGATAAGTACAGAAGAAGTTCAGAGAAGTTCATCATCAAACCACTGTTAAATGTTGATTTCCTCAACTTCATCTAAATCAGAGAACAGCTGTAAACTGTTCAATCTGAACGATTTATTGATTCAACCTAAGGATTACGAAGAGGGTTTTCGAACCAGACAACGTTTTTGCTTCGCTGACCAGCGATGAGAGTGTCGAGATCGCCGTCGATGTCCATGTCCACGAGGCGGATGTCGTAGGCTGCCTGATCGTCGTGGATGATGTGGGTGGTGAACCTGCCCTTGCCGTCGTTCTCAAACCAGGCGGCCTTGCGGCTGATGTAGGCGCAGGTGGCCGCGTCTATGTCACCATCGCCGTCGATGTCGCCGACCTGCAGGCAGTGTGACGATAGGAGTTCGGTGTTGATGTCGTGGATTTTCCAGCCTGGATTCTCGTACCAGATGAGTCCGGTGCCATGTCCGCGGCTGGCAACGATGTCTAGCTTGCCATCGCCGTTTACATCGGCTGGCAGGATGTTGGTGGCGCCGGGATGTTTTCCAGGCAGGAGATGTTTCTTGAACGGCCGGGTGGGATCCTTGCCGGCCTCCCACCAGGCGAACCACTCGCCCTTGCCGGACTTGTCCGAGGGGCCGCCCTTGGCCGCAAGGGTGATGTCGAGCCGTCCGTCGCCGTTAAGGTCGCCTGCACCAAGGTAATGACTCAGACCGGGCGCATCGTTTTTCGCAAACACATGGCGTGTCCAGCGCTTGGCCATGCGGGGATTTTTAGGTACCTCCAGCCAGACGGCGGAGTCAGGGAATTTGCCCCTCGGCTGGGCGCTGTTGGCGAGGAGATCGAGCTTGCCGTCCCCGTTCACGTCCGCCTTGAGCACGCCGTGGATGCCAATGATTTCGTCCTCGGCGATGCGTGCCTTCCACGGGCCGGAAGCCGCGTTTTTGTCCGGTTGCTCAAACCAAACGATGAGGCCGGGTTGATAGCGGGCACCGATGAAGTCCGCATCGCCATCGCCGTCCACGTCAAAGGTTTCGCCGTGAATGAAGTTGTGATCATTGTGATCGCCGATGATGACCTCCTTCCAGTCCGGCGCGACGAACAGCCGCGTTTTGTTGCCGGCGTTGCTGATGATATCCACCTTGCCGTCGCCGGTAAAATCGGCAGCCACCGCCACGTTGTTGTGCAGCCCCTCCCAGACGACGTGGCGTTTCCAGTTGCCCTTCACCTCGGCCTGAACGCCGGACAGGAAGAGAGTTTGAACGAGCAGAATTCCCAGTATGCGCATGATATGATTAGTGGTTCCACCGATCTGATCAGAGAAGTTTGTCTCCGGACAAAAACGGCTGTGCGCCCAGCGTAACGAGCCGCCTCTTTTTCTCAACCGTTTTTCAAAAAAAAAGAACGGCGCGCTTGGCCAAGCGCGCCGTTTTCTGGAGGTGTTCCATTCGGAGCACCAAGCTATTTGCCGCCGCCCTCCATCTGCTGGGCAAGGTAATTTTCGATGCCGACCAACTTGATGAGATCGAGCTGCGCCTCGGCCCAGTCGATGCTCTGCTCAGACTCAACCACCATGCGCTCCATCAACTCGCGGCTGGCGTTGTCCTTCACCTCGGAGCACAGCTTGACGCCCTCGTTATAGGTGGTCGCCCCCTTAATCTCCAGCGCCATCCCGATCTCGATTTGTTCCTTGGGGGTATCTCCAACCTTGATGACATCGTAGCGCGAGATCGCCGGCACGCCTTCCAAGAACAGGATTCGGTCGATAACCTCGTCCGCGTGTTTCATCTCCTCGATCGACTCTGCATAGTAGTACTCCGCAAGCTTTTTTAGCCCCCAGTTGCTAAGCATCTTGGAGTGAATGAAGTACGTGTTGATCGCAGTGAGTTCAATGGTCAATCCCGAGTTCAACGCCTCGATGACTTGTTCGTTGCCTTCCATGGTATTTCTTTTTTTTGAGTTAATGTTTTTAGAGTACAAATATAGCACGCACCCCAAGTTATACAACAGGCAGAGATTAAAAAAAGAAGTTTGTTTGATACTGAGACTAAGTCCAAGTTGCAACTTGCTTGGACTGACTCATGCCGCCTGACATTGGCATCGACCTTGAACGTAGCCGCAGCCGGGGCATTGGGCACAGGGGCCACACTCCGCCGGCAGCCCGACGAGCAGCCGCTCGATATGACAACGGCAGCTTCCGCATCCCAGTCCGGCAGAAGTTTTTTCAGACACCTGTTCCACCTCAGTAGCCCCAGCATCAATCGCAGCACGAATGGCCGACGCCCCCACCTGAAAACAGTGACAGGTGAGCGGGTCGTTCTTGTGAGACCGGGTCTCGGCCGGAATGTCGAGGACAGTTGCCATCGAAAACGCGCGGCGTTCATCCGGTAAAAGAAAGAGAGAAACAAGACTTTTTTGAGACTGAGTCTTGATTGCAGGTATTATCATGTATCCAAGCGTTTGATACTCGGTCAGTTCTGCTTGGCCAAGCGTTTGGTTTGCTTTAATCCTGCGCCTGCAACACCCACTCCAGCCGCTTGAAAACTGGCCGCGGTCCCTGCCATGGATCCGCCGCCACTTCAACCGACTTCGGACCGCGAATGGTGGCCTTGGCGACGAGGCCCAACTCATCCAGCTCCGCCCAACTCTTCAACGGCTCGCCGTCGGTCACGTTTTTGAAATCGCTCAAGTCAACCGTCACCGTCTCCGCCAAGCCGCCTTTGAGTTTCACTTCGGCCACGTAGGTGTGTTTCTTGCCGCGATAATGACGCCACGTGTTTTCGTGCAGCACTAAGCCGAGAACGTTTGGTTGCTCACTCTGGATGGTCAGCGCCAGCTTCGCGCCTTTGGGTCCGCGCCATTTGGGGTCGGTCACCTTGCGCGTCCAATGCTGCCAGAGCGGACGATGGTTTCCGTTGATCGTGTACCAATCGCGAAAGCCATTCTGAAAATTATCGATCACCAACTCCGGTCCACCCGAGCGTTGCACGCGCGTCTTTTTCAATTCCTCCGTCTTCAACTCGTGAAACAGAGAGCTGACGCAGACCTCCTTCACATCGCCCCGATGCGGCAGGGTCACCGGCTTGGGCAGTTCATAAATCACATTCGCAAAGGCGAACACCGGCCGGTTCAAGTCCTCCAAATCCAGCCCCGCCTGCCAGTGTCCCCCGAGATTGAGCGTGCCGGCACTGCGCCAAAAGCGGGAACGCGGATCGGGATCTACCGAGTAATAAATCTCCACCCGCTTCACTGGCAGCTCGCGCGACGGCGTCACGTACAGCACCGCTGTTTTGCCAAGGCCAAACTCGCTCTTGGGTGTGACTGGCAGTTTCATACCGCCTTTCAGATGCTGGTCCAGCCACAGGATACGCGCCACCTGTTGCGCGGGGTTGAAACGGTGATTGAAATGCGGCGCGAACACAAATCGCTGCGGCACGCCCTTCGGCACGCGCGCGCCGGTTGCGTAGGTGGCATCCATCTGCCCGTGGAAATCGTTGCTCGCCCCCAAGTGCAGCAGCGGCGCCTTGATGTGCGGCGCGTAAAACTGATAGCCCATCGTGCGCCGGAACAACTCGCGATCGCCCGTCACGCGCCGGATCTGCGGCGGCACATGATAATACGGATCGAGCCGGAA
>DKGH01000060.1:0-7299 GCA_002453165.1 Verrucomicrobia bacterium UBA6775
GGGTCGAGCTTGATCCCCTCCCGCGCCTTGAGCACCACACTCTCGCCGATCCGTTGACTGATGTCGGTGGCGGACTCGACGATCTCCTTGCGCTGGGTTTTCCATGCCTCGCCGATCTGGGTGAGCACGTCGGTAAAACTGGGTCGGCCAAACTTGGACACCGGCGGATAGTACGTGCCGCCGTAGAACGGCTTGAGCTCCGGGGTCAGCCAGACGTTGAGCGGCCAGCCGCCGCCGCCTGTGGTTGCCTGCACGAAGGTCATGTAAATTTTGTCGACATCCGGGCGCTCCTCGCGGTCGAGTTTGATGCAGATGAAATGCTCATTCATTACCTTCGCCGTCGCCTCGTCCTCGAACGACTCGCGCTCCATCACATGGCACCAATGGCAGGTCGAGTAGCCGATGCTCAACAGTATCGGCTTTTCCTCCGCCTTGGCCTTGTCGAACGCCTCCTTTCCCCATGGATACCAGTCAACCGGGTTGTGCTGATGCTGCTGCAGGTACGGCGAAGCCTCCTTGGCCAAGCGGTTGGTGTGCTTGTGTTTTGCGGGTTCGGACGGCTTGGCTTCGGTGGGTTCAGTCACGGCAGAGGGGGTGGCGGGCTTGGCTTCAGCAGCGGGTTTCGCGTCCTGAACCGCGTCTGGCTGGCAGCCGGTTTGAGCGGCGGCAGTCAGGGCAAAACAGAGCGCGAGAGGATTTTGGCGGAGCCTTTTCACGGCGCGCGACTGTACCGCCGCTGTCTCGGGCCGCAAAGCCGGAATCGGTCAGCCCAGCTTGGCCAAGCGCTCCAGATACGCCTCAGCCATTTGCTGAATGTTAAAAGTTGCCTCCACGGCAGTGCGCCCGGCCTCGGCGCACTTGTCCAAGCGCTCGCGATCGGAAAGCAGGTCGCCGATCGCCTTGGCCAAGGCCTCGGCACTACCTTTTTCACAAATCACACCGGCACCGGTCTCGGCAATCATCTCAGGAAAACTCGCATCCTCCGGCGCCACCACCGGCACGCCACTGGCCATCGCCTCCACCACGTAAAGCCCGAATGCCTCCCCATACAACGCCGGCACGCTCAGCACGGTGAGTTGGCGAAAAAATCGAAGCTTGGCCTCGCGATCGATGTTCGGCTGGAAAGTCACATCTCCCATCAAGCCAGCCGCACGGAGTTTTTCCTTTTGCTCCGCGACGAATGGCTCATCCATCGGTTGGCAGCCTCCACCTACCGCGAGCTTGAGTCCGGGCACGCGATCGGTTCGGCGCAGCGCGATGAATGCGTCGACCAATGTGTCGAGCCCCTTCTCCGGGCACATTCGGGTGAAATACCCCAGCACCGGCGGTGCGTCCGGCAATTTGCCCGCGCGAAAACCGTCGAGGTTGATCCCAGTATAAATCTGGGCCAGACGCTCGCGTGGGATGGCCGCGCGCTCCGCCATGACATCGGCGTAGTAGCGGCTCGGCGCGATGAAGAGCGAGACATCGGCAACCCGACGCTGAAGCTCCGCCCACGACTCCTCGCGTTCGGGGCTGGGCAGCGAGTCGAGAAACGCGTCTTCGCCCTCGAGCAGGCAAACGACCGGCACGTCCAGCGCCTCGCGAAGCCGCCGCGCCATACCAACCAACAGCGCGTTGGAAAGGCAGATGACATCCGGCCGATGATGTTCCTTGAGCCACGAGACGAGCTGCTCCAGTTCGCGCACTTGGTTGCCCTCCTCGCCGCGAAGCATCGACAGGGTCAGCTCGCCGACATCCTCACCACGGGTCTTGCCGGCCATCCTGCCAACGCTGCGCATGATGAACCCAGCGTTGAAGAGTTTGCGGAGCCAGCGCGGTGTTTTGCGGAAGAGTTTAAATTTTTGCGACAGGTAAACGTTGAGCCCACCAAAGAATATCGGCGTCCCCTCGGATTGGTTGGCCTCGTCAAGCGTGAGCGGCAGGTAAAGCGGAATCATCAACGCGTCGTGCCCCGACCGCCGAAACTCGGTCACCAGGGCGTTGTCGCGAAAACAATTCCCGCAATACATCCCCCCCGCACCGGGTGTTAACTGGATAATTTTCAAGTCGCCGCTACTGCTCCGTGAACGGCCGGCAGTCTTTCCGAACACCCCTCCTTTTGCCAGCAGAATTGAACGAAGGACGATGCGACTTGCGCCGAATCGGAGATGCAAGCAGGATTGCGCGCGAAGTGAACCCACGAATTTTTCAAGTGATTTTTCGGACGCTTGTCTGTCTGGTGTTTTATTGGGCTGCGTCTTCAGCCGATGCAGCAGACCCAGTTCACGTCGGGGTAAGCCGGGTGGATGTGACGCCAACGCATCCGGTGTTGCTGGCCGGTTATGGCGGGCGCACGACCGAGCATGAGGGCGTCGACACGCCTTTGTGGGCGCGGGCGATGGTGATCGGCACAACCAAGCCGGCGGTGATCGTCGCGCTGGACAACTGCGGTGTGACGCAGGCCATCACGGATCGCTTGGCCAAGCGCTTGGCCAAGAGTGGCGTGGCGGCCGACCGACTCGTCGTCGCGACCACGCACACGCACAACGCCCCGACTCTCGTCGGCTACGCGCCGATCGTCTGGAAGGGGCGCACCACCCCGGAGCAGGATCAGCGGGTCGAGGCGTACACGAAATTTGTCATCGATAAAATGCAACAGGCAGTCGCTAAGGCCCTGACCTGGCGCGAGCCGATGACGCTCGAGTGGACGCAGGGCCGCGCAACATTCGGCGGGAACCGGCGGGTCGTCAACAACGGCAACTGGGCCGGGTTTGGTCATCAACGAAATGCACCTGTCGACCACGCCCTGCCAGTGCTGGCGGCGCGCGATGCAAAGGGCAACGTGCGCGCCGTCTGGGCGAACTACGCCTGCCACTGCACGACGGTCGGCGGGCGGAACCGCATCAGCGGCGACTGGGCAGGGTTTGCCAATACATGGATCGAGAAGGAGTTCGGCAGGGCTGTGTCGCTGATGACCATCGGCTGTGGTGCGGACGTTGGCCCCCAGCCGAGCGGGAATCTCGCCATCGCGGAGGAACACGGTCGCGCGATTGCCACGGAAACCAAGCGACTGCTCGCCGAAAAAACCACCCCTCTCGGTGGCGCCCCCACGATCGTCGCGCGGCAAATCAAGCTGCCCTTGGCCAAGCCCAAGCCGCGTGCGCACTGGGAGGAGCAGCTCAAGTCCGGTGGGTTTCATCATCAACTGGCCAAGGCGATGTTGGCCAAGCTGGATGCCACTGGGGAGATTCCCGCCGAAGTGAACTACCCGGTGTCGGTTTGGAAATTCGACAACGACCTGGCAATGGTCTTTCTCGCCGGCGAGGTGGTGGTCGACTACTCCGTGCGACTAAAGCGCGAGCTCGACTGGTCGCGCCTCTGGCTCAACGCGTGGGCCAACGACATGCCAGGCTACATCCCCTCACGCCGCATCCTCCGCGAGGGCGGCTACGAGGCGGACTTTTCGCAGGTCTACTACGAGCAGCCCGGGCGGTACGATCCCGCGGTCGAGGACAAGCTGGTGAATACCATCCGGGAACTGGTCGGCAGTGAATTTGCGGCAAAGCCGGGGCAGGAGCCGTCGCCCTTCCACAAGGCGCCCAGTGGCGAGTCGCTGGCGTTCAAGCGGCTAGCCGGCTGGGTGGGAGGCGACCGGTCCGACGCCGAGCAGCAGCTCATTCAAACGCTCCGCCGTTATGTGCGTATCGCCCAACCGCCCGTGGCCGGGGTGACATCCACCGATCAGGAGCCAACCGAGTGGCACAACTTCGCCGGCGACTTCGTTCCCCGCGGATTCATCCGCCAACAAAAAACGGGGACAGAGTTGGCATGGGTCACGCCGCCGTTTTCCAAGCTGGCCGGCACGGCGCTCGTCTACGGATTTACCGGCGGTGTGGGCTGGGTGACCGAGCCGCAGACCGATGGCTTTTCATTGTCCATCGGCGGCGAGGAGAAACTTCGATTCGACGTGACTCGCGAACTCTCCCGATGGGTGTCGGACGACAAAACCGTGGAACTGATCTACCTGCCGACATGGACATCTGCCGTGGACTCCGGCGGTTTTTTCTTCGTGTCACTGACGCGCATCCCGGTCAACGACGACGGCGCGGTGGAGTTCGCCGTCCGCTCGCTTGGCCAAGGCTCCAAGCGCTGGTTCGCCCTCGACAAAAAACAACCGGACAAAATTCTCCTCCAAAAACTTGGCCAAGCGCTGGACTAAAGGAGCTGTAGCACCGTTATTTCTTAGTGCATTTCCACCGAGCAGGTACCGAGGCCACCCCGGAAGTAGTTGAACTGTACGTTGGGATGATCGGCGAGCAGTGACATCGGCACGCTGCTGTCTGCGATGCCCTTGGAAATCATTAGGGCGGTGAGCCGCTGGCCGAACGGGTTGTCGTGGGTGCCAGCCTGCCAGATGCTGACCTTCTCCGACTGCCAAGTCTCGACCGGCCCAACGGTGACGGCGCGCTGCGGCACCATGGTGATGTTGCCGCCGCCGGAAGTGCGGGCGTTTTGCGCGAGGGTGATCGGGTGCAACTCGACGACGCGCGTGGCCAGCTTTCGGTACTCCTCCGGTGAGGGCGGTGCATCGGCAAAATCGCCCTCGCGCCGGAGCGGGTCATTGAATGCCCAATGCTTGATGTCACCCTGCCCTCCCTGCATGACAGCGCAGCGCACATCGCTCCAGCTTTCGCGAAAGGCGGTGGTGTCCGCTTTTGGAAAATGCAGGTTCTCCTCCGGCATCGCGAGGACATGGTCGATGCGGTCGAAACACAGCTCGCGGTCGGCGCGCTCGAAGGAGAGCGGGTGATCTGTAGGCACCTCGCGGCCGTCGCCGCCGACCCATTCGTCCATCCCCCAAAAGTGCGCGTGCTTCAGCGAAAGCCCCAGTTCATTGACCAACCGCGCAACCAGCGGCAGTTGCTCGGTGGGACCAATCGGACCACAAATGCCAACCGGGTTGTCGGCGGTGGCCTGTCGCCAGGCGTCGATGTACTCGAGTGCCTCGGCGAGGTAAAAATCCTCAAGCGTGTCGCACATGACCACACGAAAACCGGGGCGCGACAGTTGCTCGAGATCGGTCGGCAAAAGCGCGGCCGCGTCGCGAATGAGGTCGTCCTCGAGCGTGGTGTAATCCCACCAGTCCGGGGCAATGGTGCTCAGCTTGCGTGGCATGCCGAGACGCTCGCGAATGCCCCTCCCCGGCGCAAGTCAAATTGCAGGTCTACTCGGGCTGCAACCGCCAAAACTGTGTGTGGCCGGAGACGCGCAGAAATACGGACGTCGTCTCGCCGTTGCCGCTGAGCGATTCGACCGTCTCCCAGTTTTTGAGATCGTTTGACTTTTGCAGCGCAAACTCAGCGCCGTCGGTTCCATCCCACTCGATTTCCACCGCACGGTGGATGCCAGTGATCTTGCCGCTGTTTTCTTCACCGCCATCGTCGTCGTTGCCTCCGACTTTTTCCGGGTCCCCCTTCGGTTTCTTGGCGGCCAACTTTGACTTCATCCGAACGTCGATCTCCTCGTCGTCCTTGTGCTCGAAAATTTTCTGAAATCCATCAATGAAAAAGTAAAGCGGGCCGCCTTTCTTGGAATAGGTGCGGGCGGTGATATAGTACTTCATGCGAGCCTTGCGCTTGGCCGAAAAATGGATATCCACGAGTGAATCGGCCGTTGTGCTGAAGTCGACGTCCTCAAGAACCACATGGTCCACCAACGTGGCGGAGACATCGGCCAGCCACGGGTCGTACTCGTACAGTCTTGCGTCGATGTAGATGTTCTCTAGTTTCTTAACCGTCAACGGATAGGTGAGGTGGACGTCGGCCTCGACTGGGCCGGCCATCGGCTTGGCCAAGCCGGAGAGCAGCACGGAGGCCAAAAGAAGTGTCTTGGTTTTCATCGGTCTCAAAATCAAACAGCCACGAGAAGACTCTCCCCAACCTCAAAAGGGAAACTCTTTGTTCGGCGCTTAGCCAAGCGCTTGGTTTCGGGGTTGCGTAGAGGCGGCCGGTTCGATTGAATGGCGGTTTTGATTGATCGATTCAAAACCGTTCGAGCTACCTCTTGGCTAGGCGCCCTTTTCGGGGCGTCCATCGCCGTCACCGCCAACGAACCGACGCCGGAACAGGTGGAGTTCTTTGAAAACAAAATCCGTCCCGTGCTGGCGCAGCATTGCTATAAGTGCCACAGCACACAGTCCAAAAAACTGAAGTCGGAACTGTACCTCGACAACCGTGAGCGAGCGCTTCAGGGCGGCGAATCCGGGCCATCGATCATTCCGGGCAAGGCCGATTCGAGCCTGCTTTACCGCGCGGTGCTGTACAAGGAGGAGTCCCTCGAGATGCCTCCGACACGCAAGTTGCCGGACGCCGTGATCGCTGATTTCAAGCAGTGGATCGACATGGGAGCGCCCTGGCCGAAGTCAAACGAGCCGCAGGTCGCAGAGAAGCAGGGTATCGATTTTGAAAAATACCGGAAGGAGCACTGGTCGCTCAAGCCGATCCAAAACCCGGCACCGCCGGAGGTTGGCAACGGCACCTGGCCACGGAACCCGATCGACCAATTTATCCTCGCCCGACTGGAGGATGCTGGGATGAAGCCGTCACCGGAAGCGGATCGGCGGGCGTTGATTCGGCGCGCTTATTTTGACCTTGTCGGCCTGCCGCCGACACCCGAGGAGGTGGCTGCGTTTGTTGCCGGTGACACGAGTTGGGATCAGGTCATCGAGGAGTTGCTCGCTTCGCCACAGTACGGCGAACGCTGGGCGCGACACTGGATGGACGTCGCCCGGTACAGCGACGGACTCGGCGGATTCCTCGACAACCGCGGCCTGCCCAACGCGTGGCAGTACCGTGACTTCGTCGTGAACGCCTTCAACGAAGACGTGCCGTTCGACCAGTTTGTGCGCTGGCAGATCGCCGGTGAACTGACCCCGAACGCCCCGTTGTCGGCCCGCGCCGGGACCGGTTTCTTCGCCGTTGGCCCCACGTACAACGGCGATGGCGGTGACGCCGAGGCAACCGCCGCCGCCCAAGCGGAGACGCTGAGCGACCGGGTGGACACATTCTCGCGGGCGTTCCTCGGGCTGACCGTGGCCTGTGCGCGCTGCCACGATCACAAATTTGATCCGGTCTCGATCAAGGACTACTACGCGATCGCCGGTGTCTTCAACAACACCAGCATCGCCGACAAGCCGCTGGTCGCGGACGAGGTCGTCACGGCCTACAACGAGCACCAAAACAAAATCAAAAATTTTGACAACCAGATCAAGCAACTGAACGACAAGGTCAAAAAGGAAAAACGCGAAATCTCGGACGA
>DKGH01000060.1:7704-12899 GCA_002453165.1 Verrucomicrobia bacterium UBA6775
CCAAGTACGCCACGGCGCACGGCCTCCGCGAGAACGGCAGCAACAACATGCACGTGGCGATCCGGGGTGACCTCCGAAAAAAAGGCGAAGAGGTGCCACGGCGATTCCTCGAGGTGATCTCCCGCGACAAGTCGTTCAACAAGGAGAGTGGGCTACTGCAACTGGCCGAGTCGGTCGTGGCGCGGGACAACCCGCTCACCTCACGCGTGCTCGTCAACCGCATCTGGCAATGGCACTTCGGTCGGGCCATCGTCCGCACCCCAAGCAACTTCGGCGTGATTGGAGAAAAGCCAACTCACCCGCTGTTGCTCGATTGGCTGGCCACGAACTTCATGGACAACGGCTGGTCGATCAAGGATCTGCACCGATTGATCATGAAATCCGCCACGTACCGGATGAGCAGCCGCCACATCGCCGCCAACTTCGACCGCGACGGGGACAACCGGCTGATCTGGCGGATGAACCCCCGTCGGGTGGAGGTTGAGTCGTGGCGCGACAGCCTGCTGGCGGCCACGGGGGAACTGGATCTAAAACTCGGCGGCGCCCCAACGAACGAGATTTTGAACAGCCCACGCCGCAGCGTTTACGCGACCATCAGCCGTAACGGCGACCGCATCAGCTCCGATCCGTTTTTTCGGTTGTTCGATTTTCCCGCGCCGCGCAGCACGTCGGCCAAGCGCACCACCAGCACCGTGCCGCAGCAGTACCTGTTCATCATGAACAGCCCATTTTTCCAAAAGCGGGCGGGTGCCTTGGCCAAGCGCTTGGCCAGAGAGGGCGAGACTAACGAGGCCCGAATTGATCGCGCCTACCAGTTGCTGTTTAACCGGCCGCCATCCTCCGGCGAGCGGGATACCGGTCTGGCATTCCTGTCGCAAGCCAACACCGAGGCCGGCTGGAACCAATACGCACAAGCCCTCCTCGGCTCCGAGGAATTCCGCTACATCGAGTAGAGACCCTCAACAGGTCATTACCGCTTGGCCAAGCGTTAGACCTCTTCCAATAGCTTGGTGGCGTCGCCGAAGGTTTTGGGGTGGACGTCCATCTTGTCCATCATGCTGAGGAAGAGGCGCGACATTTGACGATTGGCTTTGCCGAGGTAGTTCAGGTTTTGGCCGCCCTTGATTCTGCCTCCGCCCCCACCGAGCATCACCACTGGCAACTGGGTCGCGTCGTGGTGGCCGGTCAGCATGCTGGAACAGAGCATGAGCATCGAATTGTCGAGTGCGGTGCGCTCCCCCTCCTGAATGCCGTCAAGCCGCTTGGCGATGTAGGCCATTTGCTCGAGGAAAAACTGGTTCACCTTCAGCCAGTCGGCGGTGTCGCTGTGTGAAAGCAGGTGGTGAATCATGTAGTCCACGCCGAGGTGCGGGAAGCGCAGTGTGCCGTGGTCGTTATTGAGCTTGAGCGTGCAGATGCGCGTGGTGTCGGTCTGGAACGCCAAAACAAGCAGGTCGCTCATGATGCGCATGTGCTCGACGATGTCCTGCGGGTAGCCATCGTTCGGGCGCGGCATGTTCGGCTTGATCAATGTCGGCCGCCAGCCCTGCAACTCGCCGCGTTTGCCGGCGCTCTCGATTCGTTTCTCCACCTCACGGACGGAGTTGAGGTATTCGTCGAGTTTTTGCTGGTCGAGCCGGCTGATGTTGCGGCGCAAATCCTTCGCGTCCGACAACACCGCGTCGAGCACGCTTCGGTCGCCGGCCTGCGCCTTGTCCTTGAACATCTGGTCAAACGCCAGCGCGGGGTAGACCTCGAGCGGCGTCGGCGTGGTCGGGCTACTCCACGAGATGTGCGAGCTGTACAGCATCGAGTAATCCTTGTGCACGGAGGGGTTCGCCTTTTCACAACCAAGCACGAGGCTCGGCAGCTTGGTGCGATGGCCGATGTGTTGTGCGACAAATTGATCGACGCTGGTGCCGGACTGAATCCGCCCGCCGGAAGCCAACGGCGCGCCGGAGAGCAGATTGCCGGTTTGCGAACTGTGGATGTTACCCTTGAGCGCCTCGGCGTTGTAGAGGCCGCGGATGAACACCATCCGATCCCGGAAATCGTTCAGCGGATGCAGCACCTTGCCCAATTCCATGTCAGCGCCCTCGCCCTTGGCCCACCATTCGTGCCGGTGAAAACCGCAGCCGGCGAACAGGATCGCCATGCGGGTTGGCGCCTCGCTCGACTGCCTAGCCTCTCGGCGGGCATCGCCCCAGACGCGGAGCGATTCCATCCACGGCAGGGCCATCGTCACGCCAAGGCCGCGCAGCATAGTGCGCCGGGAAAATTGGTGATGTTCGTTTTTCATTCCAGTTCGTCTTTCGGTTGATGCTGAATCGTCAGCGGCATGAGTCAATCTTGATTTTTAGCCAGGCGCCCCCGGATTTTCCGGAATTGCGGGCTGAGCACGATCGTCTCGACCGCGGCGCTGAAACGGTAATCGTTCGCCTTGAGCTGCCGCTGCATTTCCTCGATCAAAAGCAGATCCGAGAGAGCCACCTCACGGCCCAGCGCGTAGCCGAGCAGCTTGCGGCAAAACTGCTCGAGCACGTCGTCCATGCGCTCGGTGGCGAGGTGTTCGCGCAGGCCGATCAAGCCCTCGATACGCGTGCCGTCCGCGAGCTGTGTCTGCGTGTCGACAGTGTCGGGGCGCTGTCGGCCGATCGGGTCGAACTGTTCCAGCGCGAAGCCGTACGGGTCGATACGCTCGTGGCACTTGGCGCACTCCGGCACGGAACTGTGTTTCTCGATGAGCTGCCGTGCGGTCAAGCCGCTGGGCACGCTCTCCGGCAACTGCGGCACATCCGCCGGCGGCCGGGGCAGCTTCTCGCCAAGCAGCGTCTCGTAAACCCAGTTGCCGCGCAGGATCGGACTGGTGCGCGAGGCACCGGAATTGATCGCCAACACCGTGGACAGGCCCAGCACGCCGCCGCGCCCCTTGGCCTGCATGCCGGACACGCGCTGCCAAACCTTGCCGGACACGCCGTCAATGCCGTAGAGCTTGGCCAAGCGTTCGTTCAAAAACGTGTGGTCGGCTGTCAGCAGGTCGAGCACCGAACCGTCGTTGCGAAACAGGTCCTCGAAAAACCGGACCGACTCCTCGTACATGTCGCCGCGCAACGTGGCGAACTCGGGGAAGCGCTGCTCGTTTTTGTCGTCGTTTTGGTCGAACCCACGGATGTGCAGCCATTGGCAGGCGAACTGTTCAGCCATGCGCCGAGTGCGCGGGTCGTGGAGCATGCGCCGCGCTTGGCCAAGCAGAACGTCGTCGTTCGTCAACTCACCGCTTGCCGCCGCTTGGCCAAGCGCGGCGTCCGGCACCGAGGCCCACAGGAAATAACTCAGCCTCGTGGCCAGCTCCGTGGCGCTCACTGCCACCGGCTTGGCCCCATCACCGGCATGCTCACGCCGGTACAAAAATGCGGGCGAAGTCAGCACACGCGCGAGGGTCAATTGGACCGCCTTCTCGTGATCGATCTCGCGTTCGCGCAGCGCCCCGTAAAGCTCGCGCAATCCCTCCTGCTCGTCCACCGTCAATGCTCGGCGCCAGGCGCGCCCGGCCCAGTCGATCACCGCTTCCAGTTGCTTCGGCTCATCCTCCAGCAGGCGCGCGCGAAACGCCGCCACCTCGTCCAGCAGAATTGGTTTGTACGGCTTCCAGGCGATAACGAGGTCGGGCCGGTCCTGCGTCGAGAACTCGACGAGCTGCTCGTAGGCGACCTCCTTTTTAAACGGCTCCCGGGTGATGTACATCAGCTCATCCCAGAGTCGGTCCAGCTCGGCCTTTTCTTTTTCGTTGAGCATGAGCCGCTGCATCGGTTCGTCCTCGCGGAAATACAACGCCAGCGTCACGACCTCGTCGACCGGCACGATCTGTGGGTAACAAATCGACGCCGGAAACAGGTCGCGGAAATCGTCGAGGCCGGCGTTAATGCGCTTGTCCGTGTCGCCACCCGTGGCGGTGATGATGGGGTGGCTTGGCGACAGCATAAACGGCGTGGGCCGGGTCAGTCCCGCAGTCAGTTGCACGCTGCCGGCGCTGCCGTGTTCCGGCTCGAGGTCGCCCGAGACGACGAGCGACCGGCCCTCGGCCAACGCCGCCGGGATGCGCAGCTCGACCACCTCCGGCGCTTTCATGACCAAGTCGGCCGAGACCACCGTGTGCCCGAGAGGGTGCCGGCCAAACCGCTCGTCCGGCCGGATCGATTTCAGCAGGTTGTCGTACCGGCCGGGAGTCGCGATCTTTTGCAACTGCGTCAGTAGCGTGGCGTCCGGTGTGCCCGGGGCGGGCTTGGTTTTGCCGGTGGCAAGCGACCGGATGCGTCCGGCCAACGCCGCGCGCCGGATGGCGTCCGGCTCGTCGCGCCACTGCGCGAGTAGCGACCCCTCCGGCACACTCATCGCGTTGCCGGACATCTTGGCCACGTCGGTGACCTTGCCGCTGTAAAAATACCAGACCGCATCGTTGCCGTGCCTATCCTTCAACGGGTTGCCCTCGAGGATGTTGCCGGAAATGTCCTTCGAAATATCCCACTCCCGCTTGGCGCCGCCGGTCTCGGTGAGGGTCATGTCGGCGTGAGTCAGGTCACAAGCGTGGCTGCCATCTTTTGGCCCAACCACTAACCGCACCACGTCGCCGCGATGCACCTGCAGCGTCACCGGCTTCAATTCGCCGCCACCGCCCGTGCCGTACACGCCGTGGCCAAGGTTGCCGACCTTACGGCTGGTGTGATGTTGCACCCACCACTCGCCGCCGTTGCCGCATTCGGGATGGGCGTCGGCGACCTTGGCCGAGACAGCAATCTCGCCGTCGATCGGGCTTTGCCAACCCACGGCCACGAACAGCGTGGGCGAAGGATGCACCTCGACACCGCGCGCCCGCGCCCGGCCGGGGATGCGGTATTCGGCGTCCGATGAATTCGCCACAACGCTCGGGGTCTCAGGCAGTCCCCAGCCGTTGACGTAATCCGATCCACCAACGCGTTCCATTTTTTTCGTAAACAACCCGGTGATCTCGACCGGTTGCGCTGGGCCAAGCGCGAGGTAATCCAGCCAGGCAGCCAGCACATCCGGCTCGAGGCCATGGCGCTTGGCCAAGCGGACAGCGTCCGCGCTGTCCGAGGCAGCCTCGTCCACTGCGGCGAGGTAACGATCCGTGAGCGCGTGGGATTCATCGTGCAGCTTGGCCAAGCCAGGCACATCGC
>DKGH01000114.1:0-2527 GCA_002453165.1 Verrucomicrobia bacterium UBA6775
CTGGGACTGCCACGGGTTACCGATCGAGTTCAAGGTCACGCAAAAAATGCGAAAGGACGGCAACACCGACGCCACTCCGGCCGCCATCCGCAAGGCGTGCGAGGAGTACGCGCTTGGCTTCATCGACACACAACGCGAGCAGTTCAAGCGACTCGGTGTGCTCGGCGAGTGGGACAACCCGTACCTCACGCTGAACCCAGCCTACGAGGCGGAGGAACTGCGGCTGTTCGCCGACTTGGTCGAGAAGGGATTCGTCTATCGCGGCAAGAAGCCGGTCTATTGGAGTATCCCGTGCCGCACGGCGTTGGCCGAGGCGGAGGTGGAGTATCAGGACCACGTCAGCCAAAGCGTGTATGTGAAGTTCCCGATCGTGGGCGAGACCAACATGCACCTGTTGATCTGGACCACCACGCCGTGGACGCTCCCGGCCAATCTCGCGGTCGCGTACAACTCACAATTCGACTACCAGCTCATTCGCGTCGGGGAGGAGGCGCTGCTTGTCAGCGTGCCGCTGCTCGACACGGTCGTCGAAAAATGCGGCTGGGCAGGGGACTTCGAGATTCTGCGCACGGTGCAGGGGGATCAACTGGAGGAGTTTGAGTACCACCACCCGTTCTGTAATCGCACCGGCAAGCTGTTCGCCGGGGACATGTTTGTGGACGACAGCGCCGGTACCGGTCTGGTCCACATCGCACCCGGCCACGGTCAGGACGACTACAATCTCGGACGCAACAACGGTCTGCCGATCTACTCGCCGGTGGACGACAGCGGCCGCCTCGCTCGTACGGCAGACCTACCGGAGGAACAGCAGATTTCCGACCAACTGGTTGGCAAACAAATCCTTCCAAAAAACGGCCGGAGCGAGGCCAACGAAGCCGTCATCGAGGTGCTGAAGGCCGGTGACAAGCTTGCCTTTGAGGAGCGTTACGAGCACAGCTACCCGCACTGTTGGCGCAGCAAGTCGCCGGTGATTTTCCGTGCGATGGATCAGTGGTTCGTCAACATCGACCACGACGGTTTTCGCGACAAGGCGCTCGCCGCGATCGACAGCGTCAACTGGGTTCCCGGCTGGGGCCGCAACCGCATTGAGGGTGCCGTGCAGTCGCGCCCCGACTGGTGTATCTCCCGGCAGCGATCGTGGGGTGTGCCGATCCCGGCATTTTACGACGCACAGGGCGAGCCAATTCTCGACGCACGCATCGTGCGCAACACCGCTGATCTCGTGCAGGAGCATGGCTCCAATGTCTGGTTTGAGCGCGAGCTGGCCGACCTGTGGGCTGCGGTCAAGCCGGACGACTGGGACGGCGCCGAGGCGGTTGGCAAATCCACCGACACGCTTGACGTGTGGATCGATTCCGGTTCGTCGTCGCGTGCCGTACTGATGCAACGCAGCGAGCTGGGCCGTCCGGGTGCCGAGGCCGGCACGCCCGACGCATGGCAGGCCGACTATTACCTCGAGGGCAGCGACCAGCATCGCGGCTGGTTTCAATCGTCGCTGCTCCTGTCGCTCGCCGGCAACGGCGTTGCGCCCTACCGCAACGTGTTGACCCACGGCTTCATGGTCGATGCCGATCGCGAGAAGATTTCCAAAAGCAAACAGGACGGCGGCTATGCCAAGCCGCAGACTGCCGAGGCGTACGTCGGCAACTACGGGGCGGACATCGTCCGGTTGTGGGTGGCATCGCAGGATTTCCGAAACGACATCACCGTCAGCGAGGAGCGCATCAAAAAGGTCGCGGAGGCGTATCGCGGCATCCGCAACGCCCTCCGTTATCAACTCAGTAACCTGTACGACTTCGATCCCGCGCAGCACACCGTTGCCGACGACGAGTTGACCGGGCTCGACCGCTGGATACTAGACGCCTTCGCCAAGCTCGATGCCGACGTTCGTGCGGCGTTCGATGCGTGCGAGTTTCACGCCGCCTACCAGCGGATCACGCAATTTGTTTCCGTGGAACTGTCGGCTGTTTACCACGACACCGTCAAGGATCGGCTCTACACCTCACCGGCAAATTCGCCGCGGCGCCGATCCACTCAGACTGCGCTTTATCGGCTTATCCAGTCATTCACCAAAATACTTTCGCCAATGCTTGCCTTTACCGCTGACGAAGCGTGGGAAGCCATCCCGCACCTCGACAGTGGCAGTGTACACTTGGCCGACTGGGAACCGTTCGAGTTCAGTATCACCGACAACGAGGCGGCCAACTGGCAAACCCTGTTCGCCATCCGCGAACGTGCTCTGCCGGTGTTGGAGGAGGCGCGGCAGGCCAAACGCATCGGCAAGGGTCTTGAGGCCTGCGTGGCCCTCACCGGGACCGGCCGTGAGCTCGAGGTTGGCCAGACGCATCAGGAAGATTTGCGCGAACTCGTCAATGTATCGCAGTTAACCTTGAACGAAGGTGAGTCGGAGGAACTTCAGGTGACTGTGGTCAATGCCGACGGGGAAAAATGTGAACGCTGCTGGCGCTGGGAACCCAGCGTTGGCTCTCACGACGAGCACGCCACCCTCTGCACCCGCTGCGTTGAG
>DKGH01000114.1:2900-4531 GCA_002453165.1 Verrucomicrobia bacterium UBA6775
TTGGCCAAGCGCAGCTAAAGAGTCTCGAGATAGGAGATCAGGTCACGGAGTTGATACTTTGTCAGGAGCGCTCCCATCGGTGGCATCACCGAGGTTTTTGTCTTGGTGATTTTTTTGATCTCTCCACTGGAAATCTCAATCGTTTTTCCCTGAGGTGGAACCAGCGAGAGCGACTGGTCAGTTTGTTTTTCGACGCGCCCTACGAGTGATTTGCCGTTTGTGAGTTCCACGATGGTTACGCTGAAGCCCTCCGCGATTTCCGAGTTTGGCGTGATGAGCGAGCGCAGTAGGTATTCCTTATCGACCCGCTCACCGATGCCGGCCAACTCCGGCCCGACCTGATTCCCCTGACCGCCGGCGTCGTGGCAACGGACGCACTGGGCGGCCACGTGATTCTCGTAAACCTGCTTCCCCTTCGCGGCGTCCCCGCCAACGAGAGTGACCATGTATTGGGCGATCGGATTTTCCGCAGGTTGCCCGGCTTCATACCGTTTGATGAACTGTTTCAGCCTTTTTGATTGTCGGGCCTTGGCCGCGGTGACCACGTCCAGTTCCAACGCCTTGGGCAGTTTGCCATCCAGCATTGATTCGAAAATCCTGCTTAGGATTTTGTGGCCCTCGTCGCTCATATCCCTGCCGAGGCTGCCGATGAATGCCTGTTGCGCCGGTTCACTGAGCTTGCTCCAGTTATCGGACAGTTTTTTCGCGAACAGCATGGGCGCGGTCTCGGCTAGTTTTTGAACGGCGGCCACTTGGATTTGTGAGTGCCTGTTTCGCGTCAGGTCGAGAAGCGGTTGGGCGATGTCCTCTTTTCCGGTGATGGACTGGACCGCCTGCACCCGGGCCGCCAATTCCTGTGACTCGGACCTGGCAATGACCAAGAGCGGCCCGACCCCAAGATTGATTTGAAGCCACTCACAAAGCCGAATCAACTCAGCGAGTACTTCCCCGTTGGCAGACTCGAACAGATGTTGGAGGTTCGCTTTAACCAAGCGCTTGGCGTAGCCGTTGTCTCGTTTGGAGAGCGTCCGAACGCGACCCTCGACACGGTCAACAAATGGCCGGCGATTCCAGTCGCGCAGACAGAGCAACGCCTCGGCGCGCATGGTGTCCGGCTTGGTTTTGTCCAGTGCGTAGTCAATCAGGCGCTGCGCGTTTTCCGGGCGACCGACGCGAAGGTTCGCGCTGAGAAGTCGCCGTGTGATCGCCTCGGATTCGCGGTCGTTGCCGGGCAGGAGATTCGCCACGCTGGGCAGAGTCTCGAGGATTGATTCGTCGTCGTGGATTGCGCTGACGGCCTCGCGTAACACCCACTCATTTTCGTCGTTCAGGAATTTTTCAGCACCGGTGTGCCTGAGTCGTCGCAGGGTGGCCACCGCAGCCACGCGAACGGCGGCGGAGCCGTGGCTGTTCAATGCAATCAACTGTTCCGGCTCAGCGCTGCCGGTCAGTCCCATAATGGCCGCGTGCCGGATGTAGGCGTCCTTGTCGTTGTTGCGCTCGAGGAGAGCGAACAGGTGTGAAGTCGTTTCGGAGTTGCCCGCTTGGCCAAGCGCCATCGCAGCGTGAAACTGCACCCGGGCGTTCTTGTCGTGAAGTAGATTCACCAGCCTTGGCGCGGCTAAAGTCAG
>DKGH01000171.1 GCA_002453165.1 Verrucomicrobia bacterium UBA6775
TCATGTCCCACGAACAATTCCGGAAAATGATCGAGACCGAGCCGTTGCTAGCCTCAGAGTTTCTGTTTGCGTTGGGACGCGTGATGGCCGAGCGCATGGTCACCGGGAATCAGCGACTTCAGGCCAAGGCCAGCTCCGAATTCCTTTGGCTCTGAGTTTAATCGACCAAAAAAGCAGGTTTTTCGCGAAACCGGCCATTGACTTCAGCCCGGTGCAGCGATACGCTTCGCGGCCTTTTAGGAACTTTACACATGGTTCGAGTACTTTTAGCCATTACATTGATCGCCATCGGAGCGTCCGGGTGGTTCGCGTTCAACAACGTCAGCACGAAGATTGAGGGGCTGACAAACGATCTCGCGTCCATGACCGGGGAACGTGACACCGCCATACAAGCTCAAGCAGATGCGGAAGATGCACAAAAAGCTGCTGAAGATCGCGCAAGTGCTGCCGAATCAAATGCTGCAAGACTTGGAGATCAGATTGGCACTCTACAACAAGCCGTTACCCGCCAAACACAGCGTGCTGACGAACACTTGGCCAACTTGAATCAGGCCACGGCCGACCTAGTTGAGTCCCGGCAAATCAGCGAACGCTGGCGCCAGTTTGAGATGGAATACGGCACCCGCGACTCCATCCGGCAGCGCTTGGCTACGCTGGAAGGTGTCACCAACGAGCGAGACAATTTCATCGCTGAAAACAGCATCCTCCTCGGCCGTATCGAGAAATTGAGCGTCGAGCTTTCCCGCTACACCGGCACTTCGGTGAAGGTATCACTGCCACCTAACCTGGCTGGAAAGGTGACTGCAGTGGATTCCCAATACGACTTTGTCGTTCTGGACGTCGGTGAAGAACAGGGTGTCCGCGAGCACGGTGAGGTACTCGTCGGGCGCGGTGCCGGGGGCGAAGCCCAACTGGTGGGCCGCCTTCGCATTCTCAGCGTCGAGAAATCCCGCAGTATCGCCAACATCATGCCGGACTACAAAAACGGCGACATTCAGGCCGGCGACTACGTGTTCTCCGAACGCAATTAAAAACGCATCATGCGCACACTCAAGACCATCGCATCCGCTGCCGCCCTTGGCATGGCCCTGGTGTTCTTGGCGCTCACCACCGGTTGCCTGAGTCCGGACCCTGAAAACAAGTCCGCCCAACCGTGGAACAAACAGCGTCCGTGGGAACATGGCATTCCCGGCATGACCGATCGCCGCTGAGACTTGGGACAACGAATTTTTTAGCCGGGCATACCGCCCGGCTTTTTTTGTTTATCCCCCTCAAAAAAGGTTCATTTTTTTCTTTCCCATAACCGGCCAAGTTATGCTATAAATACACCGTAATAAGTGCCGGCGGCATCCGTCGGCGTGTTGATTATGCGATTGGACAAACTGACAACCAAATCACAGGAGGCGCTGCAGGCAGCGCAGGAACTGGCTCACCAACACTCACAACAGCAGGTGGATGGCGAGCACTTGGCATTGGCCCTGGCACAACAGCAGGACGGAATCATCCCCACCCTGCTGCAGCGTACCGGTGTGGATCTGGCCAAGTTTCAGGCCGACCTCGCGACTGAAATTGGGCGCTTGGCCAAGGTGCAGGGCACCAGCTCCGCCGACCTGTATCTGAGCCCGGAACTCAAGCAGGCCATGGACGCCGCCCAAGCGGAGGCCACCTCGCTTGGTGACGAATTCATCAGCACGGAACACCTGCTGCTCGGCCTGTTGGCCAAGGGAGGCAATGCGCTTGGCCGCGTTTTCAAGGCGCACAATCTCGGGCGCGAGGGACTGCTCGATGCGCTTGGCCAAGTGCGTGGCAACCAGCGGGTCACCGATGCCAACCCGGAGGATAAATTTCAGGCACTGGAAAAATACGGACGCGACCTCACGGCACTCGCCAGTCAGGGCAAGATTGACCCGATCATCGGGCGGGACGACGAGATTCGTCGTGTGATGCAGGTACTCAGTCGCCGCACGAAAAACAACCCGGTGCTCATCGGCGAACCGGGCGTCGGCAAGACCGCGATCGCCGAGGGACTCGCCCGGCGCATCGTCAGCGGCGATGTCCCCGAGTCGCTCAAGGACAAGACGCTCATCGCGATGGACCTGAGCGCCATGATCGCCGGCGCGAAGTACCGTGGTGAATTTGAGGATCGCCTCAAGGCGTTCATCAAGGAGGTCACTTCGAGTGACGGACAAATCATTCTGTTCATCGACGAGCTGCACACGCTGGTTGGGGCCGGGGCCGCCGAGGGCGCGACCGACGCCGCCAACATGCTCAAGCCCCAACTCGCCCGCGGCGAACTCCGCTGTGTCGGCGCCACCACCCTCGATGAGTACCGCAAGTACATCGAGAAGGATCCCGCACTGGAGCGACGCTTCCAGCCGGTCACCGTCGACGAGCCAAGCGTCGAGGCATCGATCGCCATCCTGCGCGGGCTCAAGGAACGCTACGAGGTGCACCACGGCATCCGAATTCAGGACACCGCACTGGTGTCCGCCGCCACCCTTTCCGACCGATACATCACCGACCGGTTCCTGCCGGACAAGGCCATCGACCTCATCGACGAGGCCGCCTCGCGACTGCGCATGGAACTCGACTCGATGCCGACGGAGATCGACCAACTCGAGCGCCAGGTCATGCAGCTCGAGATTGAGCGCACGGCGTTGAAAAAGGAAAAGGACGAGGCCAGCCGCGAGCGCTTGGCCAAGCTCGAAGAAAACCTCGCCAATCTCAAGGAACAGTCCGACGAGTTAAAGGCGCGTTGGCAGGACGAGAAGGCGTCGATCAATGCCGTCAGTATCGTCAACAGCCAGCTCGAGGAGGCGCATCGTGATCAGGAGAAGGCCGAGCGCGAGGGCGACCTGAATGCCGCTGCGCAGATTCGTTACGAGACGATTCCCGAGTTGGAGAAAAAACTTGAAGAGATGCAACAGGCACTCAACGAGGCCGAGGAAACCAAGCGGCTGTTGAAGGAGGAAGTCACCGACGAGGACGTCGCCGCCGTGGTTGCCGCATGGACCGGCATCCCGGTCTCCAAGATGCTCGAGGGCGAACGACAAAAGCTCGTACACATGGAGGATCGCATCAGCGAGCGCGTGGTTGGCCAGCAAAAAGCCATCACCGCCGTGGCCGATGCCGTGCGACGCGCCCGGAGCGGCCTGCAGGATCCCGATCGGCCGATTGGCTCGTTTGTTTTCATGGGGCCTACCGGCGTTGGCAAAACCGAGCTGGCACGGTCTCTCGCCGAGTTTTTGTTCGACGACGAAACCGCGATGGTGCGCATCGACATGAGCGAGTACATGGAGAAACACACCGTGGCGCGCCTGATCGGTGCCCCGCCGGGCTACGTCGGCCACGAGGAAGGAGGCCAGCTCAGCGAGGCCGTCCGCCGCAAGCCGTACAGCGTGGTCTTGTTCGACGAGATTGAGAAGGCGCATCCAGACGTGTTCAACGTCTTCCTGCAGGTGCTCGACGATGGCCGACTCACCGATGGCCAGGGGCGCACGGTCGATTTCCGAAACACGATTGTCATCATGACCAGTAACATCGGCTCGCACATCATTCAGGACTATTTCCTCGACGGAAAAACGACCGAAGTCGACCGGCTGGACATGGAGCAAAAAGTCTCTGACGAAATGAAGGCCCACTTCCGGCCGGAATTCATCAACCGCATCGACGACACGATCATCTTTCACAGCCTCGACGAGGATCAACTCGGGGTGATCGTCGACATTCAACTCAGGGCCGTGGCCAAGCGCCTGGCCGACCAGCAGCTCACGATGGAGATCAGCGACGACGCCAAGCGGCACCTGGCCAAGGCCGGCTACGATCCGCAATTCGGCGCCCGCCCGCTCAAGCGCACCGTGCAGGAGCAGTTGCTCAATCCGCTGGCCACGCGGCTGCTCGATGGCGAGTTCAAGCCCGGCGACAAGATCCGAATCAACCTCGCCAACGACGATCTCACATTCGAAAACTAGCGTTCAACCCTCACCCCGCCCCTCTCCCTGTCTAGGGAGAGGGGGATTTTCTTTGCCTTCAACTCCGCCGGGCGTGGCGTGGAATCGGCGGATGATTTTTCCTTCGTCGATGTTCCACAAAACAACCTCCCCATCGTAGGCGCCGCTTGCTGCCTGGCGTGTGGCGGCGGACACAGCCACCGAAAGCACAGCGTCCTTGTGCCCGTCCCACTTGCGACTCTCGTCCTTGATATTGATGTTGAAGGCGCGGACTGAGCGGTCGTCCCCGGCGATTAGCACCTCGGTGCCAATCCGGGCGATAGCCAGCGCCGTGCCCCGGCTTGCTGAGGAGTCGTTCACTTTTTTTGGCCCCTCGATTTTCCAGTGGTGCATCTTTTGGTCATCGCCAATCGAAAAAATCTCTTTTCCATTTTTGTGGAACAACGCAGCGCGGACGTAGTTTTGATGACCTAGATAGCTGACAATCCGTTCGCCGGACTGGACATCAAACACTTTCGCCGTCTTGTCCCGGCTCGCGGTGACCAGACGGGAGTCATCGGCGTTCCACGCAACAGAGTTGACCCAGTCGGAGTGGCTGCCCAATTCGTGCGTCACCCTGCCGGACTCGAGATCGACCAACCGCAGTTTGTTATCCGCACTGCCGGCAGCCAGCCGATTGCCATCGTTGCTGAACGCCACGGCAAACACGACATCGGCAGTAGTGACAGGAACAGATCGAAGCTCGCCGCTGGCCAAGTCGAACAGCCGCACCTCCCCCAGCCTTCCGGGTTGACCGCACGCCACCGCGAGTAATCGCCCCTCGGCTGAAACCGCCAGGTCATAAACCCGCTCGGCCACGTTGCCCAACCGGCAAAGTAACTCGCCGCTTATTGTATTCCAAATCGTGACCTCACGATAACCACTGGCAAACAGCCGCTCTCCCTCCGGCCCGAACTCAAGTGCGGTGATCGGCACCGGCGACGGATACGACTCCGGTGCGGGCGGATGCTCGACCGGCTGCAGCAGACCGGCCAGCGCCGCCGTCTCCGTTGTCCCGTCGAACTTTGCGCCCTCGACGATCCAGCGTTTCACCAGCTCGATTTGTTTCGGCGGCAGAGGATCGCCGTCCTGCGGCATCAGGTCGTCCGCATCACCCGTCGTGAGGCGGAGGAATAATTCGCTCTCGGCCGGTTTTCCCCGGGCGATTGCGGGTGCGTCGCTTTTTCCGGGCTTCAGCAGGTGCTCGAATGTATCGACGCGATAGCCGCCCTTCACCTTTTTCGGCCCGTGGCATCCCTGACATTGCTTCACCAGCACCGGGGCGATGTCGCGAACGAAACTGACCGGCGCCTGGCCAAGCGCTTGGCCAAGCGACAGGCTGATCCACAAAATGACGCACCCCAATCGACTCATGAAACGGCCGCACCTTGCCCACTTGGCCAAGCGCTGGCAAGAATCAGCCGCGCCTGCCACGGGCAACGCTGCCTATGTGACGCTGGATAAATCGCTCGATAAACTTGGCCAAGCGATCCATCTGCACTGCGCTTGGCCTGAGCTTGGCCAGGCTTTCCCAATCGGACTCCGCCATCCTCACCGCCACGGCGCGGCTGCCGGGATCGAGCGCGCTCTGCTCCCAGTTCGGGGCCAGCCCCTGACTGTCGAGAAACTTAACCTCGAAAACGGTTCGCCAGAATTCCCCCATCCCGTCGTCATTCAACCGTCGCACCAACTCCAGCAACAGGGCGTACTCACCGGCCAACGGCGTCTGTTCCTCAGTGGCGCGAGTGATCAACCGAGTGGCACGGGCAAGGCAGTCGAGCAACTCGACGTCTGTGCGCAGTCTGGAAAAAGTTTCCGTGAGAGCCACCTCACGGAGCGTGTGCAAATCGGATCGGCGACTGCGCTGGAAGCTGAATTCGGCAACGTGAAACAGGTCGAGCTTGCCCTGAAATGCGGATTTGGGGCGGCGCGCCCCCTTGGCCACGGTGCCGATGCGGCCCATGTCGGGACTCAACCAATGGACGACGAGGCTGGTTTCCGTGAGGGGAAAAAGACGAAGAATCAGGCCGGTCGTTCGTTCATACATCTTTCGCCAGCAACCGCTCGGCCTCGGCCTTAAAGGCAGCCTGAATCCCACCGGCGTTTTCGGGCGGCACCGCACCGAGACTAACGATGTACTTGATGCCGTCGGCCACCGACATGTCGAGCAACGTCACCTTGCTCTCCGGCAACACCAGAAGGAAACCGGTGGTGGGGTTCGGCGTGGTCGGCACGAAGATGCTGATGATGCTCTCGCCCTCATCGGTCCTGACTTGCTCAGCCGTCACGAAGCCCACCGAGAACAGCCCCTTGCGCGGGAACTCCACCATGACCACCTGCTTGAAGCTCGATTTTTTCTCCGAGGTAAACGCCTGATTGACCTGCTTGACCGTGCCGTAGATTTTGCCCAGCAACGGGACGTTCAGGATGACGTAGTCAACAAGCTGCACCAGTTTTTTGCCAACATAATAACGGGTCAGAAAACCGAGCAAACCGGTCAATACGATCGCCTCGACAATGGCGACCACTTTCCAGCCGAAATACAGATCAGAACCGGGGGTTCCGTCCTTCCAGATGTCGGTCAACTCAACTCCGGGAACGAATCGGAATGGATAAAGCAGAATGTCGGAAACATCGACCGCCTTGTTAAACAACCAAAGCGCGATACCCACGGAAATAATCACCGGCAGCACGACGGCCAGCCCGGTGAAAAAATTCCGCCGCCCCCTCCGGAAGATGGTTCTCTTTTTCTTACTCATCTGACATCCGTTATAGGCCTTTTGGCCAAGCGGCTCAAGGGAAAGCGTTTTTTTGCCTCTTCCATCAAGCGGTTTTCCTCCCGCTTCATCGCCTTCCGGGTAGCGGCATCACGATCATCGTAGCCTCGTAAGTGGAGAACGCCGTGAATCAGATACCGCGCTACTTCCTCCGGCCAAGTGGTGCCGAATTCCCCGGCAAACTCCTCCGCGACAGTTGGGCAAATGAACAGATCGCCAAGGATCGGTCCCGGCTTGGGCGCGTCCCCCGGTTCGCAATAATCAAACGTAATCACGTCGGTTGGGCCTTCGTGCTGAAGGCTGGAAAAATTGATTCGCGCCATCTCCTCCGGCCCGACGAGAAACACGCCCAACTCATGGCCGCTTGGCCGCTTAGCGGTGTCGGGTTCGGTGATTTCCAGCACCCACTTGGCCAAGCGCCGCAGCAACCAGGCGTCAACCGGGTGGGTTTTCTGGCGGCTACGAACGGTTAACGACATAACTCAAGCTTGGCCAAGCGCGGCTAGTCATTCGACTTCCGCAACGCCTCGTATGCTTCGACTATGCGCTGCACGAGCGGATGCCGCACCACGTCCCTCCGCTCGAACTCACAAAGCGCGATGCCATCGACTCTGGCTAGCGCGCGCTTGGCCTCGATCAGGCCGGAGCGCTTGCTCGACGGCAGATCAATCTGCGTGGGGTCGCCGGTGATCACCGCCTTGGAGTTAAAGCCAAGCCGTGTAAGAAACATTAGCATCTGCTCCGCCGTCGCGTTTTGCGCCTCGTCCAAAATAATAAAGGCGTTGTTGAGCGTGCGGCCGCGCATATAAGCCAGTGGCGCAATCTCCACGATGCCGCGATCCATCAGCTTTTGCACCTCCTCCATCGGCAGCAGATCCTGCAGCGCGTCGTGCAGCGGCCGCAGATACGGCGCCAGTTTTTCGTACAGGTCACCCGGCAGAAAACCAAGCGCCTCGCCGGCCTCGACCGCCGGCCGCGTCAGGATGATGCGCGACACCTTCTCCTCCTTCAACGCCATCACGGCCAGCGTCATTGCGAGAAACGTCTTGCCGGTTCCGGCCGGCCCCATGCCGAACGTGACATCATGTTTCAGGATCGCGTCGACATACCGCTTTTGGCCAAGCGTCTTGGGGTTGACCGGTGCCTTGCGGGAGGACGTCTGCAGAGTGATCGTGTACAGACCGTCGAGCGCGTCCGGCCCCTCTGTCGCGACGGTATTGAGCGCATAGGCAAAGTCGCGATTGCGAATCGTCACCCCAGCCTTGAGCGCGCTCTCAAGCGATTGAAACAAACTCGCGGCAATCGCAACGTTTTCCTCCTCACCCTCGAGCTTGATCCAGCCATCGCGGCAGGTCGCCCTGACACCAAGTCGATCATTCAGCGCCTGAAGATTTTTGGCTTCGTTGTTGAAAAGCTGCTGGGCTATCCGCGCGTTGTCGTAATGCAGCGTGGACGTCATCAGTATTTGTGAAACAGGAACGAATCGCTCATGCGCGGCCAATGTATCCCCCGGACGAAACCGTGTCAAAACGGCCAACTCACTCCTTGAGTTTCACCCGGTAGTATTGGCGCGGGTAAAGTGCCTTGCGGCGATCGGCGAATACTTTTTCCGTGCCGGTTCCCTTGATCTTGGTGAAGGTTGTCCACGATTGAAAATTGGCCGTTGATTGAACTTCATAATCCTGTCCCTTGACGGTTTTGAATCGTAGGCTGAAGGGAAACTTTGGATTCTCGATTACGAGCTTTGGCACTACTGGCTCGACCGGTTTCGTGGGCTTGCTCTTCGAGTTCCCTGAGTTCGTGAGTTCAGCCCCATCCGGATCACCCAACTCTGCCCCATTCCTAGCCCCATCCCCGTCCGAATCCTT
>DKGH01000064.1 GCA_002453165.1 Verrucomicrobia bacterium UBA6775
GGAGCCGTTCGTCAAGGGGATGGGCTCAGAGATGGACTATACAGTGGCAATCGATGATCGTGACGCCACCTCCCGTGAGTACATGGGCCGGTACGGCGTCAATGGCATCCCTCACGCTTTCGTGGTGAAGGATGGAGCCGTAGTCTGGCACGGCCACCCCATGTCCGGTCTTGATGATGCCATCGAGGAAGCGCTGGATTGATTTGAAACCAAGCGCTATTTTTTGGCAAACGGGCCGTTGTTGCCGATGGCGTGGATGGTGTTTTGGATTCGGTGGGAGAGGTATTCGCCGTCCGCGGTATCGATCTTGTATTCGATCTGCATTTGCATGATCGGCTTCATGTCAGCGATCTGCAGGAGGACGGATTTTTTGTCATCGGAGATTTTTACGCCGGTCACTTCTGCATTGTCGCGGCCCTGACTACCGTCGGCTTTGTAGTCGCGTGAACCGTAGTTGCGAGTGCGCTTGTAGCTCCAACGCTTGACGAGGTAGCTCTCGGGATCGGCCGCCGTCTCGGGATCGAGTTCGTGGGTAAAGGTGAGCGACACGCCCTCCTTGAGCGCGTTGATGGCGACCGGTACGTGGACCGGTTTGCCGGTGTGCTTGAGCCGATAGAATCCGCCGGGGCGCGTCTTGTTGCCGGCCCAGCCGAACAGGCCGCAAGCGTAGAGTTGGCCGTCGCCGGGGTGGAAGCGGCCGCGCATGACGCCGGTCGGGAAATCAAAATCAGGGATGCGCACCACGCCGCCCTGAGCGCGGCCGTTCACTTTTTCCTCCATAATCACGTAGACGTAGCCGGTGCCATAGGAGAGGTTGAGGAGTTGCCCGCCGAGGCCGCCCCATTTGTCGCTGTTCACCCAGAGTTGCTCGGCGGGTGAACGGTCAAAGTCGTTGTGCATCCAGACGATGGGCGAGGTGATGTCGGCTTCGGTGAGGCCTTTGTGGTAGCCCATGAGGTTTCCGTAAAACTTGCCCTTCTCGATGAGGTTGATCTCGTTTTTCGGCGTCCAGTGGCCCTCCTGGTCGCTCACGTAAAACGTGCCGTCCGGATTGACACAGACGCCGTTGGGTGCGCGGAAACCGCTGGCGATGATCTCGCTGGACTGACCGTCCGGAGTCACCTTGATGAGTGTGCCGTGCTGTGGGACGAGCGCGGTCTTCGCGTGGCGCGCGGCCTTCGTGTAGTAGAAATTCCCGTAGGCGTCGGTCTGCAGATCCATCGCGAACTCGTGGAAATGCTCGGTCACCTGTGCGTCGTGATTGAACGTCTTGTAGTAATCGGTCTCGCCGTCGTCGTTGGTGTCCACCAATTCCGTGATCTGGTCGCGGCAGGTGACGTAGATTTTGCCCTCAACAATCTTCAGGCCAAGCGGCTGAAACATACCGGTCGCGATACGGGTCCATGTGAACTCCTGCGGATCGCTGTTGATGCCATCGACGATCCAAACGTCGCCCATCCACGTGCAGACAGCCGCGCGGTCGCCGCCCTCGAAAAAGTCAAAACCGCCAAGGCGCATCCATGAGCGGTACGGATTCTTGTCCGGCGAAGTGATGATCTCAGTGATGAATGCGCCCGGCTTGCCCAGGCGGCGGGGCTTGGTCTTGATGGTCTCGGTCCAGCGGCGGCCGCTGCCTTGTTGAAATGTTTCGAGAAGATTCTCCGCTTGGCCAAGCGAGCCAACCAGCTTGGCCAAGGCCTCCGCCTTACCGTTCGCGATGGCGAGGTTGAGCGCGAGCAATCCGCCGGAAGGAATGGCCAGACGCAAATGCCCGTCATCCGTCGCGACGAACTTGGCCCCGCCGGCTTCGGCCGAGAGCGCCACGGCAAGGCCGCTGTCAAATTTAGCCACCGAGATACGGTCGTGGGTTGAGACCTTGGCTTGGCCTTCACCTTTGACGACCTGCAGCATGATGTCCTCGTCGCGCTCTTCAAAATTCATCGTGCGGATCACGGCACCGACGCCGTCACTTTCCCGGTACGAGGGCGACTCGAGCACGTGCCGACCGGCGATCTTGTAGTGCAGAATCACCCGGTTATCGTGTAGGCCGAGCCCCTGCCATTGGCCCCAGTCACGGGGCAGCGGGCCGTACGGTTTCTTGTCGAGCCCGCGCAGGCGGGGGTCTTCAAAACTGTCCGTGCCCGGCTTGGCCCAGCCTGGGGCGACCGGATTGGTGAACACCCGCTCACCGGCGAGCTTGGGATGCGTGCCATGGCTGCCGTCGTAAACGATGCTGCGCCAGTCGATGAATTTTTCACCTGTCCAGGCGGCAGCCATGCGCAGTGTGTCCGTCTCGAACACCACAAATTTGTTGCCCTTCGACACGCCGCCCGGCCCTTCGTCCAGCCGGATCGCGATGCCCTTGTAGGCGATGTTGCCCGGGCCGACCTCGATCGAGGCGCTGAGGTATGGCCCGTAGTTCATGTCGATGTACGGCTTGCCGGTCAACTTGACGTCCTCCGCTTGGCCAAGCGCGGAAAAGGAAACGGCGGCCGCAAAGGTCAGGTACGATGAGATGCGAGACAGGTGAATCACGCCGGAAAACTAAGCAAATACATCACTCCGGCCAAGCAAAATGGGTTGCCAAAATGGCTGCATGGTCGATCATTGGGGGGTCACTTGAGATCTTTTCGAATACATGTTGGGATTGTGATCGTTTTGCTGCTTGGCCAAGCGCTTGGCCAAGCGGCTGGGGATTCGTCCAAGCCGGCTGGGTTGGACTTCTGGTCGTTCCAGCCGGTGAAGCGTCCGGCTTTGCCGCGGGTGGAAAATCGGGCGTGGGTGAAGTCGCCGGTTGATGCCTTCGTCCTGGCCAAGCTGGAAGAGGTCGGGCTGGAGCCGGCCAAGCCGGCAACCAGGCGCGATCTGCTCCGGCGCGTGACGGTCAACCTCACAGGCCTGCTGCCGACACCGGAGGAGCTGCGGGCATTCGAGGCGGATACGTCGCCGCAGGCTTGGGCCAACGCGGTGGATCGGTTGCTTGCCTCGCCGCGCCATGGCGAGCGCTGGGGGCGGCACTGGCTCGATGTGGCGCGTTACGGCGACTCGAACGGCGGCGACGAGAACAAGTATTTTCCCAACGCCAACAAGTACCGGGACTATGTGGTCGACGCATTCAATCGCGACCAGCCGTTTAATGAGTTCGTGCAGGAGCAGATTGCTGGCGACCTGATGCCGGTCGGGGACGATCCGGAGTCGATTCGGCGGCGGATCATCGCGACCGGTTTTCTCGTGATCGGCACAAAGATTCTGGCCGAGCCGGATCCTCGCAAGATGGAGTTGGACATCATCGACGAGCAGATCGACACGATCGGAAAGGCTTTCATGGGGCTGAGCATCGGCTGCGCGCGGTGTCATGACCACAAGTTCGACCCGATCTCGACGAAGAGCTATTACTCGATGGCCGGCATCTTCAAGAGCACCTACACGATGGAGCACTATAACATCGTGGCCGACTGGCACGAGCGCGAGGTTGGCACCGCCAGCGAGATGGCGGCATTGAAAAAAGCCCGCGACGAGGCGGCTCAACTCAAAAAGTCCAACGAGACGATCACCCGCGAAGCACGTGAGGCGCTCCAGACAAAGGTGCGGCAGGACACGGCGAAGTACCTGCTTGGGGCGCATGAGTTGATCGCACGGCGCCGAATGATCGGGGAACCGGAACCGCTTGGCCCGGTGGCCATGAAGCGTCTGGCTAAAGGCCGGGGTTTGCTGTTTGAGGCGGAGGATTTTGACCGGGGCAACGTCTCTGTCGATCGCGACAGCTACGGCAAGGACATCGGCATCATCAGTGATCCTGGTGGACAGAAGAATTTTGCCGAGTACGACATCGAACTGCCGACGGCGGGTGAATACCAGATTGAACTGCGCTACGCGGCGCGGCGCGCGAGGCCGGGGCAGTTGTTGATCGACGGCCAGGTTGTCCAACCAGAGGCGGTCAGCAAAACCACCGGCGGCTGGATGCCGGAACATCAAAAGTGGGTCGTGGAGGGCGTGTTCCGGTTGAAGGCGGGCAAACACGTGCTGCGAATCCAGTCCGAGCCGTTGATGTCGCATATCGACAAGCTGCTAATCATCGAGGCGCCGTTGCCCAATACCGATGCGATCGCTGACGCCGACGAGGGGTGGGCACCGCGCGATCTGGTGCAGATTGCCGACGAGGAGGATCTTGTGCCGGGTGTGCTGAAAAACTGGGCCGACCGTTTGACCCGCGCCGAGCAGGAGGGCGATCCGCTTTTTCAAGTCTGGCTCGAGTACGCCAAACTGCCGCGCAGGACATTTCGCACGGAGGCCAAGCGCCTGGCCAACGACATTCGCTCCGGGGTCTGCCGTTCGCCTGGCCAAGCGCAGGGTAGCGAGTTCGCGCTGGTGCGCGATTGGTTCAGCGGCTTCACGCCCAACTCGCTGCGCGCGGTCGCGAATCATTACTGGGCACTATTCGACGAGGCACGTGGCTGGGAACCGGCCAAGGTTTCACCCGAGCAAAAACAACTGGTGGAATTCGTGAAGGATGCGAAGGGGCCGTTCGCTTTGCCGGAGGGGATCGAGGGCAGCTTCGCCAAGGCTTCACTGACTCAACTCAAGGCAAACCGGGAGCGCTTGGCCAAGGTCGAGTCTGCGATGCCCAAGCTGCCCACGGCGATGGCGGTAGAGGACCGGAAAATCGAGGACCTGGCCGTGCACATCCGGGGCGACTACCTCACGCTCGGCGAGACGGCACCGCGCGGCGTGCCGATGCCGTTTGACTTTAGTGGCCGCTACCGTGTTGACGACAAGACCAGCGGCCGGTTGCAACTCGCGCGCTGGCTGACTGACAACGAGCATCCTATGACGGCGCGCGTCATTGCCAACCGCGTTTGGCATTGGCATTTCGGGAACGGACTGGTCCGCACGCCGGACGACTTTGGGATTCGCGGAGCCAAGCCGACGCATCCGGAGTTGCTCGATTGGCTGGCATCGGAACTCATCCGCAGCGGCTGGTCGATCAAGCATCTTCACCGGTTGATTCTCCGCTCGAGCGCGTACCAAATGAGCACCGCGAACAATGCCCACGCCGCCGAGGCCGACCCGGCAAACACGCTGCTCTGGCGCATGAACCGCCGTCGCATGGAGGCCGAGGTCATCCACGACAGCCTGTTGCAAATGGCGGGACGGCTGGATCTGCAGATGGGTGGGCTGGCTGCCGTCGTCAAGACGCAGGACCCAACCTCGGACGAGCTCGATCGGAACAACGAAATCTACCGCGGGATTACGCGCCGTGCGATTTACGTTCCGGTGCACCGCACACACGTTTATGAGTTGTTCGATGCGTTTGATTTTCCCGACCCCGGCACGCCCACCGGCCGGCGCAACGCCACCAACGTCGCGACGCAGGCGCTGTTTTTCCTGAACAACGACTGGCTGATGCAGCAGGCCGAGGCCTTGGCCAAGCGCAGTCACGGTGGACCGGCGGAGCGGATTGGTTTCCTGTACGAGACCACGCTTGGCCGGAAGCCAAGCGCATCGGAAGGGCCGGCGGCGATGAAGTTTATCGAGCGATTTGGCCAAGCGCTGCCGGAGTCTTTGCCCTTGGCCAAGCGCGATAAACAAAGCTGGGCCGCTTTTTGCCAGGTGCTGCTGCAGTCGAACCAGTTTTTGTACCTCAACTGATGAACGATTTTTCCAACAACGGATCGATTAGCCGACGCGAAATGCTGCGACGGTCGGCGGCCGGTTTTGGCAACCTCGCGTTGCTGTCGCTGCTGGCCGAGTCCGGGTTTGCCCAAGTGAAGCCGGATCCGCTCGCGCCCAAGCGGCCGCACTTCGAGCCGAAGGCCAAGCGGGTGATTTTTCTGTTCATGCACGGAGGGCCGTCGCACGTGGACACGTTTGACGAGAAGCCGCTGCTGACCCGCGACCACGGCAAGCCGCTGCCCTTCGCCAAGCCGCGCGTCCAGTTTTCGACCACGCGAAACCTGCTTAAGTCGCACTGGGAATTCACGCCGCGAGGGCAGTGTGGGATGCCGGTCAGCAGTTTGTTCCCGCAGGTGTCCACCTGTGTGGATGACATCGCGTTCATCAACTCGATGTACGGGTCGAACGCGGCGCACGGCGGGGCACTGCTCAAGCTGCACACCGGCAGCGACAATTTCATCCGCCCCAGCATGGGCTCGTGGATCAACTACGGGCTCGGCACGGAAAACCGAAACCTGCCCGGGTTTGTGACCATTTGTCCGACCAGCCTGCACGGTGGAGTGTACAACTACGGCTCGGCGTTCTTGCCGGCGGCGTACCACGGCATCTCGCTCGGCACGCCGGGCTACCCCAATGCGCCGGTGGAAAACGCGCAGTTTCGTTTCACAAAAAATATCCGACTCAACCGCGATCAGCAGTCGCTCCAACTGGAGTTGCTGCGGGAGATGAACAGGAAGCAGCTCGACGAAACCGGGCCGGATACCGCGCTCGAGGGGCGCATTCATTCCTTTGAGCTGGCGTTTCGAATGCAGCGCGAAAGTGCCGAGGTGCTAAACACCTCCCGGGAGACCGCTGCGACCAAAACGCTTTACGGCATCGACAAAAAGGAAAGCAGCAACTTCGGCATGCAGTGCCTGTTGGCGCGGCGATTTGCCGAGCGGGGAGTGCGGTTCATCCAGGTGACGCACAGTCAGGATCGTATGCCACAGGAGCAGTGGGATCAGCACAGCAATATGAAGTTTTGTCTCGAGCGCAACTGCGCTGAGATCGACCAGCCAGTGGCCGGCCTGCTCAAGGATTTGAAATCGCGCGGCATGCTGCATGACACGCTTGTGATCTGGGGAGGAGAATTCGGCCGCACGCCCACGGCGCAAAACACCGACGGCCGGGATCACAACCCGGAAGGCTTCACCATGTGGATGGCCGGCGGTGGCGTGAAGGGCGGACTACGCTACGGAGCCACCGATGACTACGGCTACTACGCTGCGGAAAACAAAGTGCACGTCCACGATCTGCACGCGACCATTCTGCACCTCCTCGGGCTGAACCACGAACGCCTGACCTACCGCTACGGCGGCCGCGACTTCCGCCTGACAGACGTCCACGGCGAAATCGTCCACGGTATTCTGGCTTAGTTGTAGAGATTTTTTCAGGTCGTATTTCAGTCGATTGATTGATCTCAGGGTGCGAAAGACAGATTAAAATGATGAAGGAATCGATGGTTGAAACTGAGGTGACGTATCCTCTCTAGCGGGATGGTAAGTTCGTTCTCATTGAACAGGTGCCGGCCCGTGTTTGCAGCGAGACAGGCGAACAGTTTTTTTCCCGAAGACCGTCGAGCAAATTCACAATATCATCAACGAACGAACCGCGCCTAAAAAGACGATCGAAACGCCGGTTTACGAGTTCGTTTGACCCAAACCTCTCTCACTTCACCTCGAGCCAGTGGCTGGCGCTGTGGCTGTTGAATTCCGGTGCGTACATGCTCTGGATGTTCGCGATACCGGTCTGGTAACGGCCGCGGTGGAACACCTTCACCGGGTACTCGAAGACATAAGTGCCCTTGGGCAGGTAGTCGATGAAGAAGTGGCTGGAGGCATCGCGGGTGGATTCGTAGTAGGCCAAGCCGTCCTGATATTTGTAGTGGGAAAGCACATTGACCGGCTCGGTGCCGCTGCCCCGCTGATCCTTTAGGTGGACGAATTCCATGTCGCGGTCGGTTCGCAAAACCAAGCGCACAACGAGTTCGTCTCCCGGCTTGAGATCGCGGTCGAGCGGCTTGAGCACTTGACCCGATTTTTCGTCCTCACGAATGTAGATCTCCTTGGCCAAGCGCAGCGGGGTGGCAGTGTGCGGGGTGACTTTGGACATGTCCTCGAGGTACTGCCAGTGCACGCTGCCCCATGCAACGCCGGCGTCGTGTTTGGTCATCTGCACTTGGCCAAGCGCCGAGGTGATTTCGCCGCGGCCAAATTTCTGCTGATAAAATCCGGTGCCGGCCTCGACGTTTTTCGGTTCAACCTTTTTGCCGTCCAGCGACACCTCAACGAGTTTGGTGGAGGCAAGCAGGTTGTCGCCGCCGAGAAGGATCGAGTAGACGGCATCGGCGGTGGCCTTGGTGGTTTTCCATGCCTGCGTCTGCTTTTGCTTGATGAGCCAGACCTGGCATTCGCGCACGGCCTCCTTGTCCTGTGAAATCTCGTTGAACATCTCGATCATCATGGCCTGCGTCTCGATCGGGGCGCGGTACCACCACCACGAGTGCTCGGTGTCGCGCCAGAACATGCCGAGTTCCTCGGTGGTGACACTATGCTCGAGGATCGACGTGACGATGTCGGCCGGCGTTTCCTTGTCGGTGAGCCGATGCAGTGCGATGCCGACGTGCGCCTTGGACTGGCGGTTGCCCAGTGTCAGCCAATACTTTTTGCCCTGACCGACAAAGTAGTCGAATGCAGTCTTGTTCGCGGCCGGGATCGGCTTGTCTTTCAGGTAAAAACTGCGGCAGTAAAGGTAGAGGGCGATGGTTTGGGTGAGGTTGTTTTTGTCCAGATTTCCCTGGCGCTTGAGTCGGTCGTACCTCTTTTGAATCCAGTTATCGAGCCGGGCCAGTGCCTTGACCGCGAGGCTGACGTTCACGTTCTCGACTCCGAGATGCCGCAGCCGGGCGAAGCCGGTGGTGACGTAGAGCGTGATGTAATCGTTGCTACGGCCGCCGGGCATCCACGGCCAGCCGCCGTCGGAGTTTTGTGCCTTGGTGAGTTGCTCGAACAGTCGCCGGGCATCGGTGTCGAGGCGGTTTTTATCAAACAGAATGCCGATGTTGCGCCGGGCTTGGCTTTCGTTCTTGGCCTCACGCACCCAGGGTGTCTCGAGCAGGAGCAGGCTCTTGAGGTCCTCGTTTTTCTCGAGCGGACTGTCGAGCGCGTCGGTGCCCTTCCACAGGTCGAACACGCGCCGAATGCGCGGGTCGGAGTTGGCGATGTGCGCAGCGAGCGAATTGGCGTACATCCGGTTGAAACGCTGCTCGGTGCACTGGTGTGGGTACTCCATCAGGTAGGGCAGGGCGAGCACGGCGTACCAGGCGGGGTTGGACGCCACCTGCACGGTGAGCGACTGGTGCTCGAGCGTGTCCGACTGGTCGGAGGCGATCAGTTTGTCGAACTGGAATTTCTTTGTGCCCTTGTCGCGGATCGGCAGCGGCAACGACTCGGTAACGAGGATGCGGCGGGAGAGCACGGGCAGGTAGTTTTCCTCGGCATCCGCCTGGTCGCCCGCAGAGGCGGTGACGCGGTAGACGAGCGTCGGCGCGCCATTTGGCACGGTGAGGCGCCACGAAAAACTGCGCGACTCCCCGGCGGGAATCGTGAATGCTTGTTCCGGCTTGGTGTTGCCGAGTAGGGCATCGGCATCGTCGTCAGTGACCGCGTTTTTTAGGTCGAGCTTCACGGAGCCTGCGCGAGCGGTTTCGCCGGTGTTCAATACGCGCGTAGTGAACTCCAGCACATCTCCCTCGCGAAGAAAACGCGGCGGGTTCGGGCGCACCATCAGGTCGAGCGACGTGACCGTCTTTCCGTCGATGAACCCGGAGCGAACTTGTTTGTCGTGCACGAACGCCATTAGCTTCCACTCCGTCAACGCCTCCGGCATGGTGAATGTCAGCTCCACCTCGCCGTTCTCATTGGAGACCGCGTGTGGGAAAAAGAACGCCGTCTCATTGAGGTTTTTACGGACGGACACTTGTGCGTCGGCTCCGCTTTGAGAGGTTGTCCTGCTACCATTCTTTTCAGACTGCGCCACAAAATTGCCAGTGGCTGCCCGTTCATCGAGCGCCTCCCCGGCCCCGATCGCGGCAGCGTCCACTGCCAAGCCTAGGCCTTCCACGGAGGCGGATCCCGCAAACGCCATCGTTGCTGGCAAGGCGTTATTCAATTTTTCACGGGATTTAGTCATGACTCTTTCGCTTAGCATCCCGGGGTAGTGGCGGAATTGCGTCCGGGTGATCTCCGGCGGGAAAGCCCAGTAACGATAGTTGCCAATGGAGACGGTGGCGCGGTTCCAACTGCCTAGCAGGCTGCTCAGGCTGCGGCCTTGGTTATGGAATGTCATGTTGGCTGAGGAATAGTCGTTGCGAAAGATCGAGAATTTCTGCTTCCAATAGTGTTTAGCGAACGTCTCCAGCGAGGCGTCGTAAAGCGTGGCCACCATCTCGGCGACCGCCTTATCTGCGTTCTGCCCGTTTACGGTGGCGGTCCAGGTCTCCCTCTGTCCGGGGCGCAGCTTGGAGTTGAGACGGGTCCATTTGACCTTGAGATCCTTGTTGCTCCAAGGCACATCGACCCGGTGTGAGCCGTGCAGCAGCCTGTTCTCGCGCACCTGTGTGATGTGTACGATGAAACCGCCGCGGTCCTTCTCTTGCACCGGCAACTCTAGCAGTTGCTGGGTCTGGCCCGGCGTGGTCCAAAACCGATTGATGATCTTGTGTCGCTGTTCGACCTCGACGAATGCCCGGCCGGTGTTGTAGCCCGTGCCCCAGACTAGTCGGTAGGTTTCGCCCGGCTCGACGCTGTGTTTTTCGCCGGCTGCAATCTGCGGCAGGCGGATGGCCAGGCGCTTGGCCAAGGGATCGAGTACGGTCAGGGTGTGGATCGCCTTGACCGGTTTGCTCAGGCGATCCCTTGTCTCGAATGTCGCACGGTACACGCCCACGCCGAGCTTGGCCTTGGCTTTGGCCTGTCCCTTGTCGTCGGTCTCGATGTCCTGCGTCGACACCACTTGGCCAAGCGGCCAGGTCTCGGTGTTGTTGTCGGCCGGCTTCGGCTCCGGGACCGGGTGCTCGGCCGGCACGAGCCGATGCCGGATGACCTTTTCCGGCTGTTTCAATTCGTGAATAGTCAGCGTGCCCTTGGCCGACTCGGCCACACCGGAGAGCGACCGGGTGCCAAGCGTAAACTCGACCGGCTTGGCCGTCGTCTGCCACGTCTCGGCGTGCAACGTGGCGGCCAGTGTGGTGTAGCCGACACTGATCCGCGTGTTGTCGCTGCGCGTCTCTCCGCTGCCGTCGGTGACGTCGGCATGGATCAGATATACAAATGTCGGCTCGGTTTCCTCCGGCACATTATTGTCCGGGAGGGCGTCGAAGCTCAGGACGAACGAGCCGTCCGAATTGGTTTCAAATTTGCCGTGGGCAATCTGCCTCTGCTGCGAATGAATCGGGCCGCCGCGCCAGTAATGCCAGCGCCACCAAACTGGCCAGCGCGCCTGTCGCGTGACTCGAAATTTGCCTGTGGCTTCGCCGATCGGCGCTCCGGTGTAGTCGGTGGCCTTGCCCTGCAACTCCACCGTCTCGCCCAGTTTGGGCGATTGTTTCGGCTTGCCCAGCTCGACGAGAAACTTGGGCCGCTTGTATTCCTCCACCCGGAAGCCGGTCTGGCCGTGGGGCGGATGCTTGGTGCCGACTGAGTAATGGCCGGTGAGCCGGTTTTTCGGCGCGGTGAAACTGCCTGAGAGGGAGCCGTAGCCGTTGGTTTTTAATTCCAAGTTTTCGACTTCCTGCCCGTTCGGATCGCGGAGTATGACCGTGACTTTTTGATTCTTGATGATGTTGTACTCGTTTTTTCCTTGGTGCCACCTCAGTGCGATACCCTTAAACTGAATCGACTGGCCGGGTCGATAGATGGCCCGATCGGTGAAGAAAATTATCTGCTGCTCCTCTCGCTCCTCCGACAGTTGGCCGCCCCAGAAACCGTTTCGCGACGTCGTGCCGACTCGGTGTTTGCCGTTCCGTACGAGGACATCGCCGTAGTATTCACGGGGTTCTTTGGAGAACTTGAAAAACCCGTGCTCGTCGGTGGTGGTTTTTCGCTCCCTCGAATTCTCCGGGCGATTGCCCAGCCAGAGGGAGACGCTGGCTCCGCTAACCGGTTCGCCGGAATTGGCCTCCAGCACGAAGCCCTCGAGTTGATTGGCGCGTAAGCGCAGGACGAGTGACAGGTCGCTGATCCAGACCGCGGTGTAGTGCATGCGGTTGTTCTGTTCACTGAAGTCGGCCTGGGCGCTGGAGATGAGGTAGTAAAAACCGGGCGCCACGTCGTCCGGCGTGTCGAAGACCTCGGTGCGCTGCTTGTAGTCGGCGGTCGGGGTGAGGCTGTGCTGCCAGGTTTTTACCGGGGTTTTTTGCAGGAGCGCCCGCCGCTGAGCGGAGGGGGAGACTCGAAATTGTTTTTTTCTTGCGGCAGTCCAGTCCGCCTTGACCAAGCGGAAATGCGCCTCGGTGATGTTCCGGTAACGGACCGACAATTCCGCGCCGGGTTGGGCCCAGACGGATTCGGTTGTCACGTCGATGCTCTTGGCCTCAATCTGGTCAACGAGGTTGTGGCAGCGCTTGCCGCCGCGCGATTCCTTGAACTGGTCGCGCCCGACCATTGCCACCCGGCGCGCCTCGACCAGTTCGCCTTTTTCGTTCAGCGCCCTGGCCCAGTGAAATCGAGCCCAGGCGGAGAGTTGCCCCGGCTCGTTCTCGGCCACGTCGCGGATCGCCTCAATGAAGCGGTCCCGGCCGCCCTCGCCGACCGCGCTGTTTTTCCCGAAAAGCAGCCGCGCGATGTCGGCGTCCACCCGCGCGGCCGAGACGGAGTCGGTTCGGTGAAAGCGCAGTACGTCCTGAAACAGCTTCACCGCCTTGAGGTGGGGCGAGGCGGTGTCGTTGGTCTGTGGGTTCCACGCGAGAAATTTGTCGAGCGAATCAAGCACCGGATCGGTCGCCTTGATTTCAAACGCATCCTCCGGCTTGGCTGCTGCGAACTCGCCAGAGGTGTAAAAGGCAAGCGCCTCGTGCGCGATGAAGTCGTACAGCATCGGCCGGTAATTCTCCGGCAACGTCGGCTTGGTCAGCAGGTCGGCGAAGTCGCTGGTTGGGATGGTCTTGAGCCGGCCATCGGCGAGGGCGTTGGTGAAGTGCAGGTCAATCTCCCGGTAAAGCCGGGGCAGGTCCCATGTGGTGAAATCTTTCCCAAGCGGCTCGGCTGTCGCGGTGCGCTGCATGAACCGGTAGCGGTTCTGCTGGAAATACTGCCAGTACCAGTGCCCCAGCACGGTTTCGAGCAGCGGCTTAGCCTCGACTGGCACCATGTCGATTTCGTCCTGTAGGCGGGTGATTTTTTCCTCAGGCTTGCTGCCTTGCACGGCGCCCTCGTGGGTGATGCGCTTGGCCAATGCCTTGATCGCCTCGGCGTGTTTGCCTTCCTTGAGCGCGGAGTCGTAGATCGTCTGCAGCTTGGCGGCGGCGGTTTTGGGCCGTCCTTTTTTCTCCGCCTCGGCGACCTCTTTCCAGAGCGCCTCGCGATCCACCGGCTGCGCTTGGCCAAGCGCTAGGCCGGCAATGAACACAAGAAAAGTACTCAGCAACTTCATGGCAACATTCCCAATATAGGTACGACGGTTTGTCGCCAAAAATATTAGGCGCAAAATGGCTCTTGGCCAAGCGTCTAGCCAAACGCGGTCAGCCGAACAGCTCGGTGGCCACGCGGGCCTCCTCGTTTTCGACCAGTCGGAGGTCGCGCGGGCCAATGCGAAATTTGAGCTTTTTGTGGTCGAGCCCGAACTGGTGTAGAATAGTGGCGAGCCAGTCGTAGTGGTGGATAATGCCATCAACCGCGTAGTGCGAAAACTCGTCGGTTTGTCCGTGGATATATCCTCGCCGGAAGCCACCACCGGCCACCCATTGGCTGAAACCGTAGGTGTTGTGGTCGCGGCCGACCTTGTCGCGTTTGGTCAAACCCTCGCGAAATTGGATCACCGGCAGACGGCCCATCTCGCCGCCCCAGTGCACGATTGTGCTGTCGAGCAGACCGTGTTCTTTTAGGTCGCGCACCAGAGCCGCAGCCGGTTTGTCGACCTCCACGCAGCGTTGGGGAAGGGCGGTCTTGATTGAGCCGTGATGATCCCAGACCTGTCCGTTGCAGAGAATCTGTACAAACCGCACGCCGCGCTCGACCAGTCTCCGGGCGATCAGGCATCGGGTGCCGTAGTCGCGGGTGACCTTTTGGTCGATGCCGTACATTTTTTTCGTGGCCTCCGATTCGCGGGAGATGTCGAACGCCTCCCGCGCCGCCACCTGCATGCGCGCGGCCAGGCCGTAACTTTTCATGCGCGCCTCGAGGTCATTCTCGCCGGGATGCTGCTGGAGATGCTCGCGGTTCAACCGGTCGAGCAGGCGAAGCTGCTCCTCCTGCGGCGAACCCTTCAGGTGCCGCGGTGGGTCGAGGTTGAAAATGCGGGGCGCGACCGGCCGCACCATCGTACCCTGATAGATGGAAGGCAGCTTGCCGTTGGACCAGTTCTCGCCGCCGATCAACGGCAGGCCGCGGGTGTCGGTCAATGCCACGTATGCTGGCAGTTCCTGCGTCTCGCTGCCAAGCGCGCTGGTGAGCCAGCTACCCAGCACGGCGCGTCCGCTGGAAGCCCGCCCGGTGCTGAGCGCGTAATTGGACGGGATGTGATTATTGGCACCGGTGTGCATCGACCGGATCAACGTGATTTCGTCAGCCACCTGGCCCAGGTGTGGCACCAGCTCGGACAGCTCCATGCCGCATTGGCCGTGTGGCTTGAATTTCCAAAGCGGCGCCATGATCTCGCGGCTGGCCTGCGCCGGGTTGTCGAACTTCACGTCGCCCGAGAAAGTCTTGCCGTCGTACCTCATCAATTCCGGCTTGGGATCGAAAAGGTCGATCTGGCTTGGGCCGCCGAGCATGAACATCGAGATCATCGCCTTGGCACGAGGCTCGTGGTGCGGCTGTTTCGGAAGGAGGTCGTACGTCTTCTGCTCGAGGTCCGGCTTGAACGGTTCGTCCGCCTCCGCAGCCAGCAGACCGTCACGCTTGAGCAGCCAGGAGGCGGCAACGGAGCCGAGGCCAAACGCCGAGGTGTGAAGCATGTGTCGTCGGGAGCAGAGTTGGGTTTTCATAACAGCGGATTAGTCAATGTACAAAAAGCGGTTGGACGCCATGAGCACCTGGGCCAGTGCGGCGAGCGAGCGTCTGGCCGGGGCATCCGGTTGGGCCTTGATTTTCTTTTGCCACTCGGCATTCGGGTCGGCCCGGAAAAGTTCCTCCTGTCGCTCGAGAAAACTGGAGAGATATTGTTGTTCCTCATCGGTTGGCGCCGTGGCGAACAATTTGCGGAACAGGGCGTCGAGCCGCTGGTCGGCTTCGGTTGGGTGATTGGTGAACAGTCGATCCGCGAGTCCGCCGGTTAGCCCGATGATCTGGTCGTCGTTCAGGAACCAAAGCGACTGGGTGGCCACGGTGGTTGAGCGCCGCCGGTCGCAGTTCGGCTTCATCTCCGGCAGGTCGAATGTCGCCAGCATGTTGAGTGGCAGGCTGCGGTTGGACTCGATGAAGGCGCTGCGCCGGAACGCCGCCTCATTTTGTCCGCGCACACCGGCGGCCAGGCCGTCCCGAATCTTTGTTACCCCGATGACGACCTTGCCCTCGGCATCCGTCGTGACCGGGATGCTTGGGCCGCCGGACTCGAGGTTGAGGTCGCCGGTGGTCGCCAAGATGAAATCCCGCACCGCCTCCGCCTCGAGTCGCCTGAGGTTCGCGCGGGCGAGCAGCCGGTTTTCGGGGTCTACCGCGTCCAACTCCGGAGTGCGCCGCGCGGATTGTTGGTAGACGGTGGAAAGTAGGATCATCCGGTGCAGCCGTTTTTGATCCCAGCCGTGCTTCACGAAATCAGCGGCCAACCAGTCGAGCAACTCCGGGTGGGACGGCGGCTCGCTGTTGAGGCCAAAGTCGCCCGGCGTGTCCACGATACCTTGCCCAAAGTGGTGCTGCCAGATGCGGTTGACGAACACCCTCGCGGTCAGCGGGTGCTGTCCATTGGTCAGGTGACTGGCGTAGGCGATGCGGCGGCCGGTGGTCGTGCGGGTGGACTCGTTCACAGGCAGTGCCGGGGCCTGTCCGGCCTGCGACAGGACGGCGAGTTCGCCCGGCTGCACCTTTTCGCCCGGGCTGTTTGGGTTGCCCCGGAAAAGCACCGCGCTCACCGGCACGACGTCCGGTTGCTCGGTGGCCACGCGTACCAGGCGCTTGGGCGGCTTGGTTTCACGCACCTTGGTGACCTCCGCCTTTTGTTTTTCAAACTCACGATACGCGGCGTTGTCGTACTCGACTAGAAAACCGGCGATGAAACTGACCGGCTTAACCATGGGATAAAGGTCGAGCAGTTCCTTCTGCCGCTCGGTTCGTTCCTTGTTGGGGGCGAGCACGGCCTGAAGGGTCTCCTGGCGAACCTCCTCCGGGACATCGCTGAGCTTGGCCGCCTGGATTGTCTTTGCCAGCTCAGTTTTCTTTGCCTGAATCGCGGCGTCCATATCCTTGGCGCGGGCTTCGATCTCCTCGGCTTTTTTTCGATCCTCAGCGGAGGTGACGTCGACCAAACGGGCGGACGGTTGCTGCCATTTTTTCAACGGGAACACCGGGTCGAAGATGGCTCGGAAACGATAGTAGTCGTCGATGCCGATTGGGTCATACTTGTGATCATGGCACTGCGCGCAGCCGACTGTCAGGCCAAGCGTCGAGGAGCCGATCACCTGCACGGCGTCCGCCGCCGCCTGGTTGCGGTCGGCGAGCGAGTTGCTGGATTGGGTCGGGTCCGGCGCCATGCGCATGAAGCCGGTCGCGGTGAGCAACTCCACGTGGCGTGGATTGTTCGTGTTCGGCTTGCCGTCGATCAATTCGTCGCCGGCAATCTGTTCGCGGAGAAACTGGTCGATTGGTTTGTTGCGATTGAACGACTCAAAAACGTAGTCGCGGTAGTGCCAGGCGTTGGGGCGACGGGTGTCGTTGCCGCTGCCGCCGTCGCTCTCCGCATAGCCGGCTACGTCCAGCCAATGTCGCCCCCAGCGTACACCAAACTCCGGTGAACTGAGCAGGCGCTCCACCAGCCTTGGCCAAGCCTGCGGCGTTTCGTCGTCAACGAACGCCTCCACTTCGGTGGCGGTCGGCGGCAGTCCGGTGAGGTCGTGGGTGATCCGGCGAATCAACGTCTCACGCCCGGCCCGGGGCGAGAACCGGAGTCCGCGCTTGGCCAAGCGCTCAGCGACAAAGGCATCGAT
>DKGH01000025.1 GCA_002453165.1 Verrucomicrobia bacterium UBA6775
TTCGTTACGGAATGGTCGGCGGCGGCCGGGGGGCCTTCATCGGGTCGGTGCACCGCAATGCGGCAAACTTGGACGGCCAGATCGAACTGGTGGCAGGTGCGTTCTCATCTGACCCGAAAAAGTCAAAGCAATCGGGCAGGGACTTTCATCTCGACCCTTCGCGCGTGTACGGTAGCTATCAGGAGATGGCCAAGGCCGAGGCGGCGTTGCCGGCAGATCAGCGCATTGATTTCGTTAGTATCGTCGTGCAGAACTACCTGCATTTTGACGTGGCCAAGACTTTCCTGCAGGCCGGCATCAATGTCATCTGCGACAAGCCTGTCACTTACAATCTCGAGGAGGCCCGTGAACTGCGTAAAATTATCAAGAAGAGCAAAAAGGTCTTTGCGTTGACTCACAACTACACCGGCTACCCGATGGTCAAGTTGGCCAAGGAGATGGTGGCCAAGGGGGATCTCGGCGAAATCATCAAGGTGGTGTGCGAGTATCCGCAGGGCTATGCGATCACCGCGCTGACCGGGGAGGATAAGTCCATCGCCAACTGGCGTGCCAATCCGAAAGTCTCCGGTGTGTCAAACTGCATGGGCGACATCGGAACGCACGCGGAAAACCTAGTCCACTACATCACCGGCTTGCAGATCGACTCTCTTTGCGCGGATCTCAGTGTCAACATTCCCGGCCGGATTCTGGATGACGATGGCAACGTGCTCGTCCGATTCAAGGGCGGTGCCCGCGGGATCATTTACGCGTCACAAGTCTCGAACGGTGATGAGAATGACCTCAATATTCGCGTTTACGGTACGAAGAAATCCCTCGAGTGGCATCAGGAAGAACCGAACGATCTCATCGTCAAGGATGCCCGTGCACCAAGGCAGATATATCGTCGTGGTAACTCCTACATCGGTGGGGCCGCCGCCGCGAATACGCGCATCCCGTTTGGACACCCGGAAGGATTCATTGAGGCGTTCGCCAATGTGTACAACGCCGCAGCCGAGGCGATCCGTGACGAGATCGCCGGTAAGTATCCGCGAAAGAAGGGGTACGATTTTCCGGACATTAGCGACGGGATCATTGGCATGGCCTTCATCGAGACGGTTGTGAAGAGTTCCAAGTCCAAGGAAAAGTGGGTTAAATTTCCGCGAGTATAAACAACATGGCTACCAAAGTAGGAATAATCGGGGCTGGCGGGATGCTGCAATACCACGCGGGTGGATTCCGCGCTGGTGGGGCGGATATCGTTGCCATTTGTGATGTGAATGAGGCTGCTGCCGGCAAGGCCGCAGCTGATCTGGGCGTTGATAACGTATTTGGAGACGTCGGTGACATGCTACAAAAGCTGCCTGAGTTGGACGCCGTCAGCGTTATCACGCCAAACCGTTTTCACAAGCCGTTGGCGGTGCAATTGCTCGAGGCAGGGAAACATGTCTTTTGCGAAAAACCACCGGCCCTGAACGCGGCCGAGGTCGCCGAGATGAAGACCGCGGCCGAGGCTGCCGGGAAGGTGTTGATGTTTGATTTTAACAACCGCGCCCGTCCTGAGTCGTATGCCCTGATGGATTACATCAAGGCTGGCGATGTCGGGACGATCAACTCAGCTCAGGCCAAGTGGATTCGCCGCACTGGTATCCCCGGGTTCGGTGGGTGGTTCACGAACAAAGAGTTGTCTGGAGGTGGGCCGGTGATCGACTTGCTGCACATGATCGACTTGGCTCTTTTTTACATGGGCAATCCGGAACCGCAGCACGTACTCGCGCAGACATTCAATGATTTCATCGAAAACAAGGCATTCAAGGGACCGTGGGGCATTCCGGATGTCGCCGATGGTGTCACCGATGTAGAGAGCGCGGCTCACGGGTTCGTACGATTCAAAACCGGCCAAGTGCTTTCCTATCAGGTTTCGTGGGCGGAGATGAACAAACGCGAGGAAGTGTCCGTGACGTTTCAGGGCAAAAAGGCAGGCGGCATGATTCGTCGCCTGTTCAACGTGGACGGTCTTGACGAAACTGCGGTGGACGACTGCGAGTTGTATGTCCAGGAGAATGGGCGTTCCGTGAATCGCTCCATTATCACCGAGCCGAATGAGGACATGGGGCGGATTCGCGCTGCACAAAACTTCGTGCTTACGGTCGAGGGCGAAGAGGAGCCGTTGAACACCCCGGATCAGGCGCTGTCGTTGATGAAGATCATCGATGCGACCTATGAATCGGCTTCGACCGGTCAGCCGGTTTCCATCTCCTGATGCCGGCGCGACAGCTTAATTTCAGAAGCCCATCCCGGTGGGCTTCTTTTTTCTAATGCCAAAGAAGACATTAAACATCGGCCTAATCGGCTATCTTTTCATGGGCAAGGCGCACAGCAACGGCTGGCGTCAGGCGCCGCGTTTTTTCGACATGAAACATGGTGTTCGGCTGCACACGATATGTGGCCGCAACGCCGCCGCCGTCGAGAAGGCACGGAAGCAATATGGATGGGATCATACCGCGACCGACTGGCGCGAGGTGGTCGCCAATCCTGAAATTGATGTCATCGACATCAACACGCCGAACGACTCCCATGCCGAAATCGCGATCGCAGCCGCCAGGGCGGGCAAGCATATCCTCTGCGAAAAACCGTTGGCGATGAATGTGAAGGAGTGCCGGCAAATGCTGCAGGCGGTCAAAAAGGCCAAGGTCGTTCACATGATCTGCCACAACTACCGGCGCATTCCCGCCATCGCCCAGGCGAAGAAAATGATCGATGAAGGGGCGCTTGGCCAGATTCGCCACTACCACGCACGATATGCCCAGAGCTGGCTCGTGGATCCAAAGGCGCCTCGACTTTGGCGCATGCAGAAGCAGTACGCCGGCAGCGGGGCGCATGGCGACATCAACGCTCACATCATCGACCTCGCCCGTTATTTGGTGGGTGAATTCGATGAAATTACCGGTCAAATGCACACCTTCATCAATCAGCGCCCCCTGCCGGATAACCCGAAGAAAATGGGGAGAGTGACTGTCGATGATGCCGCCCAGTGTATTGGCCGATTCAAGAATGGCGCGTTGGCCAACCTCGAGGCGACCCGCTACGCGACCGGCCGAAAGAATCGTATCCACATCGAGATCAACGGCTCCGACGGATCACTCGAATTCAATCTCGAGGATTTGAATCGGTTGAAGTATTTCGACAACAAGGCCCCCACCGACCGGCAGGGGTTTGCTGACATCATTGTCACCCAGCAAAATGGTGTGCATCCATATGTGGGACAATGGTGGCCTCCCGGTCATATCATCGGCTACGAGCATACGTTCGTGCATGCTATCGCCGACTTCGTCAACGCCGTGGCCAAAGGTAGTTCGGTTCAGCCGACGTTCGAGGATGGCCTGAAAAATCAACAGGTCCTCGAGGCCGTGGAAAAGTCAGCCGAGACTCGCCGCTGGGTAAAGGTGTAGTCGGTAAGCCGCTTGGCCAAGTTCACGGGCTCGCTAAGATAGCCGAGCGCAAAAAAAATGGAGGGACGAGCCTGCGAGTCCGTTAATCTATGAGAAAATTTCCTGCGCTTGACCAATCGCTTGGTTAGCTACTTATTTTTCCAAGGCCATGGCTTGGCTAGGGCGGCCACGGCCCAAGCTTCCCAATCATCGACCATGCGCTTGAGGCGCTTGGGGTGTTTCTCGGCGAGATTGTTCAATTCGGTGCGATCCGCTTCAATATCATAGAGTTCCCACGGGCCGGTTGACCCCTTGGCAACCAGTTTCCATTTGCCGTCACGCATGGCGCGATTGCCCTCGTGCTCCCAGTAGATCGGCTTTTTGCGGCGCAGTTTTTTTCCGTTGAAGGCGCGGGTGAGTGACACACCCTGCAGGGGCACGATCTCAACCTCCCCGACTTTCTTCGGGTACTCAGTCTCTGCAAGGTCAACGCAGGTCGCCATGAGATCGATCAGGTGGCCGGGTTGGCCTTCCAGTTGTCCGTTGCGTTTTTTATTGATGCCCTTGGGCCAGTGAGCGATGAGCGGCGAACTGATACCGCCTTCATGAACCCAGTGCTTGTATTCGCGGAACGGGGTGTTGCTGGCGTTCGCCCAAGCGAGTCCGTAGCCGTGGTAAGTATCATCTCCCGGCATGACGGAGGTGCCTTGTCGGATCACGCGTCCGTCACGGGTGCGTTTGGGTATCATCTCGGTCTGGAGGACGTCTTTGGCCATCGGGATGATTTTGTCCGGGTTGGTGTCCTTGTATCGAATATCCCTTTGCCGTCCCATGTTTTCAGCACAACCCCCGTTGTCGGCGAGGAACAGTATCAGTGTGTTGTCCAGTTGCCCGGTTTCTTCCAGCGCCTTCACGATGTTGCCGATCCCCTGGTCCATGCGGTCGACCATGGCCGCGTAGACTTCCATAAGGGCGATCTCCCATTCCTTGTTTTTCGCGTCTTTCCAGGCGGGAGCCTTTCCGTCTCGTGGTGACATTTTCCAGTTCGCGTCGATTAATCCCATCTTGAGCTGTCGCTGGTAGCGTGCCTCGCGCATGGTGTCCCAGCCATTGTCGTACTTGCCTTTGTACTTCGCGATGTCCTCCGGCAGGGCGTGCATCGGCCAGTGTGGTGCCGTGTGGGCGGCGTAAATGAAAAACGGCTGTTCCTTGTCCTTGTGTTCGCGAATATAACGAACTGCGTGGTCATTTATCGCATCGGTGTAATAGTACGGGCCGCTCTTTGGTTGGTATCCCTCGTCGGTAAGTGGCGAGACCTGCGTATTTTCGCGGGTCAACGAATTCGGGTCAAAGAAACTGCCCGCCCCGTGAATGGTTCCGTAAAACCGATCGAATCCGCGTTGGCGTGGCCAGTTGTACTTGGGCCCTTCGGGTTTGATGTGCGGGGTGACATGCCACTTGCCCGCCATGTATGTGGCATAACCGGCGCCTTTTAGCACCTCGGCGATGGTGCGGACGTTTTTGTTCAGGTCGCCCTTGTAGCCGGGGAGGTTGCGGCTTCCCATCATGTGGCCGATGCCGGCCTGGTGAGCGTAGGTGCCGGTCAGCAACGTTGCACGAGTCGGGCAACAACGGCCGGTGTTGTAAAATTGGGTGAATCGAACCCCGTTGGCGGCCAGCTTGTCGAGGTTGGGTGTTTTGATCTCGCCACCGTAACAGCCGATGTCGCTCCAGCCCATATCGTCGGCCATGGCGATGATGATGTTCGGGCGCTTGGCGGCCCATGCGGTGGAGACCAGTGCCAGCCCCAGAATGACAGGCAAACTTCGGCTTACAATCGTGTTGAATGCGTTTTTGTTCATGCGATTTTGGACGGCGGCAGTTGTACCCAAGTCACCGGTTGCTGTCGAGGCGAGGAAAAGCCGTGCGATGCCTCCCTCGCTTGGCTACAGTCCGGCATGCACAATTTCAGAGTGTCAATGGCGCTTGGCTTGTTTGTTTTTACAACAAGTGCGCTTGGCCAATCGCTGCCCTCCGCAGAACCGCTTGATGCCAAGCGCTTGGCCAAGCAGATCCGGGACTCGATCGTTGTGCTGACCCAGTTTGGCCGTGACGACAACGAAGAGGGGGTCGGAACCGGGTTTGTCGTGTCCGCCGACGGATTGATCGCGACGAGCCTGCACGTGATCGGGGAGGGGCGGCCGGTGCAGGTGCGCTTAGCCAACGGGGATGAACTGGAGGTGACCGAGGTGCACGCGTGGGATCGGACTCTCGACTTGGCCGTTTTGCGGGTAAACAAGACAGGGCTCACGCCCCTACCAATCGGGGATTCCGCCAAGCTGAGCCAGGGTGCTTCCGTGGTGGCGATGGGCACGCCGCATGGTTTGGACTTCAGTTTTGTGCAGGGCGTGCTCTCTGCCCGGCGCACGCTTGAGAACGTGGAATTGCTGCAGGTCGCATTGCCGATCGAACCGGGTAACAGTGGTGGGCCAATGCTGGATCTACACGGCAGGGTTCAAGGGGTGATCACTTTGAAATCGCTTGTGACCGATAACCTTGGCTTTGCCGTTCCATCAAATTTGCTCAAGCCACTTCTCGAGAAACCAAATCCCGTGCCGATCAAGCGCTGGATGACCATCGGGCAGTTGAGCCAGAAGGCGTGGACTACGGTTTTCGGTGGGCATTGGAGGCGCAAGGGCGGGGGAATTCATGTCAGTCATGCGGGGGAAAGTTTCGGGGGGCGCACACTGTGCCTGTCGACAAGGGACGTGCCGGAGACTCCATTCGAGTTGGCGGTGGAGGTGAAGATCGATGATGAGTCCGGGGCGGCCGGCTTGGCTTGGGCAGCGGATGGCGGAGATCGGCACTATGGGTTTTATCCCAGCGCTGGCCAGATGCGACTCACCCGGTTTGATGGGGCGAATGTTTTTTCGTGGACCATTCTAGACCAAAGGTTGACGCGACATTACCTGCCCGGTGACTGGAACCGGTTGAAGGTTCGCAACGAAGGCAACCGGTTTTATTGTTACGTCAACGGTCATCTGATTTTTGAATCGAGTGACCGCGGGTTGAGCGGTGGTCGGGCCGGCTTGGCCAAGTTTCGAAACACGGTGGCCAGTTTTCGGAATTTTCAACTGGGCACAAAAGTTCAGGATGATTCGACTCCGATTGCCCCTTCGCTTGGCCAAGCGCTGATCTCCGAGTCCAATCTGGGGAGTGGATTTACTGAAGAGACTATCACCGGAGCGGGTAAAAACCCGGCAAGCGCCCTGCGGCATCTCGACGCCGAAGCCAAGCGATTGGAACAAAAAGCGGCGAAACTGCGGCAGTCGTCGGAGCAACTTCACCGCCGCCTCGTCCGGGATCAATTGGCCGCACTGTTTGAGGCGGATGAAGAGAGTGTTGACCTGTTTCAGGCATCCATGTTGATCGCCAAGATTGATGATCCCGCGATCGACGTCGCGCATTACGAGCAGCAGTTGAAGATGATGGCGGGCGAAATCAGGGAGCAATTTGGCGATGGCGATGATGAGAAGGTCAGGCTGAATAAAATGCTCGGTTTTCTATTTCGTGAGAACGGATTTCACGGTAGCCGACAGGACTACTATAATCAGGCAAACAGCTACATGAATCGCGTGCTGGACGATCGTGAGGGCTTGCCGATTACCCTGTCAGTGCTCGTTATGGAGTTGGCCCGGCGGTGTGGTATTCCGGATGTGGTGGGCGTCGGGGCGCCCGGGCATTTCATCGTGAAGCATGTGCGAAAGGGTGGGGATCAGTACATTGATCCGTTCGACGGCGGTAAACTTTTGACCATCGAAGAGACTGAGGCGTTGGTACGCGAAAACAGTGGGCGCAGCATTCCGGTAAGCGAACTTCCCGTATCGTCGAAACGCGAAATTGTGCTGCGCATGCTTCGCAACCTGATGGGAGTTGCGCAGCAAAAAGATGCCCCGGCAGATTTGTTGCGTTACGTGGAGCCGATGGTGGCAATCCAACCGGATTCGGCCTTTGATCGCTGGGCCCGTGCCGTGTTGTTGATTCAAAGCCGCAGGTTTGACGCGGCAAAAGAAGACCTTGAGTGGCTGCTGCAAGCCAAGCCGGAAGGGATGGATTTGGAGCGGGTTCTCGAGATTTACCAGTCCCTTCAGTAACGGGCGTTAAGCCGTGCTCCAGTCGACATCGACGTTGAGCACCTTGCCGAATCGGTTGTTGTAAAAAACGCATCCATTCTCGGATCCGAATTCATGCACCATCTTCGTGATTTTCACATCGTAGCAGCAGTACTCGGCAATCTCCAATATTTTCCCCTGTTTGTACCACTTCAAAGCCTGCAGGCCGTCGGCAATTTTCTCGGCCCCAAACGTGGCGTTGGCGATCGAGTCGAGCTTGAGGCGATGGGAAAGTTTTTGTTGAAGATCGACCATCAGGTCGAGCGAGGGGAGTTGTCGGAGGTCGAGCGGCGTGTAGCCGTGCAGCACCTCATAGTCAAACCGGATGTGGTTGAATCCCACGACGAGGTCCGCCCGTTGTAGTTCCTCGATGAGATCGTTTACCTCAGACTCTTGATAAATGGAATACTCGCCGTTGCCGGTACTGTAGGTAACACCGATGCTCATCCCCATCTTGTCGATGTGTTTCCAGCCGCCGACCTCATCGGCTGCACGCATGGTCTCGAGGTCGAAGTAAACGATGTTCCTCACGTCATCAGTCGCGGCGGAGCTTACCTGATCGCGTTCCGGGTGGAAACAAAACTCGACTGGAAACGGAATGCACCCTTCAATAGCCCTTGAGGTGGGCAACGACTCTCAAAAAGATCCAAACGACACATCGGCGCTGCACGATACTTCGCTGCACTTGGCCGATACGGATGGCGATTTTCCCGTCCACTGGAAAAGCGGGTCGCTCAAGTACTCGGACTTCAAGTTGATGACCGAGGGCGGGACAGCCAAGCTGTTTCTCTGTCGGGATATCAACCTCCATCGGGAAGTCGTCTACAAGACGCTGCATCCGGAGATGCGCGAGTCGGAAATCGAGACGCAGCGATTTCTCCGCGAAGCCCGCGTAACGGCCAAGCTGGCGCACCCGGGCACCGTTCCGGTTTACGAAATGGGCCGCGACCGCAACGGCGACATGTACTTCACGATGAAGCGCGTGCGCGGACGCAACCTGCGGGACATCATTCAGGGCCTTCGCGATGGCAGCGAGAAAATCACCCAGTTGTTCTCACTTGATGTGCTGATCGATTCGCTCATCCAAATTTGCCAAACGGTTGCATACGCGCACAACCACGGCGTCATCCATCGCGACCTGAAGCCGGCGAATATTTTGATCGGTGGTTTCGGTGAGGTGCTTGTTCTGGACTGGGGCTTGGCCAAGGTCTGGGGTGAATCGGATCTTGAGCATGAGCCGTTGCCCAAGGATGCCGATCCGGTCCTGACTCCGGCCGGCCGACGTTACGGGACGCCGCTTTACATGGCGCCTGAGCTTGCCCGAGGTGATGCCCATATCGACGGCAGGGTGGATGTGTTCAGCCTCGGGAACATCCTCTTCGAAATCCTGACGCTCAAGCAGTTGCTCCACGGCAAGACCGCGCAGGACGTGGCTGACAACCTGCTTGGCCAAGCGCTGCTCAAGCCAAGCGAGGCAACTCCGGATCGGTCCATTCCCGCGACGCTCGAGGCCATCTGCTGTCGGGCATTGGAAAAGGATCCGCGCGAACGTTACCCCTCCGTCCAGTCATTGCTCGACGCGCTTAAGGCTTATCGTCTCGCCGGGGCTTCACTCGGCTAGATGGCCAGGCGCTTGTCCAAGCGATTGGCAACCCCAAGGTAAATCAGGTTAAAGCCACTCAGCGTCAGGACGATGGTTTGTTGGTTCGGTGGTTCTGGTTTAATTGCGAGCCAGAGCAGGGCAACCGCATAAACCACAGCCACCGCAACGAGCATGGGGACGCCCCGGTATTGCTCCCTGGCCAACAGTGCGACCACATAAACATTCGCTAGGGCCAGAGGTAACATGCCCCAAACAAAAAAGGGCAGTAGCGCGCCAATCTCAGAGATCACTTTTTGTTTGCCGGCCAGCGATTCTATTTTTTCTGAAAGATCCGGAAGCAACCACGCGGCGAGTGAGCATCCAACGCAGCACAAGAGGCCAAGCAGGATCGTTCCCTTGATAGCCTGCCCAAGGACGGTCGTCTTGGAATCGTCGAGAGCATTCACCATCTTTGGGAACATCACCGCTGCCAACGGAGCGGTGAAAATCACCAGACCTCGCCCAAACATACCAGCCGCACCGTAAGGCCCGGAGTCGGCCGCACTCAGGATGTTGCGGGCCGCAATCATGTCGGCGCTCAACATGACTTGGCTCGCCCCGAGACCGAGCGTGAGCGGCACAATGCGCCGAAGCCATTCGTTGGCATGAAACTGACCGCTCAATGCAAGGCTCTTCGCCCAAACTTGGCGACCGTGCCAGCCTGCAAGAAGACAGGAAACGGTCAGCCCGATTAAAACTCCAGCGACTGCACCCACTGCCTGCCAGGAAAAGACGGCAACAAGAAGGCCGACCGCCAAAAATCGGCCGGCGCCATTCGCAACGGCGGCCCAGCCGAGCCACCCGAACATTTGGCGTCCTTGCAAAATGCCCAGCAGCATAGGGAGGCAGAGCTGAGGGAGTCCGATGAGAATTGTCAGGTAAATGGGTAGCGGATCACCGGCCTTGAGCGCTTTGAGAATCGGTGACTCAAGAAGTAGTGCGACACCTCCAGCCGTCAGCCATCCGATGAAACATATCAGGAAAATCTTCCGGATTGAGGCGGCCAAGTTGGACTGTTCATCATCCGAGGATGCCGCTGCGGTTCGTTGGGCGAACACGGTTTGCAATCCAAGCGCCGGAATCATCATAAGATTCAAAACCTGAAGCAGGGTTACGAACAGGCCGTACTCACCGCTATTCATCCATCCGCCAAAAAAGTGGACGGCAAACATCAGGACGCCGCCGAGAAACGTGGCGGTCAGCATCCAGCTTCCCTGTCGGAAAAATGTCTCCCGGGATTCGCTCATGAAGCTACGGCCTCCAGCCGGTCCGCGGCTTTGCGGCAAATCACTTTCCAGTCAAGCTCTGCGGCGACGCGCTTGGCCAAGCGTTGTCTATCACTCTCAGGCGGGGGGGCGTCCAGCAGACGCAAAACATCCCCGGCAAAATGGGTGGCGTCGAATTTTGAAAAGCAAATCGATGCTTCGTTTTTGAAAAAAGCCATGACACCGGACAGCGGGGTGCTGACTACGGGGAGGCCAACTGCCGCGTATTCCACCATCTTTGCGACGAATGCGCTGTGCGTCCCGACGGACGATTCGTACGGGATGATGCCGACATGCGCTTGGCCAAGTCCGTCGGCGATCAGCTTGTAATCGACGAAACCCGTGCATTGAATATTTGCTGAACGGACAGACCGGCGTACGCGCTTGGTCAAGTTTTCCAAGGCTGCGGTTTCTTTTCCGATGAAAAGAAAATGAGCTTCCGGTTTGGCCCGGGCGATTTGGGTGATGGCCTCGATCGCGAACGGCCCGAGATGATGCGTGTCGAACGATCCATGCATCACGACGGTTGGGGTTAGGGCAGAGGAGGTGGATGAGAAGGGGAAGAGTGTCGCATCGTAGCCGTAGTGAATGGTCTGTGTGCGGGAATCAGGGTAACCATTGTCGATGAACCGCTTGGCTAATTCAGTCGATACTGTGAGAACAGCGTCGGCATCGTAACGGATCGGCAGGTTTAACTCGAAACGCATCAATCGATTTAGGATGACGCGGGGCATGACCCAGCGGGGCCACGACTCCATGAACCCGGTCAGGTAATCCAGGAAATTCATGACCACCGGAAGGTTGAGATCGGATTTGAGTTTTCCGGCGGCAACAGCAGAGATGGCGTGCTGCGAAAAGATGGCGTCGAACTCAATTTCCGTCGCAGCCTTTAGCACCATTTTTCTCAGTGCTCGAGGGTATGCGAGGTATTTCAGCGAACGAAGGTTAGTGTAGCGCCCCATCTGCCAACCGGTGAAGGGGTGGATGCGGATGGAAAACTGTTCAGCGATCCCGGGGTGGTCGGGTAACGCGGGGCAGAATAGGTGAACCTCGTGTCCGCGGCGCACCATTTCCTCGACGAGATACACCGCCTCCGCTGAACCACCGCCGGATGGCGGGTAAAATGGTTCGTGCGTCAGCAGGGCCAATCTCATGCGGAAAGTGTGCCGCTAAACTACGGCAGCGACAAAAAGAATCGGGTCAGCACATCCATGCCGCGCTCGAGTTGCCGGATGGAAATCCACTCATCAGCGGTGTGGGCCTGCGCGATGTCGCCTGGGCCCCAGACAATGGCAGGGACTCCCGTGGTAGCGATGTTCGCAGCGTCGCAATAATAGTCTACACCCAACGGTTTCGTCTGTCTCACGGTACGCATGAGCAGTTGTACCATGGGTAGCGTTAGATCGGTCTCCATCGCCGGACAGGTGTATCCCTTGACGTTCGTCAGCCGTGCTTTCAAGCCTCGCTTTTTTAATACCTCACCGATTTCGCGGCGGATCGTTGCAAACGATTCTCCGGGTAGTGTGCGTCGGTCCAGGTCAGCTTCGCAGACGTCCGGCACGATGTTCGGCTGCGAGCCTCCCTGGACAATCCCGGTGTTGATCGTCGGAGGGCCGAGTACGGGGTGCCTTCTTTTCCCGAGATTCTGCGCGTATTCCGTCTCGATGGCGTTGATGCACTTTGCCATCGTGTGAATGGCATTTCGCCCAAGCTCCGGCCTTGCACCGTGAGCCGCCTTGCCTCTGGTTGAGAGGCGCAGCCAAAGGTCGCCCTTGTGCGCGGTGACCACCCTGCAACGGGTTGGTTCGCCTACGAGGGCGAGGTTGGCTTTCAGTTTTAGTTTGGAAAATGCGCGGGAACCGGTTTGATTACACTCTTCGTCGACGAACCCGATGAAAACGATCTCCGTGTTGGCTGGTCGGTGTCGCTTGGCCAAGTGCTCCATTGCATGGAACATTACGGCGACGCTGCCCTTGGTATCGCAGGCTCCGCGGCCATGAAGGCGTTCACCCTTTTTTGTTGGGCGGAAAATCTTGTCGAGGTCTCCGCCCACGGTGTCCATGTGTGGGGCGAGAATGATCCTGTGTGTTGCCTGGCCAAGTGGCTTCAAGCGGACGATCAAGTTGTCACGGCCACTATTCGTTGCCTGAGTTTCGATCTCGAGACCGGCCTTTCTCGCCCGGTTTTTGAGGTAGTCAGCGACACGTTCCTCACCAGCGTGAGGATCGCCGGGTGGGAGGAATGCATTGTTCACACTAGGCAACGCGATGAGGTCGCGCAGCAACTTGACGACCTGGCTCATAGTTCACGCTTGGCCAAGCGCTCGGGCAGCTTCTCCGGCGCGAGCTTGTGTTTTTCCGCAAGGGTGCTGCCCCGTTCGATTGCCCAAAAGTCGTCCTCAATGGAGATGATAACGCGGCTCTGTGAAAGCAGGGCTGGTTTTTCAGGGAAGGGCATTTGGCGGTAATCGATCATCACAATTGTTCCACCCGCAAGGTCGTCGCCCAGTTTGTAGCTTTTGGTTTTATTTTTGTTCGTGTCGAAAATCATGACCTCCTGTTCTCCCTGCCATTCGGAGAGGGAGACGACCTTGTAGGTCTCAGGGCCGGGCGGGGGCGGAGAGGAAGGCGGTTTTGATTTCGGTTTCGCCGGAGGTGGCGGAGGAGGTGGGGGCTGTTTTTGATACGGCAAAAACAGGGCGCGCTTGGTGATCCCGGCGTAAAGACTTCGATCCTCGCTGTCGAGCGCCGGGAAAATCGGGGGGGCATTCGTGCCGGTGAATTTTCCGTACTGGGTTCCGATAACCAGTGACAGAAATTGGAAATTCACCCGAACGTCGTTGCTTCCGCTGACAGGAGAAAGGGAGATGTTTTCCACACGATGGATGTGAGGATCGTTTTGCAGCAAATAGATCAAGTCGGTGACTTTTTTCAATGAACCCTGACCGTTTACGGTGTAGCCGAACGGTTTCGGCCCGTTTTTGACAATGGCACGTGGTTCGAACGGGCGACGTGAAAAGGCGATCTCGGATAGGCCGCTCTGGCGGATGAGTCCGGTGATGTGTTCGCCCATGGATGCGGAAGCCTCCGCTTGAGTGCCGGCGAAGCCCTGAGTGTTCAACTTGGCCAGGCGCTTGCGGTACAGGTCCGCTGTCTTTTGGGTTTTCTGCAGTGAGTTGATCTTATTTTTTCGATCGGTTGACTTGCGTTCCCATTCCTTTACCGGATTGACCATCCAGGGGGCGATTGCCTTGGTAACGAATATTGCGGATGCCATGAGGCCGATGATGGCCAGCAATACGTTCTTCAGGTTTGGCTTAGCCATTGTGAGCCTCCTGTTGTTTGCCGGCAGTTGTCAGGCCATTGGCATGAATGTCATCCTCGATCCGCGCGGGGGGTGAGTTGGTCTTGAGGTTAGATTTAAAATCGTGATCGAAGTTGTCCGGAATCAGCAGATCAAAAGCGGCTCGAAATGAGTACCCGTGGCGGTCGTTGCCGGGTGTGTGCGGGACGGATTTGAAAACGTACCCCAAATCGCGCAGAGTCTTCTCAACCTCATGCAGGGTATCGCTGTCCTTGGCCTGAAGTTGAAATGACAGAATTCCGCTGCGGCCGGCCCTGCGCGTGCCAAGCGATGTGAGGTAAACTTTGTCGCACTGTGGCAACACGGAACTGATGAATGCAAAGTGGCCAAGCCAATCTTTCGAGTCGTTCTGCCAATCCAAAACCGCGCGGCCAGTCCGGTTAACGATCTTGTTTGCCCGATCGCCCTTGTTGAGTTTCGACCAGGTTTGGTTCAGTTTTTCGTAGTTGGATTTCGCTTCCGATTCGTAGCGGTTTCTGAATGAAAACAACATGACTACCGCTGCGAGCAGGAGGCATACCCCTAGCAGCCATTTGGTGCGTCCCTCATTTCGCCGTACGACTGGTCTCTTGGGAGATAGGAAGTTGACCGTCAGACCGCGTTCATCGACGAAACCAAGTGCCAGACCAAGCGAGGTCAGGGCGCGGGCAGCGTCCTCTGCCTTATCGTCTGGTAAACGGATCGCCGTCGGCAGGGGCATGCGGTTGCATGCGGCCTCTGAACCGGACTGAATTTGTTGGCGCAGTTCATCCTCAAGCCCAGTTCCACCGGCGATGAAAAGTTGATCCAGTTTTTGATAGGCGCCAGAGCCTTCGTAGCTGTGTAGGCAACGGAATATTTCCTTTGACGTGTGGTTCAGTCGCTCGTTGCGTTCCAGTTCAAGGCTGTCCTCGGTAAGCTTGAGATCCACTGACAGTTCGCGGCTGAATACCAGTCTTCCGTCGATGAGGATATCCACATCCACTTCGTGACGGCGTACCGAGATGAGTGCGACAGCGCCGCTTTCCAACTCGGGAGCACATGCCTTGAGCGCGCGGTACGATGCCATTGGCCGAAGCCCGAGACCGGCCAACGCAAACCCGGCAGACTCGGCGATCGTTTTGTAATAGTTAAGCGTCTCGTTCTTAATGGCGGAAACGACCACATTCGCCTTGGCTTCGGTGGGTGCGGAGGTGGATGCCCCGTCCTTCTTTGCTGCCTTGATTTCCTTCCGGGTCGGCGCCTTGGTTACAGTGAAGTCGATCGAGGCTTGGGACTCGGGGAAGGGGAGTTCGCGGCCGACGCGCATCCTGACCATCGAGGCTATCTCGCCGATGTCCTTTAGAGGGGGAAGTTGGAATTCCTTGAGGACCGCCTCGCCCCGGCGCACGGCCATGACAACTGTTCCCGGAGTGAGCCGTATCGCCTTGAGTTGCTCCCCGATCCACTCTCCGACTTTCCTTGGGTTTTGCAGGTCGAAATCCTCGCTTGGCACCGGGAGCAGTTCAACGCGGCGCACCTGTGCCGAGCCCCGTGATGAGGTCACATGAACGACCCGAAGCAAGCGCTTGTCGATGTCCAGAGCTGTGACTTCACCCCGCCGCTTCAAGTGGGTGCCCAGCTTAGCCATGCCGCTTGGCCAAGCGCGCGTCGTGTTTGTGGTGGATTCAGTCATTCTGAGTCAGGTTCATGCCCTGCTGGGCACTAAAATGGTACGGAACACCCAGTTTGGTCAAATCCCTGAGGTAAATAATTCTCGGAGTTCCGCCAATCAAATCGATAATTGCCTCTAGCCTGCGGAACCGTCCAGAGGGTAGTCCGTAGCCGACCACCTGAACGTGAAATTGAAGGCTGCGCGCCGTGAGGTGGCGTTCCAGTTGCTTGAACTGGTCGTTACTCATGATCCCTGTCTCAAGGAGCCAGACGATGGAACGACTTTTTTCTGGGGAAATGCCAGTGCGGGTTGAGACGATTGTCGTTGCTAGATTTTCATCGATCCCGGGAACCTGGGCAAGGATGTTGGCTGGTGCCGTGTTGATGTTGACCTTGCCCGGCAAGATTTCGTTGGGGTTCAACGTGCAGGTTTCAAACAGTTGCGGCAGATTCTCCACTGTAACCCCGGAGCTGTAATCCTTTTTGATATTCCCTTCCTCAGTTATAGTGATCTTTGCTCCGACAAGGTCGAGCATCGACTCGATTGGCTCTTCCGCGTTGCGCTTGGCTTGTAGGAATCCGATCAATTCCTCGTCCAGTTCGGTTTCATTTAAATCCAGTTCGGGGTCATTGATTTTTATCCGTGGCTGGTTTGCGGAGGTGACATTCCAATCGCGCGAATGGAGTGTGAAATAACGGTGCAACCCACCCGCCAGCGCACTGTCCTGATTGTCGGGAGGTGAAAGGAGTTCGCCGTCGTTCTCGTTTGAATCGAGCTTGAAGTTGCGGTTGGCATCCTCTCCGTAGAGGTGTCCGGCTGTGACACCGTATGCGAGGAGCAGTTCGTCGAGAAAACTGACCTGCCGGTTGGGGATTGTGTAAGCGACCGGCAACGTGTCGTATGCTTCCTGTTCGGCGCCGTTGTCGCGCGAGATGGAGTCGCCGTCGACGAAGTCAGCCAGCGTTTCCGCCACGGGAAGAGTCATGTTCGGCACGGCCATCATTTGGACGACGTTCGTCAAGCCAAGGGGCAGCTTTGAGGCTTCATCTGTGACTCCATAGGCAATGTTACCCGACTCGAGATTGCCTTGTCGGAAGACGGAGAAATACCACTTGTCGGAGCCGTCGTCGTAGACCAGTTGGTGTTCAAACTCGGTCGGGTTATCCAACCAACCGATGGGCGTTCGCATAGGGTCGGAAACAACACTTGTGGCGCGGTCGAGCCCGCTCAACGCAGCAGCCCATGCCTGCTCGGATTGCAGCGTTGTGGCGGAGGATGTAGCTGCTGCGTTCATCCGGTACATCAGGCTCAACGAAATCATCGATAATAAACCGATGATCACAAGCACCCCGACTAGTGCGATGGCGCGGCTGTGCCTGATATGACCTGAGTGAAGTTTCATGGAATAGTTTGTTCCTCTTCCAGATTGGTATCGTTTGGAGGGGTGGTTGATGCGATCGATGTGGGGATTCGGACGATGCGTCGATATACGTGATTGGTGTATTCTTCGAGTAGGTTGGTTGCGGATAGGGGGGCAATGCCCAGGCTGATTTCGATACCAGTCGGGGGGGTCGGGCCACCCCAATTTTGGGCCCAGTTACCATTGTTCAAATACCGAAGCTGCATGTACTTCAACTGGTCAGTGATTCGCACCGGCTCGATGCGAACAGTGGCCAGAGAATTGGTCGACGCCTTGGCGGTGAGTAGTCGCCGCTCGGTTCGGTCGATAGCATCACCTTGTTTCAACGAAGGGAAATCACCGCCGGGGGCTACGTCAGAATTATTGTCTAGATTTAGGTTCTCGATCATTTCGCGGTTGGCTGTGTTATCTAAGCCTGTGTCGATCACGTTTTTCATGGCCAGCTCATATCGGATCAGGCGGTAGCCGGCCTCGGGATATGCGGATGACGAACTGTTTTCCGTCGACATCGCCCAACTTGCCTCGCTGGGAATCTCTGTCTTCAGAAACTCAACCCAGTTTGAACCACCCTTGAAGCCAATGTTGCGGACTGGGTGGTGCAGTGTACTCCGCAGTTCGGTGCTCATCCGGTTCAAGATCAAGCGGGCACTGGCGATGCGTTCCGTCTCAAGGATGAGATCCGACCTGAACCGGCTTGATTTATGATAAAAATACATCGCCGTAGCGAGCAAGCCGGCAGCGATCACCACGGCGAACAGCACCTCAAGAAGCGTGAAGGCTGTTCTCCGTCGTTGTCGCTTGGCCAAGCGCGGTTGGGTGATGTTGCTCATTGTTTACTCATCTGGCAGCAGGGGCGACGCTTGGCCTCGGATCATTCGGGCAAGGCGTGTCTCCCGACCAAGTTCCTCCGATTGAATGATGACTTCCACCAACGACAGGCCTCCGCCCATGTCCAGATCTTCGCTTGGCTCAGTTACCTCGATCTGCCAGGTCCACTTTTCGAATGGCGGTTCGAACACAGTAGGTGGGGCGGTCTCCAGCGGTTTCAGCCCAAGTTCAATCTCGGCGAGAGTTGAGGTTGCCAGATTAGCTCCATTCAACTCATGCCGCATTCGATCCACACTGCGGAGGGATGCACTGAAACTGTTGGAAATGATCGTTACGGAAAATGTGAACAGTACGAGCGCCAGCACGATTTCGAACAACACGGCCCCGGTGGTGAAGCGGAGGCGGGGATGATGGGATGGGATGATCATGGCGCTGGTTCCGCTTGGCCAAGTGAAGCCTCGGCTTCGGCCACTTCGTTCGTGCCCGGTCCGGTTATTTGCTCCGGTAAAATCTTGATGAGCTGATGTTTAACAGTGCCGGTGTAACCCATCAACTCGACGATCGATTTGTTCAGGTTTTCCGGGTTGAGGTCGGCGAGTTGAATGCGGGCTGAATCGCATGACCCATCAGGAAAGAAGTTAAGGATTGGCAGCGTGTTCTCCATCTGTTCAAGGGAGTTGTCCGTTGGGGCTTCACCGCTGGAGTCCGTCTTGGTGTTGATCCTTGCCATTTGGGCATCAAGTCCTGAGAGCTGAATTGACTCGATCTTCACGAGGTCATTTATCCCCTCGGTAAATGATGCAGAGTTAGCGAGTGGCTTGAACTGCCCGGGCATTTCGACTGGATTCGGCTCCCACTCAACCACGGGATAGGACTCTTCAGTGGATGCGATCTCGACGGTGTTCGTGGAATTATCCGGTGCGGTGAAATCTCCTGCTTGGGATTCGATCGGGCCGAATCGGATTCGTACCCGTTTGCTGCTTCGCTCCGACTCGCTTCTTGCAAAGCGGAACAGGGATTCCAATCGATTGGCACCCTCAGAAAGAGAAGCGCCGCGGCCCATTGAGCTGTACTCAAAAACCGCGGCGCCAAAAAGAAGCATCACTATCACCAGCACCAAAAGAAGCTCCAACAGCGAAAACCCCTTGTTGGATGTGCCGACGAAGTGCGGCCGGTTATTCATTACCGGTCGTCGTATCGCCGGCTTCGCCTAGTTCTTCAAGACTTTCGACTTCCTCCTCGTTTTCCTTGTCGCCGATATCGTCCTCATCGCCACCGATACCGTTCGGGCCCATTGAGTAAAGTCGATAATCCGGATCCTCGGGTTGCTTGAACTCTGGATCGGCGGGTTCATAAACAAGTTGATTGCCCCAGGGATCAGTTAAAGCCGTATCTTTCTTCACGTAGGGACCGCTCCATTTTGCTCCCAGTCTCTCGTTTTCATATTCCGGTTTTTTTAAAAGGGCCAATAAGCCACCATCTTCCTCTGTAGGGTAGCGACCGATGTTTAGTCGATATGTGTCCAGTGAGCTTCGGACATTGTCGACAAGTATCTTTGCGGTATTTCTTTCAGCCCCTTCTTGTTGGGGTATAAGGTTGACGACTACTGCCGTGGCTACCAATCCGATTATCACGAGCACCAGAAGGATTTCGATGAGTGTGAATGCACCCTTGCGGGACTTGCTGGATTTTAAGTTGATTTTCATTAGTTTTATACCGGTACAATCGCCAGTTTCGCGGAATCGTTACCGACGAATCGAGCGGCAATGTATTCAAATCAAACCAAGCTAACTTGGCTGCATGTAGTGACTGATTCAAATACGGCCACAAGATATAGCATTAAGCCGTGAAGAAATTCACCCCATGATCGAAAAAAGTCAACCTTTGCCGGGGGTTTTTTTCACTTGGCCAAAAGTGCCGTTAAGCAATGATATCATGGGCGATTTCGCCGTGGACGTCGGTGAGTCGAAAATCCCGGCCGGCGTACTTGTAAGTCAGTTTCTCGTGATTCAAACCCAAAAGGTGAAGGATGGTGGCATGGAGGTCATGGAAGTGCATGCGGTTTTCCACCGCAGCCACGCCGTGCTCATCGGTGGCCCCGTGAACCATGCCGCCTTTCACTCCGCCGCCGGCCATCCAAAAACTAAACCCGGTCGAGTTGTGATCCCGACCGTCATCCTGCCGGATGTGCGGTGTGCGGCCAAATTCACCGCCCCAGACGACGAGTGTTTCGTCGAGCAGTCCTCGCTCCTTCAAATCCTTCAGTAGCGCGGCGAGTGGTTTGTCGGTGGCGGCGCAGTTTCGAGTGAGGGCTGCGTTGAGATTCCGATGCTGATCCCAGTTCCCATGCGTTATTTCGATGAAGCGAACCCCGGCCTCGGCAAACCGCCGTGCCATCAGGCATTGGCGGCCAAAATTCTCTGTGGCTCGATTGTTGATGCCGTACTGTTTTAGCGTTGACTCGTTTTCATCGTTGGCATCCATCAACTCGGGCACGGCCGACTGCATGCGAAATGCCAGTTCGTACGACTCGATGACGCCCTCGATTTGTGAGCTTTGTTTTTTGCGATCAAGCAGGTCGCGGTTTAGCGACTGCACGAAGTCCAGTTGGCGGCGCTGCAGCTTTCCGGACATGTTTTGGTTGCCAAGATTTCGGAGGGAGGCTGCCTTTATGTTTTGGTTGAAGTTTCCAATCTTCGTACCCTGATAAAAGGCGGGGAGAAATGCGCTGCCGTAGTTTTGCGCGCCACCGACGTTGTCGGGAGGGCAAAGTGAAATGAACCCGGGCAGGTTTTGGTTTTCAGAACCCAGGCCGTAAAGCACCCACGATCCCATGGACGGACGCACGAATTGAAAGCTGCCGGTGTGCAGTTGCAGGAAACTCTGGGGATGCGCCGGTACAGAGGAGTACATGCCGTTAAGTAGGCATAGGTCGTCGGCGTGCTGCGCGAGGTTGGGGAATAATTCAGAAACCTGAAGTCCGCTCTGACCGTGACGCTTGAATTCCCAAGGGGAGGGCATCAGTTCGCGGTTGCGAAACTTGGGCAACTCCTTGCCTTCGTCCCTGACCAAGGCTGGTTTGTGGTCGAAGGTATCCACGTGCGACGGGCCACCGCGCATGCAGCAGAAAATGACGCGCTTGGCTTTCGGGACAAAGTGGGGGCGGCGCGGGGCCAGCGGTGAGTTTACCGCAGCCTGGCTGGCGAGCCCGGCGAACGCCATGTAGCCAAAGCCGGCCGAGAGCCCTTTCAGCGCATCACGGCGCGACAGCAGCATCTGGCGGTTGTTGCACAAGTTGTTGTTTCCTTTGTTCATTTTCGGTGCGCCGCTTGGCCAAGCGGCAGGCTTTAACTAGTTGATGTATCGAAATTCTGCACTGGCAAGTAGTGCCTGACAAAAGATCGCCCATTGCCCGGGGGTGTCTTTTTCTTCCGAGACTTCACTCAAAAAATTCTGTGCCTTTGACACTTCGTCATCCGTGGCGGCCCTCGCGAATGCCAACTCGTAGGCCAGTCGAATGCCCTCGGGGGGTTGCTCTGTGCGGTTCATGATTCGCCGAGCCATGGCGACCGCTTGGCCTGAGACGAACGGGCTGTTCATCAGGTACAACGCCTGGGTCGGCACGGTGGTTTCGTTGCGTTTGCCCACAATCAGGCTTGGTTCGGCGGCGTCGAAAATACGCATCATCTCAGGAAGGGAGTTTCGCATGATGGGCAGATAGACACTTCGCCGGTTGGTATTTCGCTGCCCTTGGCTTAATTGCCGCATGGCGCGGGCGGCGATTACATCTCCAATCTTGGTGATCTCGGATCCATCTGCCGGTTGTGGGTTCAAGCGGCCGCTGGTGGCGAGCATAGCATCTCGCAGCGATTCCGCGCTGAGGCGCTTGTGGTTCATCCTCCAAAGCAACCGGTTGTTTGGGTCGTTCTTGAGATTAGCCTCCACCATTTCGCTGGAAAGTTGATACGATCGGCTCAGAACGATTTCACGGATGATCGATTTTACCGACCAATTGTTCTCGACGAATTTCATCGCGAGATGATCCAGTAATTCTGGATGGGAGGGGCGTTCGCCGGTGGCTCCGAAATTATCGACTGTCCGCACGATGCCGGCACCGAAAAGGTGATGCCAAACGCGGTTGACCATGACGCGTGCCGTGAGTGGGTTATCCGGCTGGGTCAGCCACGAGGCGAGTTGCATGCGTCCGCTTGCCCGGGAGCCAATGGGGTAGGCTTTCACGTGGTCGAGCACCTGCAGAAACCCGCGTTTCACGACCGGTCCCTGATTGCGAATCTCCCCGCGGACGAGCACTCGGGCATCCGACACACGGCCGTCCTTGACGCCCATGGCGAAGTTGGCCGCAGGGGCCTGTTCCTCGAGATTTTTTATGTTCGCGCGTGCCGCCTTGATGTCGCGATTGAGGCGGCGCATTCGAGCTTTTTGGTTGGCGTTTGCCTTTTTTTTCAGCGCCCGCAACTCCCGGTTTTCCTCCTGCATGAGCAGTAGTTTCGCGTTTTCCTGATCCAATTTGAATTCGTGATTGCGGATTTTTTGGGCGCGGTTTTTATCGCTGCCGACGATCGTCAACAGCCGTGAGGGTTGGCGATTTCCTTGGCCGTTGATGGTGCCGTAATGGGCATCGGTACTGCGGAAAATACCGGCCATGGCGTAGTAGTCCTTCGTCGGTATCGGGTCGAATTTATGGTCATGGCAACGGGCACAGGAAACCGTCAGGCCAAGGAAGGCGCGTGTCGTGGCGTCAATCTGTTCGTCGACGACGTCCAGTTTGAAGAGAGCCTTGTTGCCCTGATTAAGTGGCTTCGGGCCAAGCGCGAGAAAACCGGTGGCGATCAATTCGTCGTCGGTTGGTTTGCGTTTGTCGCGGCCGAGCAGATCCCCGGCGATCTGTTCGCGGATAAACTGTTTGAAGGGTTTGTCTCGGTTGAACGAACGGATGACGTAATCACGATATCGCCAAGCGTGCGGGTAGGTGTAGTTACGCTCCATTCCATTTGATTCACTGTAGCGTGCGACATCTAGCCAGTGGCGGCCCCAGTGTTCGCCGAAGTGCGGTGAACGCAGCAATCGGTCGACGACCTTCTCAAACGCGTCCTCGGATTGATCGGTCAGAAAGTCGGAAATCTCCCCGGGCTTTGGGGGGAGGCCAGTGAGGTCAAAGTGGATCCGGCGAATCAGTTCCCTTCGAGTGGCGTCCCGTGTGACAGTCAGGTTTTTTTCCTCAAGCTTGGCCAGCACGAATTGGTCAATTTCACCCCTTGGCCAAGCGGCGTTCTTTACAGCGGGTGCTTGGCTTTTCGTTGGGGGAATGAAAGACCAAAACTTTCTGCCTTCCTCGAGGTCAATTTCACTTTTTACCGGGTTGCCGCCGTTAGCCACACGAGGGTCAGGCGCGCCCATGGAGATCCATTCGGAAAAGTTCGCAATTACCCGGTCGGGGAGCTTGCGCTTGGGCGGCATTTTGAGTTTGCCATTGTGGTGAATGGCCTCGATCAACCGGCTTTTACTGGGATTTCCCGGGACGATTACCGGGCCGGAGTCACCGCCATTGAGGATGCCTTGTTTGGAATCGAGAAAAAGGCCGCCCTTGAGGTTGCGGGCATCGGCGGAGTGACATTGGTAACAGTTGTTCGCCAGCACCGGCCGGATGTTTTTCTCGAAAAACTCGATGCCTTTCGGGTTGGCGTCAGCAGCCGTCGCTTGGCCAATCGAAGCAACGATGAGCGCCCCGGTCAAAGTCATCGTTATGTTGGATCGTTGATTCATCTCGGCAATCCTTCTGATAAGATCGCTTAAAAACGAAAAAGTTACCAAAAATCGGAAGAAATACGAGCGGTAATCTCAGAAATCCGGTCAAACTCGGTTGTTGTATGACTGGGTTTTCCCGATTCCAACTTCACATGAGATCGGAATTGAATCGAGCGCTTGGCCAAGCGCCTTTTGATTATCATATGACTTGTAATCATGTTTGAAAATAATCAGTATATGGGAGCTGTGAACTCCCTAAAACATATTTTCCCGTCGCTTTTGGCCTTGTTGTTGTTCGTTGGGTGCGGTTCCAAACCGGATCATTCGGGAACCTATACGGCGAAGATTAGTGAGCACGGAAAGGAATCAGAGCTCATTCTAACTCTCTATCCCGATCAAACCGTCTCATTTGCGATAAACGAC
>DKGH01000033.1 GCA_002453165.1 Verrucomicrobia bacterium UBA6775
GCTGGCCAGCCGCGGCTCGGAGGTGCATGCCGTGCAGATTCTTGCCCCGGAGGAACTGGAGCCCTCGAGCTACGGTGACCTTCGGGTGATCGATTCCGAGACCGGTGCGGAGCAGGAGGTGACCTTCGGCAAATATCGGCTCAAGTCGTATCGTGCCACGGTGCAAAACTACTGTCGCCGCTTGCAGGAGTATTGCCGGGCGCGGGGCATCCGTTACCAGTTGGCGCAGTCCGACACACCGATAGACGATCTGCTGCTTAAGGCCATGCGGACGGGAGGCATGTGGCGGTGAATTTTCTCTCGCCGGAAGCATTGGCGTTCGCCGTGACCCTGCCGGTGGTGGTGGTGTTTTATCTGCTCAAGCGCCGTCGCGTGGCACGGCTGGTTTCGAGCACGGTGCTGTGGCAGCGATTTCTCAACGAGACACAGGCCAACTCCCCGTTTCAAAAACTCCGGCACAACTGGTTGTTGATCATCCAGTTGATCCTGCTGGCGCTGGCGGTGTTTGCGCTCACGCGTCCGTACTTCGCCGGCAAGATGGAGAGCGGCCGGTTTCTAGTGGTGGTGTTGGACGTGTCTGCCTCGATGCAGTCGACCGATGTGTCACCCGACCGGCTTGGTCAAGCGAAGGTTGAAATTGGCAAGTTGATCGACGGTATGTATGACAGCGACGAGATGGTACTCATCCTGTCCGGGGGCGTTACGGAGGTTCGCCAGTCGCCAACCGGTGCCAAGCCGGTGCTGCGCAGTGCGCTTGGCCAAGCGCAGGCAACTGACTCCCCGACAAGGCTGCTTGACGCCATCAAGCTCGCACAAAACCTCACCCGTAACCGGCTCAAGGCCGAGGTGCACCTGTTCAGTGACGGCATTTCCTCCGACCTTGATACCTTCGAGCTGCAGGACCTGAACCTCGTGTACCATCGGGTGGGAGAAAGCGGGGACAACCTCGGCATTGTGTCGCTCGAAGTGCGACCGCACCCGGAGCAGGCGAATCAGCAGGCGATTTTTGCCACCATCGGCAATGCCTCGACCAACACGTTGGCCAGTGATGTGTCGCTGTTTTTTGGTGAGGAACTGGTGGGGAGCCGCCGGGTCAGCGTGGGGCCTACCAATACGGCGTCGCTCGTGTTTGTGGCCAGCCAGCAAACCAACGGCGTGTTTCGCATGCAGCTGAATAGCGACGATGCCCTCGCCGTGGACAACACCGGCTCGGTATTGAGCCTGGCCCGTCGTGACGTGAAGGCGTTGCTCGTGACCTCTGGCAACGCTTTTCTCGAGAAGGCGCTGCGCAGCGTGCCCAAGTTGGACCTGACCATGGTGGCCTCGCTGTCTGATCCGGATCCGTCGGCGGATGTTGTCATCCTCGATGCCGTGCAGCCAAGGGCTTGGCCAAGCGGCAACGTGCTGGCAATCCACACGCAGTCGACCAACTGGTTTCGTCCAAGCGGCACGCTCGAGGCACCGCCGATCGTCGACTGGAAAAGTACACACGCCCTGTTGCGATTTGTGAACTTTGACAACGTACAACTCGCGAAGGCGATGAACGCCACGTTGCCGACATGGATGACGCCGCTGGTGGAGTCGCCGTCTGCACCGCTGCTCGCCGCCGGCGAGCATGACGGGCAGCGGGCGGTCTGGGTGGGCTTCAATCCGCTCGACAGCACTTGGCCACTGCGAGTGTCGTTCCCGATTTTCATCGCCAACGCGATGGACTGGCTGAGTCCGGAAGTAGGCACCAGCTTTCGCGCGGGCGAATCGTTTGCGATCCGCATGGCCGATGAGGAGTCAACCGTCACCGTGACTTTGCCGAACGGAAGCGAAGAACCAACGCAAACTACTGCCAACGGCGAATTGATCTTCGCGAACACATTTCAGCAGGGGGTCTATCGCGCGGTGTTGGGGACGAACGAGGTGGCTTTTTGCGTTAACCTGCTTGACGCCAGCGAGAGTGCGATCGGGCCTCGGGAGGAACTGCAATTGGGAGAGTACGGCCGTGTGGAGGCGACGGTGCAACTGGACGCCGACAAGGAGGCATGGCGTTGGATTGCCATGCTGTGCCTCGGTTTTTTGATGTTTGAATGGTGGTTTTACCATCGACGCACGGCATGAATACCTGGGTGGAAAAATGGATGATTTTTGTGACGGCCCTGCTGCTGGTTGGGTGCGGTTCCGGAGGCGATGCGGTCACTGTCTACACGTCGCAGGACCAGGTTTACGCTGAGCCAATTCTGCGTGAGTTCGAGCAGCAGACCGGTATTCCGGTTCGGGCGGTTTATGACAGCGAGGCGGTCAAGACCGTCGGTCTGGTCAACCGGTTGATCGCCGAAAAGGACAACCCGCAGTGCGACCTGTTTTGGAACAACGAAGAGTTTCGGACTCACCAGCTTGCATCCCGTGGCGTGCTGGACAAGGGGCAGCCGGTGGAGACGTTTGGCGCTCGGACGCGTCAATGGGTTTGGAACACCAACCAACTAAGCCGTGCGACGTTGCCGAAAGATTTGACCTCGCTGACCAACGCGCAGTGGCGTGGGAAGGTGGTGATCGCGCTGCCGTTGTTTGGATCCACCGCCACACATTTTCAGGTGCTGCGCCAGCAATGGGGGGAGGCGCACTGGCGCGACTGGTGCCGGGCGTTGAAGGCGAACGACGTGATGACCGTGGACGGCAATTCGGTCGTGGTACAACTCGTGGGGCGGGGAGAGGTGTCGCTTGGCCTGACCGACTCGGACGACGTTCGTGCCGGGTTGAAAAACGGCCTGCCGATTGCCGGCCAGTCACTTTCGCAGGATGGGTTTTCGATTCGCAACTCGATCGGCTACATCGCCGGCGCGCCGCGGCCGGGTTTGGCCAAGCGCTTGGCCAAGCACCTGCAGTTGCAGTCGGTGATTGATGCGCTGGTCGTAGCCGGAGCACTGGATCCGGGGACGCCGGGCGCTTCTGACACGATTACCTGGCCAGGCGTGGTCGCTGAAAACGAACGCGCGGTTGCCGAACTGAATTCCATCTTCCTCGACTAAATGAGCTGGGGACTGCTGCTCAACAGTTTTGGGTTCGCGACACTGGTTTCGTTTTTCGCAATGGCCATAGGTTGGTTTGTGGCCGTTTTTCTGGCGGCAGCTTCCGGGCGCTGGCGCGTTGTTGTGCTGTGCGGATCGTTGGCCGCTTTTTCACTACCTCCATTTTTGGTGGTGAACACGTGGCTGGGTTTGCTCGGCAACGTGGGGTTATTGAAAACGGTGCTGCCGCTGGATATATTCTCATTTGGCGGCGCGGTGTGGGTGTTGACGCTGATGCTTTGGCCGGTGCCGTGCCTCTTGTCCTTCGGCGCCCTCAAGCGACTGACGCCGGAGCTGTTGGATGCGGAGCCGGGGCTGGCTGGCTGGCCGTTGGTGAAAGGAGTGCTGCTCCCACTGTCGAGGTCGGCGCTGATGCAGTCGGGGATTATCGTGTTTGCCTTGGCGTTTAACAACATCGCCGTGCCGGCGATCCTGCAGGTAAATGTTTTTCCGGCGAAATTCTGGGTGGAATTCAGCTCAACCTATAATTTCAAGTTGGCTTGGCAGTATGGCTGGGTGCTGGCGCTGTTGCCGTTGGCGGTACTGTTGATTTTTCGCGGACGCGAGATCGCCTGGCCGTGGGAAAGTCAGGGGGTGTGCCCGGAGATTCTCGCAGACCGGCTTGGCGGGGCGTTTCACCGCACGGCAGTCAGCCTGGCCTGTTGCGCTGTGGTTGTGTCATTGCTGCTTCCGCTTGGCCATTTGCTGCTCGATGGCCGGACGTGGTCGGATTTTCCCGATGCCATTCGCGCCGGGTCGCGGTCGATTTGGAACTCATTTTGGTTTGCCTCCGTGGCCGCGCTGCTGGTGGCCGGGGTGGGTGCACTGACGAGCGATCGGAGGGGATGCCGATTGGCTTGGCTTTTGTTTTTTTTGCCGGGGGTGCTGCTTGGGGTGGTGCTAATCTCTGTGTTCAATCGGCCCTGGCTTGGCTGGTTTTATGGCGGCAGCGGGGTGGTGATGGCGGCGCTTGGGTTGCGGTACTTCGCGCTTGGCTGGGAGGGGATGCGTTTGGCCAAGCGCTCGGTGGATGCCGATCTCCAAAACGTCACCGACCTCTCCGGCGTGCCAGGGTGGCAGCGTTGGCGACACCTGTTTTTGCCGCAGGCCGGCTGGGCCATGGCGGCAGTCTGGTACTTGGTCTATCTGCTATGCCTGTGGGACACGGAGACGGTGGTGCTGATCGTGCCGCCCGGTGGCGAGACGCTGGCGCTGCGGGTGTTCAACCTGCTGCACTATGGTCACCACGCGCAGGTGAATGCGCTTTGTCTCATCCTGCTGCTGCTCTCTGTGCTGCCGCTATTTGCCGGTGCAGTGGTCTCATTTTTGGTCAAACGCCGAAGCCAGTAAAACAGCCCACTGCTCACCGCTCACTTTTCCGCTATGCAGTAGAGATATTCCTTGCCGCGGAGGAAGAGTTGTTTGCCGGCGATCGCCGGGGAGCAGTCGAATTTCTCGTCGAGTTCGTTGGTGGCGAGCACCTCGAGTGTGGCGCTGTCTTTCAACACGGATACCCCACCGTTTCGGCCGGCGATGTAAACTTTTCCGGCCGCGCTCACGGGTGAGGCGTAGACGCCGCTAATGCCCTCGAGTCGTTCACCCTCGACCAGCGATTTGCCGGTCTTGGTTTCGCGGACGGAGAGGATGCCGTTGTTACCGGCGAGATACCAGATGCGGCCGTTGCTCAGGAGCGGGGAGGGCACATACGGTGTGCCACGGTCGGCGCTCCACAGCACGGACTTGCTCCCGGTCAGGTCGCCACTACCACCCAGCTTGATCGCCGCCACGTAGGCCCCGCGAAAGCCGCTCATGGCGTAGGCGGTGTTTTTGTCCGCGACGATGGAAGGGATGGCGCTGACGGTCTGGCCACCACATTCCCAGAGCAGTTTGCCGTCGCTGAGTTGATAGCTGCGGACGGCGGTGGCGCCATTGACGAGAACCTGAGTGACGCCATCGTGCGTGATGACGAGCGGGGTGCACCAGCCGGTGGCTTCCTTGCGTTCGCGTTTCCACTTTACCTTGCCGGTCTTTTTGTCGAGGGTATAGATGTGTGAGTCGTCCTCCTGATCCCAAAGCAGCACGATGGTGTCGCCGTGCAGGGCGGGGGAGCTGCCCTCGCCAAAACTGTTCCGTGTGCGCATGTTGCCAAAGTCCTTCTTCCACTGCACCTTGCCTTTCATGTCGTAACAGTACAGGCCTCGTGAGCCGAAGCTGACGATGATGTTTTCCCCGTCGGTGACCGGGGAGGCCGAGGCGTAACCGTGATCGCGGTGATGACCCTCGTGGGGCACGGCCGTGGTGGCCACACTGCGCCATTTTTCCTTGCCGCTGTTTCGGTCGTAGGAGATCAGCACGAATTGAAATTCCTCGGTGGGCTTGCGGCTGCCGCCGAATCCACCACGACTGCGGCCGGAGCGCCCACCGCGTCGACTGCTTTCGCCACCGCGATCCCGGCTAAATTGTCGTCGAAACTCGTCGCGGAGTGCGTCGCGCTCGGCCTCGTTCAGCTCGCCGTCGCCGTCCTTGTCAAACCGCTTGATCATCTCCTCCCGGTTGAAGCCGCCGCCGCCAAAACCGCCGCGACCCTCCCGGCCGCCGCGTTCGCTGCGCTCACCCCGATCGCTTCTGCCCGGGGGGCGTTCGCCGCCACGTCCCTCGGGCCGCGGGCCGCGCTGCGTGCTGCGACTGCCCCGATCGGCGGACGAGCCACCCTCGGGGGCGGCTACTTTTTTGCCGGTGGCAACAGCGGTCAGGATGAACACCTGATCCTCCCAAACCACCGGGGTGGAGCTGCCCGAGCCGGGCACCTTGATTTTCCATTGGACATTTTTTCCCTCGGAAAACTCGGTGGGCGGATTGCCGCCCGGGGCCACGCCGTTGGCCTGTGGGCCACGCCATGTGGGCCAGTTTTCCGCAGAAACAGTCGTGCCTGCGCCGAGCAGCGTCAGGCCAAGCCAGAGATGAATCGAGTGTTTGATTTTCATGTCGGTCCGAGCGTTAGACGCCGTTCGTTGCTCAAAGGTTTCAAAAAAAGCAGCGCGGCATTTCCAATCCGGCGTCGGATAGGTAGCCTGCGCGGCGATGACGGTTGAGGAAAACCTGGCCGGTGGCGAGGTACGCTACGTGGATCGCCATGACGGCGGGTTGAAAACAGAAGCCATTTATGGCGAGCGGGGTTTGCGCTGGGTGTATGGCAATCCGCTTGGCCGGCTCACGCAGTGGCTGTTGCTCCGCCGATGGATTGTCTCCGCCTGGTACGGGCGCAAGATGGACGAAGTCAAAAGCTACGTTCGCATCGCGCCATTCATCGAGAAGTACGGGCTGGACGAGTCTGAGTTTGCCGAACCGGCGAGCGATTATGCTTCGTTTAACGAGTTTTTTTATCGCAAACTCAAACCAGAGGCGCGGCCGGTGGATGCGAAGGCGGACTCGGTGGTGTTTCCTGCCGATGGCCGGCACATGGTGTTTGCGGACATTTCCGCGGAGGACAACTTTCTCGTCAAGGGGCAGTCGTTTGATCTGCAACGATTCCTCGGAGAGGCCGACTTGGCCAAGCGCTACGAGGGCGGCTCGATGCTGCTCTCGCGTTTGTGCCCGGTCGATTACCACCGGTTCCATTTTCCCTGCGCCGGGGAGGCTGGGATACCCCGTTTAATCAACGGCTGGTTGTACTCGGTGAACCCCATCGCGCTCATCACGAGGCCGACGATTTTTTGGGAGAACAAACGCATCGTGACCGCGATCGACACGCCGTCGCTTGGCCAAGTGCAGTTTGTCGAGATCGGCGCGACGATGGTGGGCAGCGTGCGTCAAACCTATATGCCGGGCGATACGGTGGCCAAGGGCGATGAGAAGGGATATTTCGCCTTCGGCGGCTCGAGTGTGGCGGTGTTGTTCGAGGAAGATCGAGTGCAGTTTGACGCCGACCTGCTGGAAAATACAGCTAGGGGCTTCGAGACCTACGCGCACGTCGGCGAACGAATGGGCCAAGCGCTTGGCCAAGCGTGACCGGATGAGGGTGAACTTTTTCAGCCAGTCGTGTAGAGTCCGGTTTTTGGACTTGGCCTGGTCATGATCCCGAGGTTACTCATTCTTTTTATCCTGATTCCGCTGGTGGAGTTGTTCCTGCTTGTGGCGGTGGCCTCCCGCATTCAACTACCGGCGACCATCCTGCTGGTGGTGTTGACCGGTGCGTGGGGCTGGTACCTCGCCAAAAGTCAGGGATTGTCCATCCTCGCGAAAATCCAATCCGAGATGGCAGCCGGCCGGGTGCCAACGGCGGAGTTGGTGGACGGGCTGTTGGTTTTGATTGGCGGCATCGTGCTGCTGACCCCGGGCCTGCTGACCGACCTGGTCGGCTTTGCGCTGATGGTGCCTGGGATTCGTGCGATTCTGCGCGAGCGTGTGAAGGCGAGGTTCGCCTCGCAGATCGGCAACTTCAAAATGCACCCGCCCGGCGGAGCGGGCCCTCGCCCCGGCGACGAGCAGCCGAAAAAAAACGACGACGTCATCGACGTGTAATTTTTCGCCGGCGCTTGGCCAAGCGCGTGCCTTTCGAACCGCGAATTGATGCCAAATAACGCGAACCATTTCCTTCTACCCATCGGGGAAAAGGTGGCCGCAGGCCGGATGAGGGGGCGGGCCACCCGGCAAACGGACACCTCCAGTATTGGTTTCACGCCGGCGCTGTGATATTCCCCCCGCCGTTACGACACGCAACATATGAGAGAACTGGTTATCGGCATTGATAGTGGGACGCAGTCGACCAAGGCGTTGGTCGTGGATACGAAAAACGGCAAGGTGCTTGGCGAGGGCGCCAAGGCGTACGGCCTCATCGACGGCCTGCCCGCCGGGGCCAAGGAGCAGCATCCGGCCGACTGGATCGACGCCACCGAGTCGAGCATCCGCGCCGCGCTCAGGCAGGCCAAGGCCACGGCGGCCGAGGTGCGCGCGATCGGGGTAAGCGGCCAGCAGCACGGCTTCGTGCCGCTCGACAAAAAGGGGCAGGTCATTCGCCCGGCCAAGCTGTGGTGCGACACCTCCACGGCCGACGAGTGCGACGCGATCATGGCCAAGCTCGGCGGCCTCAAGGGCGCGGTCAAGGAGTTGGGCAACGCGGTGCTGCCCGGGTTCACCGCCGGGAAAATCCTTTGGTTGAAGAAACATGAGCCGAAAAATTTCAAGCGGCTGGCCACGGTGCTGTTGCCGCATGATTACCTGAACTATTGGCTCACCGGCAACGCCGTGATGGAGTACGGCGACGCCAGCGGCACGGCGCTGCTCAACGTCCGTACGCGCAAATGGTCGAAGAAGACGCTCAAGGCGATCGACGCCGGTCTGGAGCCCAAGCTGCCCAAGCTGATCTCGAGCGATCAATCAGCCGGTACACTGCAGGCTTCCACGGCCAAGCGGCTGGGGCTGAGCACCGGCGTCGTGGTCAGTGCCGGTGGCGGCGACAACATGATGGGCGCGATCGGCACCGGCAACACGAGTCCGGGAGTCGTAACCGCGAGCTTCGGCACAAGCGGCACTATCTACGCTTGTGCTGGAAAACCAGTTGTGGATCCGAAAGGTGAAATTGCTGCGTTTTGTGATTCAACTAACCGCTGGCTACCGCTGCTCTGTACAATGAACGTTACAGTCGCCACTGAGTTGATCCGTAGGGATTTCAAGTGGACTCATGCTCAGTATGAGTCTGCTGCGCGCAAGGCTCCAGCCGGATCGGATGGTCTGATGTTGTTGCCATACCTTGAGGGAGAGCGAACGCCCAATGTGCCGGATGGTACAGGTGTTTATTTCGGTGTCCGTGCTAAAACATTTACCGAAAAACATTTTGCCCGAGCCACTATGGAAGGCGTAACTATGGGAATGAATTATGGTCTGCGTCGGCTCAAGAAACTGGGTATAAAGCCGACACAAATTCGCGCGACCGGTGGAGGCTCGCAGTCTAAGCTCTGGCGGCAGATAATGGCAGATGTGTTCAATGCACAAGTTGTGACACTAAAGGTGGGTGAGGGTGCTGCCTACGGCGCAGCTCTTCAGGCTTTATGGAGTCTTCGAAACAATCAAGGAGACAGGGTTGGAATAGAGGAAATTACCAATCGATTTGTAAGATTAAATAAACGCGAAACTACCGAGCCTAACGCCGAAAACGTTTCTATTTACCAAGATGTACAAGATCTACAGAGTAAGCTGTCAACCTCACTCAGGTCTTCGTTTCAATTGCATAGGAAATTAATTAACCAAGACAACTGTTTTTAGATTTGGTTTACTGCTGGTTTTTCCAATCAAAAACATAAAGGCGATTAAGACTTCTAATCATCATTTTCTTACCTTGTATGCCTAGATGAGCCCAAGATTCGCCATCTACAATTTCGCGTTCAGACAGAATGTTTAATTTTTCAGGGTCCGCCTTGATCAAATAAAGAATTCCTTTTTGGTCCAGTGCTAGGATCTTATCACCATTAACCACTAGGCTCATGTATTTACCAAAACTTTTAGAGCTAACCCATTGTTCTTTACCAGTTTTAAGATCATAACAAGCAAAGCGATTGCTTCTTAGATGTAAGTAAGCTTTACCGTTATATTGAACAGGACTGCACATGTAACCTTGGGAATTATTTTTCCACTTTATATTGGTAGCCCATTCATCCTTGCTTTTTGTTACACTAATAAAAGAGGAACCTCCGCCATATGTGCTCGTGAAAATTCCATCCTCAAATGCCAAAGGAGTCAAAATGTTCATACCTCGGAATGCTTTAATAGGCCTATCCCACAATACTTTCCCATCCAAACGGTTAACTCCATTCAAATGAGATCTGGTTTGAACTAGAATTAAATCATTATTGTTTATTTTTGCTAAAGTAGGAGAAGAAAAGGCGCTGCCATACATACCACCTTTGTCATTCAAGGCCCGCCATACAACCGTACCTGTTTCCTGTTCGATCTTACAAAAACTTGCTCCAGCTTGTACATAAACATATTTGTCGTCGACTAGTGGGGAACTGGCGAAACCAAAATCAGGGAGCGGTGTGTCATATTTTTTCGGGAAATTTATTTCCCAAATTATTTTTCCGGTTTTGGCATCGAGGCAAAGCAAATGGTCGCGCATTCCACCTACAAAAACTTTTCCATTAGTAACTGCAGGAGTGGAGCGTATCCAACTTCCATTTCTTGCCGCAAAAAAAGGAACCTTCATTTCCCCGGCCCAAGTCTGTTTCCATTTCAGCTCCCCATCTTTGAGATTGTAGGCAAGAACCGATTCTTTTCCTTTGGTGGATTCCGTGGTGAATACATATTGGCCATCACTGATAGGCCCGGAATAGCTCGCGCCCAATTTATCGGTAGACCATGATTCTTCTAAATTGCTCTCGTTGAGAGAGTTTGGCCATGGAGAGCCTTTAAAGCTTCCATCTGTAAGATTCCCTCTCCATTGATTCCAATCCGACGCCAAAGGATCAATGCTTCCAAAGTTTATAAAGGCAAAAGTCAATCCAATTGTAAGTGCTCTTAAAGAATTCTTGAATTTGAATTTGTTTTTTGGACAATCTGTTTTTTTCTCTTTGAGAATAAGAGAATTTAGTTTTTGTTTAATTTTTGACATGAACAGGATTTTGTTTTTCTTCTGCGCGACATTGTTAATCCCATTAAAGGGGATTTCAAGCAATAACACGCCAAACATACTATTCGCATTTGCTGATGATTGGGGCAAATACGCTAGCGCATATGCTAAGGTTGAAAAACGTTCGAGTGCGAATTCGGTCGTCAAGACACCGGTGTTCGATCGCATCGCCGATAACGGTGTGCTGTTCAAGCACGCGTTCGTCACCGCGCCGTCGTGCACGCCATGCCGAAGCTCGCTACTTTCCGGGCAGTACTTTTTCCGCACCGGCTTGGGCGCGATCCTGCAGGGAGCCAAGTGGGATCCGGCGATCCCGTC
>DKGH01000058.1:0-284 GCA_002453165.1 Verrucomicrobia bacterium UBA6775
ATCCGACGAAAAATTTTCCCGTGCCACCGTGGATGCTTCGATGATGGGCGCGGGTAAAAAACTGTTCGAGAAGGTGGGCTGCATCACGTGCCACACGCCGGGCAAGGGGGTGGGGCTGAAGCATTTGCCGGCTAAGTACGGGCTGGATTCGTTGTTGATTTTCCTCTTTCAACCCCGGCACGCGCGACCGGATGGTCGCATGCCGGACATGAATCTCACCCGCGCCGAGGCACGTTCCATTGCGGCGTATCTGCTGGGGACGAAGGAATTGAGAGTCACCGAAT
>DKGH01000058.1:601-4006 GCA_002453165.1 Verrucomicrobia bacterium UBA6775
CGAAGGAATTGAGAGTCACCGAATTGAAGCCCAATCCGGCCAAGGTGCAGGCGGGCAAGCTCGTGTTCCGCAGCCTGAACTGCACTTCGTGCCACAAGTTGCCGAATCAAAAATCGCAGTTGAAACTTCCAATGGCCGAGCTGACGGTAGGGAAGGGTTGCCTGGCCGAGACGCCAGATGGCGTGCCGAATTTTAATTTGTCAGCCGCGCAACGCGAGTCCATCGGCAAGGCGTTGGCGGTAATTGAAAAGCCATTGCCGGATCGACAGCAGATTCAGCACACGATGACGGCGTTTAATTGCACGGCCTGCCATACGCGTGGTGGCACGGGCGGTGTGAGCAACGCGATGTTCCAGCACTTTGGCACGGACGAGGAAGGGCTGGGCAATCCGGGCCGCATCCCGCCAACGCTTGACGGCGTGGGTGCCAAGCTGCGGCCGGAATGGTTGCGCAAGGTGTTGTTTGACGCGGCGTCCACGCGGCCGTACATGCACACGCGCATGCCGCAATTCGGCGAGGCCAACCTACAGCATTTGCCGGGATTATTCGAAAAGGTGGACTCGCTGCCGATCGTGGAATTGCCCGAACCGAAGCGCAACGATCGCCGGAAGTATCGTGAGGCCGGCCATTTGTTGGTGGGCGACAAGGGCCTCAACTGCGTGGCCTGCCACAACTTCAACGGCAAACCGTCGCCCGGCTTGAAGGGACTGGATTTGCTGAATTCGTTTGAGCGACTTCAACCGAGTTGGTTCGCGCACTTCATGCGGAACCCGCAAAAATATCGGCCGGGCATCGTGATGCCGGACTTTTGGCCGGGCGGCAAGGCGGTACGACAGGATGTACTGGAGGGCAGCGCGGATGAGCAGTTGCGCGCGTTGTGGCATTACTTTTCGCTTGGGCGCTCGGCACGCGATCCCTCGGGCATTCGAAGCGAGGGTACGGATTTGCTGGCGACCGATCGCACGCGAGTGTATCGCGGCCGCAGTCGGGTGGCCGGTTATCGCGGCATTGCGGTGGGTTTTCCGGGCGGCGTGAATTACGCCTTCAATGCACAGAACGGAGTGCTCAGCGCATTGTGGCAGGGCGAATTTGTGAGCGTGTATTGGGGCGGCCAAGGTGCGGGGAATTTTAATCCAAAGGGACGCACCATCGAGTTGGCGCAGGAAGTGGCGTTTTATCGCTTGGCCAAGGACGACGCGCCGTGGCCGCTGCGGCCGGTGATGACCAAGGAGCAGCCGGTCAATCCCGACCCGTTGTACCCGCGCAATCGTGGCTATCAGTTTGGCGGCTATCAACTGGACAAGGACGGCGTACCGACTTTCCTGTATCGCACGGGCGCAGTGACTATTGAGGACACCACTCACGCCGTGGTGGACAATCGCCTGACCGGCCTCGTCCGCACGCTGCGGCTGAATGCGCCGAAGGTGGAGACGGTTTATTTTCGCGTGCTCACCGGCAAGGTGCAAAAGCTGGCGCCCGGCCAGTACGGCACGGACAGCATCAAGGTCCGCGTGCCGGAAACCAGTGTATTGCTCCGCGGCCACGGCGAAGCCAGGGAATTGTTACTGAAACTGAACCTGCCCAAAGGCAAATCAGAATGGGGAATTCGTTATGAGTTGTTGCGCTAAACGAAACGCGATAGCCGTTGCTTGGCTGATGTTGCTACTCGCCGGCGTGCAAGCCGAGGAGGTCGGTGCGCGTTGGGGGACAGAGCAAAGGGAGCGGGAATATTATCGGGTGGTGAGCGTGCCGATCCCAAAGGGGCAGGTGATTGAGGCAGGTGCGTTTGAGTTGATGCCGGACAACCGCATGGCGATCGGCACGCGGCGCGGGGATATTTATTTCATGAGCGGCGTGGACGATGACAAGCCGCGCCCGCGCTTCGAGAAATTTACCGAAGGGCTCGATGAAATTTTCGGGCTCGCCCATCGCAAGGGCGAGAAGGATACCTTGTACGTGACGCACAGCGCGGAGCTGACGCGGGTGCGCGATACGAATGGCGATGGTCGAGCGGACCGCTTCGAGACGGTGTCCGACGCGTGGGGCTATCGCAATTACCACGAATATGCCTTTGGCTCGAAATTTGATTCACAGGGCAATCTTTACGTGGCGCTGGGTCTCTCCGCTTCCTATCACTCGCGCGCGCTTTTCCGCGGATGGGCGATGAAGATCACGCCGGATGGCAAGAGCATCCCCATTGCCAGCGGCCTGCGCAGCCCGGGCGGAATCGGGCCGAATGAGCATGACGCGCTATTTTACATTGAGAGCCAGGGGCCGTGGAATTCATCGTGCAGTCTCAAGTTTCTTAAGCGCGGCGGGTTCATGGGGCATCCAGTTAGCTTCAACTGGTACCCGTACGGGCCCGGTCTAAAGCGTCCGGTGGCGCCGGAAAGCGGCACGCGGATTGTCTCCGAGAAGGAAAAGGTGAAGGAGCTTGTGCCGTATGCCGTGGTGTTTCCCTACATCCGAATGGGCCGCTCGATCACCGGTTACGTGGTCGACAAGATGGGTGGCAAGTTTGGGCCGTTCGAAAACCAAATCTTCCTCGGTGACTACACACAGTCGATCATCATGCGCGCGACTACCGAGCAGATCAACGGCGTGTGGCAGGGAGCGTGTTATCCGTTCCGTGAAGGGCTCTCGACCGGCATCCTAAACGTGCAATTCACGCCGAAGGGCCGTCTGCTGGCCGGTGGCACGAATCGCGGTTGGCCCGTGCGCGGTATCAAACCGTTCGCGCTGGAGCGGCTCGATTGGACCGGCAAGTTGCCGTTCGAGATTAAGCGCATCCACATCACCCCTGACGGATTCAAAATCCTGTTTACAAAGCCGGTCGATGCCAAAACCGGCAACGATCCCAAGAGCTACAAGGTCAGCACTTTCACGCACATTTACCATCGCGGCTACGGCGGGCCGGAAGTCGACCAAACCACCCCCGCCGTGCAGCGCGCCCAGTTGGCTGCCGACGGCCTCAGCGCGCGCATCACGCTCAGCGAACTCAAGCGCGGCCACGTCTACGAGTTCGATCTTGAATCCTTACGTGACCGGACGGCGGGCACGATTCTCCATCGCCATGCCTATTACACGGTGAACGAAATTCCGGAGAAATAATTTTGGGATCGGTTAGCCTCTCGATTTCTCGAGAAAGATCATCATAAGGAGGCCCATCATGCAGCGGATTTCCTCGCTGCTGTCGACCTCGGCGAGTTTGTCGATCTTAAACAAGCCGCCCCAAAAACTGGGTTCCTTGGTGATGCGAAACAACTCGGCGCCTTCCTCGGTTGTGATGATGTAGGAGGGGTTGAAAATGTAGTTGCAGATCATGCCGACGCCGGGTAGTTGGCCGGCCAGCGTGTCCATGACCTTGGCGAACGGTTTTTCCTCCCGGATGGTGGCGTAATGATT
>DKGH01000058.1:4353-7317 GCA_002453165.1 Verrucomicrobia bacterium UBA6775
ATCATTCAATAGGTAGGTTGCCTTCCAGATGGATTTAAGCCCCTCTCGCTTAATGGACCCGAACGACTGCTCATTCTCCGCGACGAAATTGTATGCCGATCTGAAGTCGATGACCTTGGTTGCCTTGATGGTGCAGACCCGCTCAGACTTGGTTTTGTCCTTAAACACCTCAAGTTCCTCCTTGAGCTTGAGAATCTTTTGCCGGGCGTAGGCTATGGGAGCGTTGGCGGCATCGGTTAGTGTGGCCTGCTTGGCCAGCGCGATTTTCTTGAAGTTCAATATAACGGGATATTGCATGGAAATATTTTTAGTTTTTTTTGTTTTATGTCAATAAAATAATGGCCGTATTTCCAAGGAAGAATCAATCTGAAAAGTGAGGTCGTAAATTATCTCCGCCTTTCGGTAGGAGAGCAATTCACGATAGTTACCGTGCGGATGCAGGAATTTCGCTTCGGCCATGCAGCCAGTCTATCGTGAGCCGTTTGTGATTCAACACGAAACAACAGGCGTAAATCATTGAAGTTCGGTCCGTGCCAGGGCTTTATTCCAATCGACAATCAGCGCATCACGGGTGTTTGGTTTCATCGCTGGTTTGAATTGTCTGGCTGCGTTCCATTGTCTGGCGATGTCGCGTTTGTTTTTCCAGACACCCACGGCCAAGCCTGCAAGATACGCCGCTCCAAGGGCGGTTGTCTCCGTGACGGTGGGGCGGATGACACGGGTGCCAAGCAGGTCGCTTTGCAATTGCATCAGGAGATTATTTTCACTGGCGCCGCCGTCCACCCGCAGCTCCCGGAGCGGCAGCGCGGCGTCAGCTGTCATTGCGCGTATCACATCGTTCACCTGAAACGCGATGCCCTCCAGAGCCGCCCGGGCGATGTGAGCGTCGCTGGTGCCACGGCTGAGTCCGCTGATGGTGGCCCGGGCGTTGGGGTTCCAGTGTGGTGCGCCCAGGCCGGTGAACGCCGGCACAAAGTGCACTCCGCCGTTGTCGGGCACGCGCTTGGCCAAGCGCTCGATATCCGGAGCCGATTTAATCAGGCCAAGTTGATCACGAAGCCACTGTACCACTGCTCCGGCCGTGAACACGCTTCCCTCGAGGGCGTATTCCATTTTGCCGCCGATCTGCCAGGCGACAGTCGTGAGCAGCCGATTTTTGGATGGCATCGGCTTGTTGCCGGTATGCATCAGCAAAAAACACCCGGTTCCGTAAGTGCACTTGGCCATGCCACTGCGATGACAGCATTGGCCAAACAGGGCCGCCTGTTGATCTCCAGCCACACCTGCCACGGGGATGGTGCCGCCAAGGGCTGAAGTCTCCGTGAACAGTCCACTCGAGTCGGTGACCTCCGGCATCATGGATCGGGGGATGTCGAACAGCTCGAGCAGCCGGTCATCCCATTGGCCGGTGCGGATATTGAACAACATCGTGCGGGAGGCATTTGAGACATCAGTCTTGTGGGCACGGCCGCCGGTCAGTTTCCAGAGCAGCCAGGTGTCGATCGTGCCAAAGGCCAGCCGTCCCGCCTTTGCCTTGGCCTTCGCTCCCTTGGTGTGCTTGAGCAGCCAATTGATTTTTGTCGCGCTGAAATAAGCGTCCAGCTCGAGTCCGGTCAGGCGGCGGATTAGCCGATTGGCCTTGTCCTTTTTCAGTGCGTCAGAAAAATCGGCGGTTCGACGATCCTGCCACACAATGGCATTGGCGATGGGTTTGCCGGTGTCACGATCCCAGACGACCGTGGTCTCCCGCTGGTTGGTGATGCCAATGGCGGCGATGTCCGAGGCGGTCAGATTGGCCTGCCGAAGCGCTTGTCTTGCCGTTGCCAGTTGCGTTTTCCAAATGATCTCCGGATCGTGTTCCACCCAACCGGACTGGGGGAAAATCTGAGGGAATTCCCTTTGGCCAACGGCAACGATGCGGCTGTTTGAATCAAAAACAATGGCCCGTGAACTGGTCGTGCCCTGGTCCAGTGCGAGGATGAACTTACGCTTGGCCATGACAGGTCAGGGAATCTCCACGGTTCGGTAAAACCGGCGTTTGCGTGAAGGGGTGGCGGTCATGTCAACGATCTCAGCCCGGTCGGTCAGCAGGGTGATTTTTTTCAGGATCTTCCACTTTTTGTCCGCGCCAAGGTCCTCGCTGTATTGCACCCGGTAAGTGCGGCCCTGCACGCCTTCCACCGTCAACTTGATGACCGTTTCGGCGGTGAGGGTCGTTTTGAATGGCGCCCGCAACAGTGCCTTCTTGATATTCTCGTAGCCCTCCGGCGAAGTGAGGTCCGACTTTCGGTCGCCGAGGTACGGGAAGTAGTCGGTGAGTTCGCCGCGTTCATTGTAAATGAAATAGTCGTCCTTCCGGCCGCGGTGTTGCCTGAACGCATCGATCTCTTTGGTGTCTTGAAACAACGGGAAGCTGCAGCGCGAGGTAAACTCATGCTGATCGCCTTCGCCGGACTGGATGTTCACCGCGACGAAATTGACCTGGACGCGGTCGGCCTCGAGGTCCTTTTTCAACTCTTCCATCTTGGCGACTTGTTTTTGGCAGTAGGGACACCAGGTGGCGAGCAAGGCAACCATGGTGATACGTCCCTTGAAATGGTCCAGGCCGTACTTTTGATTGTACTTGGGACTCTTGGGTTGGAAGTCGACCAGTTCCCAGCCGGGCCAGAGGGCACCGGGGTCGCGCGGCGAAAGCGGGTTGGCCAAGGGTTGAGCGGCCTTGAAGCCGAGGAGTGCGATCAGCGTCAGGGCGAAAACGGTTCGGGTGCGGTTCGGGTTGCGCATGTCGCCTGAGCATAGGGCTTGGCCAAGCGCTTGGCAATCTGCTGAAAGAACTGGCCGCGCTTGGCCAAGCGCTTTAGCCTGCCGCCGATGCATTTATCCAAACCAATCCGACTAGCGCTGCTGGTTGTCACCGGGATCTGCCTTGGCTGGCCGACCGCCGCGGAGGCCCGCAAGCCGGCC
>DKGH01000149.1 GCA_002453165.1 Verrucomicrobia bacterium UBA6775
GGTTGCCGTCGTTGTCGAGGTCGATAAACATCGCATCCTCCGGACTGATCACGCGGCCCACGGTCACGCTTGGCCAAGCGGCACGGGCCTTGGCCGGGCCGGGGTTTTGATAAACGACGATCGCCCCGCCCTGCTCCCAGCCGGTGGTGATGTCGAGCAAGCCGTCCCCGTTCACGTCGGCCAGGCGAACACCGTCTGCTCCGAGTTTTCCAGCTGCCTTGCTGGATGAATCGATCGTGTGCCGTTTCCACGGCTTGGCCAAGCCGGTCAGCAAGCCGGAACAAAGGCAGCCGACAAGCAGCAGCAGTGCACTGCGCTTGGCCAAGCCCTGTCCCATGGTGATCATCAGCGGCAGCGCAATCGGTGTACTAGTTGTATTTCTGCATCACCTCGACCGTGAACGACTTTGCCTCGGCTAGAGTGAGTTTCAACTCGTTGCCGTTCCACTTGCCCTTGGTTGCCTTCGCATTGACCTGTTCGCGGTCGACGGTGAAGGTGACGTCCGACTGGGCGTCCTCAATTGTGAATTGATAGGCCAAGCCAACGCCGGCCTTCGCCGGGCTGATTTTTTGCTGCACGCTCACACCGTCAACGTCGTAACGGAAACTCACGTCCTTCTTCTTGGCTCGACGATAGCCACGGAACTGAACTTCGCTTGGCTTCTTCTCGCCGATACGAATGGGAAAACCACCCGCGCCGACGCTGAAGCGGGTGCCAAGCGTGCGGTTCGGTCGACCGCCTCGGCCACGGCCGTTACCGCGATCCGGCCCAACATCCATGAACGCGCCAAACCAGCCGAACACCACGTGGGATTTTTCGGCATCGAAGCAGTAGCTGATGCCGTTGGGCATGCCCACCGAGATGCCCCGGGCCGGGCCGTCAGCCACGTAGGATCGGATGACCAAAGTCTCGTCGGTGGCGACGAGATGGTATGGATTCTTGGGATCCAAGTTGGCCGGCCTCGGCTTCGGCTTCTTTTCCTTCGGCTGCACCTTGGCCACCTCGGCGACCTTGCCGCCTTTTTCAAAAACGCTCATCTCATGGATCGACCAGTGCAGGCCGTTCACGCTGCCGGTCTGCGTGATGCGAAAGTACCGCGCGTTGACCGCGTCAAAAGCGATCGACGTGATGGCGTGCGTTCCCTTGCCCTTGGCCACGGGGGCGCTCCATTTTTCGCCGTCATTGGACACCGCAACCTCGTAGCCGCGCGGGTAGTCGCGGGCTGACCCGGTCGTGTCGAGGACGATCCGGTAGATGTTCCGCGGCTCATTCATGTCGACGGTGAACGTCATCCCGGGGCGTTGTTGGCCATCCGTCGAAAAGCGGGAATCGATCCGTCCATCGGCAGCCCGCTTGGCCGAATGCCCACCGTGACTGGCGCTGTAACCCCACCTCTTCATCTGCCGCTTGTCGACCGGCAGAAACTCCGCAAGATCCTGAATCGTGTACGGGTTCACACGATCTTTGGTCTTCTCACGCATCGACTTCACCAAGCCGGCCTTTATCTCCGGGGCGTTGTTTCCAAAACTATTCCGGCTGTAAGTGAGCACGTCCGCAATCCAGTCGTCGCCGTTGGATTTCATCGGGATCATTTGCTGGATGTACTCCTTACCGTTGACCGGACCGGTCAACCCGTGAAGGACGATCCGGATGGCGGCATCGTGACTACCCACCAATCGGGGTGAACCGACCAGCGACGGCGCCATAGTGCCGGTGCCCTCAATCGGTGTGCCTTTTCCGTCCTTGCCGTGGCAGGCGACGCAGAGTGAGTTGTAAATGTCTCGCCCCTTCTTGAACGAACGCAGCCCAGCCGCCGTGAGCGAACTGGAATTGCGCGATCCTCGGCCGCCCTTCTTTGCGTTCAAGGCCAATCGGCCCACGCCCTGAATGAAATCGTTGTTTTCGTTGGCCAGCATGCCGGCGAGTATCTGGTCGTTCGCATCCGGCGATCGCAGGAACTGCACCGAGTTGATCGCCTGCGCCACGACGCGCGGATTCTTGTCATCCATCAACTCAGCCACCTTGGCCAAGTGCGTTTCGTCCCCGGACTGAAAACCCGGCTCAAGCAGGCGGACCGCCGTCTGGCGAACCCGGTGATCCTTGTCCTTCAACAGCGACAACGCGAACTCAGCGTCCGCTTGGCCAAGCCCTTCAAGGGTCCACATCGCGTGCACACGCCCGATACCATCCCCGGTCTTCGCGAGAGTTTTTAATGCCGACACCACTGAGTCGTCCTGCCGCAGGATGATCTCCTTCTGCGCGGTCATCCGCCACCAGCCGTTGGCGTGGGAAAGGTGCCTGACCAAGTCAGCCGTTTTTTCATCGTACATCCGGGGCTGCTTGGTTTTGCGATAGCTCTCGTGCACGACGCGATAGATGCGGCCCCGCCGGATGTTGTCCTGCAGCTTGTACTTCTCCACCACCGGACGCAGGTACGAGCCGGGGCGAACCCAGTTGCCTTCCTGAATGATGCCTCGGTACATGTCGCAAATGTACAGCGCACCGTCCGGGCCGGTCGCGGAGTTGACAGGCCGGAAGTTCATGTCGGACGAGGCGATGAATTCTGAGCCGGGGTAGGCGTTGGAAAGGACGTTTTTGCCACCGACCTTGGTCATCTTCGCGCGCCGAATCAAGCGGCCAACCGGCTCGCAGACAATGTAGTCGCCGTACATGTCGCTTGGGCCGTTGTCGCCGAGAAAAACGGACGGGCCACAACAGCCGGTGAATTTGTTCAACGTGCCGTCCGGCTTGATGCGGCGCAGGCCACCCTGCACATCCGGAGTGGCAGTGATCGGGAATGGCACCTCAAAACCCGGCTCCATCTCACCGGACAAACTGAGCGATCCGTACTGCGGCATAATCTGGAAATGATGCGCCACGCGTTCACCGCCTGCGGTGGAGAAAATCAACTGACCCATCTCGTCATACGCAATCCCCCATTGGCCGGTTCCCACGGCGATTTGCTCGGCCTCGATCATGCCATTGGGTTGCATTCGATAACGGCGGTTCGAGTAGGTGACGTACATCCAGTTGTCGATATTCCACCGCATACCGCTCGGCTGGTGCTCGAGGTTGCCGCCGCGGCGGCCGCCCTTGAAAACCAGCTCTTTTTCGTCCGCCTTTCCGTCGCCGTCCGTGTCCTCGTAGGAGTAGAGGTCGAACGTATCGGTTTCGCGGACAATGACCTTATCCTTGGTGGTCGTCAGCAGCATGCGCGGCAAAACGAGCCAATCGATGAAGACGGTGTGCTTGTCGTAATTACCATCGCCGTTGGTGTCCTCAAACCGCACCACGCGACTCATGGCATCACGCTGATTCTTGCCGTCGATATCCTGCATGTACGTGTTCATCTCCACAACATAGAGGCGACCGTTGGCATCCCACTCGATAACCACCGGCTCGTTGATGATCGGCTCACTCGCAACCAGATTCAACTTGAACCCTTCCTGAAGCTTGATGCGCTTCATGGATTCCTCGGGCGTATAAAAATCCGGGATGGGTGGATTTTGAATTTGTTGACCAAACACAACCCCTACGCTCCCAGCCAGCAGAACCGGTAAAATAATATTTTTCACGGAGACCGCGGAGGCTACCGATTTCACCTTTAAAATCAACCCCAATAGCGCTTGGCCAAGTGCTTGGTTTGCACAAAAAAAGCGGGGCCGATAAGCCCCGCTTCGTAGAGTAATTCTCAGCCGATTAGGCGATGATTTCGTTGATCGGCTCAGCGCCCTCCACACCAACCAAGCGCTGCTCGAGACCACGATAAAAGTAGCTCAGGTGGTTCGGGTCAAAGCCAAGCTGCTTGAGCACCGTGGCGTGCATGTGCTTGACGTGGAACGGCTTCTCAACAGCGGCACTTCCAAGTTCATCCGTCTGTCCAACGCTCATGCCCCCCTTGATGCCGCCGCCCGCCATCCACGTGGTGAAGCCGTAGCTGTTATGGTCGCGACCAGTGCCCTTGGCGTACTCAGCCGTTGGCTGGCGACCAAACTCACCGCCCCAAATGATCAATGTCTCGTCGAGCATCCCGCGCTGCTGAAGATCCTCCAGCAAGCCCGCGATCGGCTTGTCAGTGTTGCCGGCGTGGTAGTTGTGATTCTTCTCCAGATCGCCGTGGGCGTCCCAGTTGGCGTCGTTGTGGTTGCCTCCGGAATATATCTGAATGAAGCGAACACCCCGCTCGACCAAGCGGCGGGCGAGCAGACATTTTTTACCAAAGTCACGGGTCCGATCATGATCCAGTCCATACAGGTTTTTGACATGCTGCGGTTCGCTGTCGAAGTCCACCGCCTCGGGGGCACTCATCTGCATCTTGTACGCCAACTCGTAACTCGAGATTCGGGCGGACAAGGCGGTGTTGTCGATGCGATCACTCAGGTGGCGACTGTTGTACTTGTTCAACTTGTCGATCAGAAGACGCTGCTGCTCGCGGCTCATGTTGCGGGCATTCTTCAGGTCGAGGATCGGAGTTGAGCCGCTGGCATTCATCACCACGCCCTGATAGGCCGCCGGCATGTAGCCACTGGTCCAGTTCTTGGCTCCGCTGATCGGGCCACCGGTCGGGTCGAGCATCACGACATAGCCGGGCAGGTTTTCGTTTACGGAACCCAGCCCGTAGTTGACCCACGAGCCCATCGACGGCCTACCGCTCAACAGGCTACCGGAGTTCATCATCAGCATTGCGGAGCCGTGAATCGGCGAGTCGGCCGTCATCGAGTGGAGGAACGAAATCTTGTCCACATGTCTACCGATGTTCGGGAACAAATCGCTAACGTGCTTGCCGCATTGGCCGTACTGCTTGAATTTCCACTTCGGGCCAACCACCCGGCCGCCGTCCTTTTTGCCGCCGCGACCGAAGGTCTTTACATTGATAGTCTTGCCATCCAGCGGATACAGCTCTGGCTTGTACTCGAAGGTGTCCATGTGGCTCGGGCCACCGTACATGAATAGAAAGATGACGTTTTTGGCCTTGCCCGGCAGAGGCGGATCCTTCGGGGCAAGCGGATTGGCCCACGGAGTCTTGCCGTCAGCCGCTAACGCCTGACTCTGAATAAAACCATCCTTCGCCAATAAGCCAGCCATCGCCAGCGAGGAGAATCCACCACCCATCTGGTGCAGATACTCACGCCGATTTAACTGGCCGCAGAACGTGTTTTTAGGTTTTTTGTTGTTCATTATTTGTCGTTTTAGATTGTTAAATTGAATTCGTCAGTCGAGATACAAAAATTCGTTTAAGTTCAAGACCAACAGGCAGAAACGCTGCATGGCATCCTCCTGTGAGGCCTCGGTTTTTTCCTTCAATTCCTTGATTAGATCCAGCCCATCCTGCACCTCTTCATCCGTTGGCTTGCGATGCGTGGCCTTGTGCAGGGCGTGGCGAATCTGGGCCGTGGCATCCCCGGGAGCCTCCTCGGCCACGTGCTTGGCCAAGGTCTCCGCTGAGTCATTGAGGAATTTGCTATTCATCAAGGTCAGGGTCTGGGTCGGCACGGTTGTCACGAATCGGACGTCGCAGGTGTTGTCCGTATCCGCCCAGTCGAACGCGCTCAGAAACGGCTCGTGCAGGGAACGTTTCACGAAGATGTAAACGCTGCGCCTGTTGCGATCCTCCTCGGAGGAGTTCCCCCACGCGCCACCCGGTCGTGATGACGTGGCGAGCACGTCGCGGGGCACCTCAGTGTAGATGCTTGGACCACCCATCTTGAGATTGAGCTTGCCGGTCAGGTTGAGAATCGAATCGCGAATCTCTTCAGCGGATAGGCGACGCATATCATAACGCCACATGAAGTCGTTGTTCGGATCCTTGGCCAGAGCTATCTCGTTTCCGCGGGAAGACATCTGATAGGTTTTGCTCATCATGATGAGCTTGTGCATACGCTTGAGTTTCCAGCCACCGGCAACCAGTTCATTGGCCAGCCAGTTTAGCAACTCGGGATGAGTCGGTTTCTCCCCGATGAACCCAAAGTTGTTTGAGCTGCGAACAATTCCTCGGCCGAAGTGGTGCTGCCAAAGGCGATTGGCCATCACGCGGGCAGTCATCGGGTTTTCCGGGCTTGCGATCCACTCTGCCAAAACGCGGCGTTTGCCGGTTGCCCTGCCAACTGTGTAATCGTTTGGCACATGCACGGCTGGTGCAGCTAAAATCTTCGGAAACGCTGGGCCGACTTCCTCTCCCTTCAGGGCCGGCATGCCTCGTCGCAGGATCCACATCTTGCGGCGCGAATCCTCGGCCACACCCATGGCGTACTCGCTCTTCAGTGTGACATTGATCGCTTGAACCTTTTCTAATTCCTCACGCAGTTTGTTGTATTCGTTGAGCTTGGCATCACCAAAAACCTCCTTGCCGTACAACCGCGCAAGCACTGGTACCGGCGTCTTGCTTTGATCCACCACCAGACCGGCGTCGATGTACTGCCCGCCGCTGGTCTGTTTGCAGTGGATGGCCAAGGTGTTGCGGCCAGTCTGCAGTACGTCCAAGCACTCTCTGGTCACGTCCACCTCGGTGTAGTTCGAGCGATGCCCCATAAAGGACTTGATCAGTTTGCCGTTGAGATAAACCTCCGCGTCCTCGTCGTGATGAATCTTGAGGGTCAGCTTGGCCGGGATGGTATCGAAACGGAAATCGCGGCGCAGCCAAATCTCCTTGGAATGCCAGGGAGTACGCACCTTGGCCCCGGGCGTGCCCGGCGAGCCAAATCCACTGCGGCCCTTCCGCCATTTGCTATCGTCAAACGCGATCTCAAACCAGTTGTCCGCCGGTTTGTCAAAGGTGAACTCCCAGACGATGCCCTTGCCGCGGTTGGCATCCGGCACAACCCAGGCGTTCGCGTTGCCCTTGGCCTGACTGTCCTGCAGCTTGAGTTCCGGCCTGCGCTTGGCCAAGCCGGCGATGAACTCCTTCTCTATTGGCTCGAGCTTGGCCTGCAGTTCATTCTCGCGATTCTGCTTTTGCTTCACGGCCTTTTCGTAGGCCGCCTTTTCGATTGGATCACTAATGGCTACATGGTTGCGATTGCCCTTACCATGTCCGGAGATGTCACTAAAGAACGACAGCATCGTATAGTAGTCACGCTGCGAAATCGGATCGATTTTGTGATCGTGGCAGCGCGCGCAGCCGATTGTCATCCCAAGAAACGTCTCACTGGTCGTCCGCAGTATGTCGTCGAGATATTCGTATCGTGCCAATTCGCGATCAGCCGGTTCATCATCCCAAATGCCCAGACGATAAAAACCAGTCGCAGTGACGCTATCTCCATCACGGTCCGGCAAGAGGTCGCCAGCCAACTGCTCCTTGATGAAGCGGTCGTAAGGCTTGTCCTGATTGAAGGCACGGATGATATAGTCACGATATTTCCAGATTAAATCCTTGCGACTGTCGCGCTCGTAACCGTTCGTCTCCGCAAATCGAACGAGGTCGAGCCAATGACGGCCCCACCGCTCGCCGTACTGATCGGATGCCAGCAATTTGTCGATGACCTTCTCAAAGGCATCCGGTGAATTATCCGCAACAAACTTCTCCACTTCCACGATCTTGGGCGGAAGGCCGGTGATGTCGTAATAGGCGCGGCGAATCAACTCTGCCTTGGAGGCAGGCACGTTTGGCTCCAACCCATTCTTCGCAAGTCGCGCACTGACGAAGGCATCGATCCCGTTCTTGCGCCATTCCGCATTCTCCACCTTGGGCGGAACAGTCGGCTTGGCTCCCTTGAATGCCCAGGCTGCCTTGGTGCGATCGTTGATCTTGTTGGTCGGAAGTTCGCCGTTGGCCACTTCCTTTCCGTGAATTTCATTCGCGGGATTGTATGGGGCACCCATCTTCACCCATTCGGTCAGTAGGGCGATCTGCGCGTCCGGCAATTTTTCGTCGGGCGGCATCTCGTGGTTTTCATCCTTCCACGACAACATCGTCAAAAACAGACTCTCCTCTGGCTTGTTCAGGTTAATGGCCGCACCGGACTCACCACCCCTCAACACCCCGTCGCGGTTGGTCAGTCGGAATTCACCCTTAATGCGTTCCCTTCCACCATGGCACTTAAAACAGTTCTCCTTGAGGATGGGGTAAATTTTGTTGTCAAAGTACTCGACCTTGGCCGCATCGGACAATTCCGCTCCAGAAGCAGGTTGCTCCAAAATCAATGCCCCAAGCGCACTTAACACAATGGTTCCAAACTTGTTCATTTTTAAATTCGTCAAACCTACCCCTGTAACGGGGCCAACGCTACGCCCATTCAAAAATAATGTCTACCCACTGTTCAGCCTGTTTTATTATTAGAACGGAATCCCGATGAAATCCAAAAAAATGCCAAATAAAAGATTATCAGCTCCATTCAGGCCGAAAATAGGACGGACGCGACTGCTTTCAACCAATCAGTCCGGAAATTTGAACGAAAGTTTAAAAGTTACTTCAACCTGTCGCCTCAGCAATACATCATCAAGCTGCCCATCCACGAGGCGTGCGACCTGTTGGGCAACGGCTCCCAACCGATCGGGGACATCGCCTTCGATCTGGGTTTTTACGATCAAAGCTCGTTCACAGTGCAGTTCAAAAAAACCATGGGAATGACTCCGCTCCAGTATCGCAGGCAATTCCTCTGACTAGGATTGCGTTGGCCTCCCCTAGCCAACGCGATAAACTTCCCTCCCTCATGAGTTCCGTCTCCAAAGCATTCGAGAAATTACTCGACGACTATTTCAACGACTTTTATGCCAGCCACCCTGCCGATGCGACCTACGTGGGCCTAACCTCCGGCGAAGGCCAATTCAACGAAGCCACCCTCCCGGCACTGCGTCGGCAACATCGCCGGCGGCAGGCTGCCCTGGCCAATCTCGACACGATCGCCCCATCTGCACTGTCGAACGAACAAAACCTTGATCGCTTGGCCTTCCGCGCACGCCTCCTGCGCGAGTGCGAGGATTTTGAACGGGGACGACACACGCTCGACCCGCATGGTCTGGACGAGGTGTTCGATTTTCTCCTGCGCGAAATGCAACGCGGCGAGACGGAACCCACGCGGGCGGCAAAAAACATCCGCAGTCTACTTTCGGGAACGCCGCGTTACCTCACAAAGGCAGCCAAGTTGATCGACCGACCAGAGCGAGTTTGGCGCAGTATCATGGACGGCACGTTTAATGCGGCGGACTCATTTTTTGATGCAGTCGCCTCGTTTTTAAAAACCAATGGGAACAAAAAAGAGGACGAAACCCTCCTCCGCTTGGCCAAGCGCGCCTGCACCAAATATCACGGCAGCGTAATGGCCAAGCACTTGGCAAAGCCGGGATCGTTCGCCATTGGCGCAAACATGCTTCAACGCCGAATTCGCGATGAACTTGGCCTCGATTACACGATTGGCCAAGTGGAGGCCGTTGCTCTGTCAGAAATCGACCGCATCAGCGGGTTGTTAAAGACAGCGTCCACAAAACTGATCAGGAACAAGTCGGTCGAGGCGATCGTCGAAGGAGCCCGTGGCCGGTGGCGGCCCAAGGGGGAATTGCTCGCCATCTACCAGAAAACCAACAACGAAATTATCCGGAAATTTAAGGCAGCCAAGGCAATGACGTTTCCAAAAGGCGACTCGCTAAAAATCACTCTGGTGCCGGATTTCATGTCACACGTCATCCCCATGGCTGCCTACTCACCGCCGGGGCCATTTGACAAAAGGCAGCGCGGCTACTTTTGGGTGAACGACCTCGGCCTGAAGAAAAAATCAGAGGCCGACAAGCTCGCAGAACGCCAGCAGCATTTTGGCCTCGAACTCACTTGCGCACACGAGGCTTATCCCGGGCATCACCTGCAGTTTATATTTGCCAACGCGCACCCGCGCAAGTGGCGGCGGATTTTCGATGAACACGCCATTTTCTACGAGGGCTGGACTCTTTGGTGCGAGCAAATGTGTGTCGACCTCGGAATCATCAAGTCACCCGAATTGAAGCTACAGCAATTGCACGATGCGCTATGGCGTTGCCATCGGATTCTAGTCGATCTCAGACTGCAAACTGGCGCGTACAGCTACGCCCAAGCGGTGAAACACATGCAAAAACACCTCGGCTTCACAAAGGCACGCGCCGAGGCCGACGTGAACTGGTACACAGGCAGTGCCGGGGTACCGATGAGTTACTGGCTGGGACGACTCGAAAACGCGAGACTACACAAAAAACTAGTCGAGGGACGGGGATGGTCGCTGCGCCGCTTCAACGACTGGTTGCTCAGTTTTGGGACACTGCCCCAGTCGTGGATTGAGAAGTACGGCTTGAATTGAGGCTCAATTTCGCACGCGGAAAAACTGCATCCCATCACGACCAAGCGGGAGATCAATCACAATCATTTATGAGACTTGAATAGGGCGTATTTCCTCGTTCTTCCAAGTGCCCCCTCACCATCCTTTACGTCGCCGCCCTCGTGATTCTCCCCCGGATTATCTGGGCCGGCGATGGCCTCTTTGCCAAGCGCCATCAACGCTATCGCCGCGAACCAAGCGAGAATTGAGTTGGATTTAGACATATTTCTGCAGATTTCGATGAAACCGCAATGAACCATCACTCCTCCAACGAGGCTACACTCCGCCCATTTCACCGTAGATTCAACCCGTTAAACTGCAATAGGCGGCACCGAAGTGCCGCCTTAGTTGCGCGAGGGACTATGTAGAAAAAAACCCCGTCCCCTGGGGAAGTGTTTACGTACGATTAACCGATTAAACGCAGTGCCGACTGCGGCAACACGTTCGCCTGAGTCAACATCGCCGTGCCGCTCTGGACGAGAATATTTGCGCGGGCATATGCCGTGCTCTCGTTCGCCACATCCACGTCCTTGATTCGGCTATTCGC
>DKGH01000063.1 GCA_002453165.1 Verrucomicrobia bacterium UBA6775
CAAGGCACTCAAGGCGGAGGGCTGGATTGCTGTGAGAGCACACGGATAAGACCGAAAAAAGAAACACGGATTCATCGACTCGCAAAAACGCGGCATGGAGGTGTTCCGGGCGATGGATCCGGATGCTCCGTTGATCGTCGCTGAGTGCGTTTGGCAATACAGCCAGCATATCCTGCCCGGGCTTTCCACTCACCGCGGTCCGATTCTCACGGTGGCCAACTGGAGCGGAACCTGGCCGGGGTTGGTTGGAATGCTAAACCTAAACGGGTCGCTTACGAAAATGGGCGTCGAATACAGTACGCTTTGGAGTGAGAAATTTGCCGATCGATATTTTCGAGACGGCCTGCGGCAGTGGCTCAGCGATGGCGAAGTGACCCACGACCAGAGTCATGTCCGGGATTTGGAATGGCTCAAATTGCCGTTGAAGGAAGTGCAGTTTGGCCAAGCGGTGGCCCGCGCACTTCGTGACTCCAAGGCGATTATGGGAGTCTTCGACGAAGGCTGCATGGGAATGCACAACGCCATCATTCCGGATGAGTTGCTGAATCCAACCGGCCTATTCAAAGAGCGCCTGAGCCAGTCGGCCTTGTTCGCTGCGATGCAGGATGTGAGCGACGGGGAGGCCGCTGAAGTTTACGCCTGGCTCAGAAAAAAGGGCGTAAAATTCCAGTACGGGCCGAACGAGGAAACCGACTTGACCGAGGCGCAAGTGCTCCTGCAGTGCAAAATGTACATCGCGGCCGTGCGGATTGCAGATGAGTTCGGTTGTGCCACGATCGGCATTCAATACCAGCAGGGGTTGAAGGATTTATCTCCGGCCAGCGATCTCGCCGAGGGCATGTTGAACAACGTCGATCGGCCTCCGGTCAAAGACTCGAATGGCCGGGAGCTGTTTGCCGGCGAGGCGGTGCCTCACTTTAACGAAGTGGACGAATGCGCCGGGCTGGACGCGTTGGCTACGAATCGCCTCTGGAAAAAACTCGGCTGGCCGCCGGAGAACACGCTGCATGATTTGCGGTGGGGCACTTCCTGCAAGGTCAACGGTCGCAGTGAATACGTTTGGGTGTTTTTGATTTCCGGTGCGGCGCCACCGGCTCATTTCATCGGCGGATGGAAGGGAGCGTCGAGTGAGCGCCAACCGCCGATGTATTTCCGTCTGGGCGGAGGCACGATGAAGGGTATCTCCAAGCCGGGTTGGATTGTGTGGAGTCGTGTTTTTGTGATGGACGGTGAGTTGCAATGCGACATTGGCGTCGCGGAAGTTGTGAAACTTTCGCAAAAAGAGACTGAACGACGCTGGGCGGAAACCACACCACAATGGCCGATCATGCACGCTGTGTTGAAAGGGGTCACCCGTGACCAGATGATGGCCCGGCATAAATCCAACCACATTCAGGTTGTTTATGCTCCTAATGAAAAGGCGGCACACAAGGGCGCGCGCATCAAGGCGGCGATGCTGGCCGAGATGGGCCTGCGCGTTCAGTTGTGCGGGGAGGTTCAATTGAAATAGTCGAATGAGCGAAGAGGCCCCGCAACCTGAGAAGCCCAATATCTCGGCGGCACTGACGGCGTGGCGTTGGCCGATCGTGGTGGTGTTTGTGGCGCTGTTTGCGTTGATCGCCTTTGTTTACATTCTTCGCACGCCGGAGAGGTTGATTGAATCAGCAGGAAAAGGGGCCGCGAACTTTCAAAAAGCGACCATTACCCAGACGTTCACGGCTAGTCTGCCTGAGTTCGAATCCGAGCGGGGTGGGTTGCTGGAGCTCGCCAAGGTCACGGCCACGGAATCGTTCAAAAGTCAGGACGAGTTGAAGTATGACTTTCGCTGGTTCGAGTTGAGCGCCGGCACGACGACCACCGAGATTCGTGTGCCGGTGACGTACCGTTATCACCTGCGTATGCGCGATGTGTGGCGGTTGGACGTGGAAAACGGGGTCTGCATCGTTCATGCGCCGGAAGTTCGGCCAAGCCAGCCGCCTGCGGTTCATACCGATAAAATGGAAAAATCATCCGACGAGGGGTGGGCGCGCTTCAACGTCGAGGAGCAGATGGTCAAGCTCGAGAAAACCATTACGCCGACTATCCGGAAATATGCCGGTGACGAAAAACACATGGCGGCGGTGCGGGAGAACTGCCGCAAAACGGTCGAGGAATTTGTCCAGGATTGGCTCGTACGTGAGCACCAGTGGGGAGAGGGCAAGCTGCGCGTGGTGAAGGTCTATTTTCCGGGAGAAGCAGACGAACCGCAGGTGATTCCGATTCAGTCGCAGGAGGCGCCATAAGGCAATTGATTCCGTAACTGTTTGCAGCAGCCGGGCGTAGCGATTACGGTTCGCGCACCTGCAAACCGAGGGGAGAGCATGTCCACAACCATACTGCCAGAGCACGCCAATGCGTTGTCCGCGTTTGATCATGTCCAACGCACGCGTCTGGTTTTTGGCAACGGCACAGCAGCTCGAACCGGTGTGTTGGCGCGTGAACTTGGCCTGACTCACATGCTTTTGGTGACCGATTCCGGATTGGTCAGGGCAGGTCATGCGGATGGGGTCAGGCAGGCGCTTGAGGTGAGCGGGGTCAGGGTGACCGTGTTCGATAAGGTCATTGAAAACCCGACAACCGACTGTGTTGAAAAGGCGCGACAAGTCGCTGCGACGGCCGGGGTAGATTCGATCCTTGGCCTTGGCGGTGGTAGTTCGATGGATACGGCCAAGGGCGCCAACTTCCTGCTTACCAATGGCGGGCGGATGCAGGATTATTGGGGTATTGGTAAGGCAGAGAAGGAGATGTTGCCGCTGATCGTCATTCCCACTACGGCTGGAACGGGCAGCGAGTGCCAGTCTTTCGCGCT
>DKGH01000053.1:0-16541 GCA_002453165.1 Verrucomicrobia bacterium UBA6775
GTTTTGCCGTCCGGCGAGAGTGCCAAGCCGTTGGGTTTCTCAATTTGATCCGCGCCGATCGCGCGAGTTGCCTCACCGGAAAACGGGTCGTAACGATATACGGCCATCTGGCTTTGCTCCTCTTTTTCATTGCCGATGTAGCGCGGGTCGCTGAAATAAATCAACCCGTTCGGCAGGATCACAAGGTCGTTTGGCGCGAGATACCGCTTGTCGTCAAACGTTCCCGAGAGTGTTCGGAGCCTGCTGTTTGGCAGTATCTCACTCAGGGCCATGCGGCCGTTGTTGGCCCCGCAACAGGCGATCAGCCTGCCGTCGCGGTCAAACATCAGTCCATTGCTTTTCTCCGACGCCGCAGTAAAGACGGTCGTTTTTCCGCTCTTCGGATCGAACTTCAGAATCTGCCCGGACTTCGCCTCACTACTCGGGATGTCGCTAAAATAAATCTGCCCATCCGGGGCCACTGCGACGCCCTCGGTGAATTCGCCCTGCTCCCACAAAGTCTCCAGCCGTGAGGTGGAGGGCAGGAGGGAGACGCTGCCGCTTGGCTTTGCCGGCTCGGCCTTGGCCATGGGCAGGGCGGTCGCGAGGCTCAGGACGGTGTAAAAAATAAATCGAATTGGCATGGCGCAAATGGTGACAGCCGATGCCGCCGGAGGCAAACCGCGCGTCTGTTTAATCGACTGTTTTTAGCTGCCAGCGTTCGTTAAAAAAACCGGCGGCCGCGATGCAGTCCGGGTCACCGGCGTTGTACGGCTTGGTGATATCCACCAACGCCCAGTCCGGTAGCTTCGGAGTTTGTGTGGCGTTGCTCATGTGCCCAAATCGGCTGAACGTGAAACCGGAGTTCAGCACGACGTAGCGGTTGGGATTGAGCGGGTTCGGGAAAATCAAAACAGGCACGTGTGTACCGGCTCCGGCCTCCGCTTGGCCAAGCGCCAGCGTGTCACTTGTCCATTTGAGCGGCAGTTGGTCGATGATCCGTTCGATTAACAGGTTACTGCCGGCGTCCCCCCACAGGATGAGGTTGCTGTTTTCGATGTCGTCCCTGGTGAGGTCGATGTCGTCGACCACCCTTGGCTTGGCGCGGAACTGCAGTTCCCAGTCAGACAGCGCTTGGCCAAGCTGGGCTTCGGTCCATTTGCCAATCGCCTCCGAGTTCGCCCGGCCGGTCGGTTTCACCATCACGAAGCGATCCATGAAGGCGTCATCGATTGGCCCCTGCAGGCCGGGCCGCTTGGACAAGCCGGCAAACTCAAACCGGCCCACGAGCCGCCATTGGCCAAGCGCCTTGATAAAACGGGATTCCCACGAAAGGTCGGTGCGTACTCGGTCGCCGCTCAGTTTCTGGCCGTCGATGATCACCGTTGGGCTGCCGTTGGGTCGGAGTGGACATGTGCCGGATGGCATCGACAAAACGAGGCGCGAGACGTTGAGCGTGCTGATCTCGATGTGCCGGTTGCCGATCAAGCCGGCCTCGACGCGTGCCGGCATCCAGTGCTCCTCTAGCCCGTCGACCTGCACCCATGCCTGCCGATTGTAACGCAGCGTACGGGTGACGAGTCGCACCTCGCTTGGTACGGCGTTTCGGCCCCGGGCGACGATTGCGTTGATGCGTTCGTCGATTTCCGCTTTGGCTGCGGGATGATACTTGTGTCCGGTTTTCGGGCCGATGACGTGTCGCAGCGTCAGTCCCTCCCCGGTGAGAAACCGCTCCATGACGCGGGCGGCCTGAATCTGTTTGTCGTCCTCGCCGCTGTACGCGACGGTGGCTGTGTTGAAAAAATTACCGGCGTACAGCGTGGCGTCGTAAAGACCCCAAAGCGTGCGTTCGTACTGCGGCGGGAGGGTCCCCTTTTTTGAAAGGCCGAGATACTCGAGCGACTCGGCGAACCCTGCCCCGGGTGCTGCCGCCGCCCAATCGCCGGCGTGGTGCGCGGCCAAGTGCCAGCAGCCGGCGCCGCCCATCGAGAAACCGCGGATGCTAACGCGCGAGTTGTCGACCGGATAGTTTTGTTTCACATGCCCAAGCGCCTCGTGCACGTCCACCTCGCCCGCGAATTTGAAGGCGTTGCAAAACCGGCCGTACGGATGAAGCACAATCGTGTCGGGAGGCACGAACTGCCCGGCACTGGTGCGGCGTTGCTGGATGAACTTGAGTTCACTGAGTTTGTTGTCGCGCCCGTGTAGCCAGACATCGAGCCGACGTTTGCGCCACGGGTCGGTGGAGAAGGACTGCGGGATCAGCAACCCGTATGGCTGCACGGAACCGTCGAGCCGTGAAATGTAGCCGCGAACAATCAGCCCGGGCTGGCGTGTCCAGAGAACCTTGCCTCCGGCGAGTTGTTTCGCGCGCTCCGTTCCTTCTGCAAGCAGCTCGTTGGCGGTTTTGAATTCACCCTCCTTGAAGAAAAGACGGTGGCGCAATGCCCAGTCGACTGCCTTGTGGTAGACTTGGATATCCGGCAGGAAGCGAAGCAGCGGCGGGGTCTCGGCGAGTTGAACGCGGAGTTGGTCGATCGCTTGGCCAAGCGCATCGGTGCGTTCGCGAAGGGCAAGCCGGTTGTCTTCGGGGATTTCGATCCCGACAGCCGGCACGCGCGGGGTCTCGGCGACGAGGGTAGGGGAGGCAGTTTCCGCCTGGCCAAGCGCGGCTGACGCCATGCAAAACAGAAGCGCCGCGCTGGAGGCCAGACGCGGTGCGGAATTCTGTGCGGTTCGCCCTGTCACGCGGCGTGCCGATGCAGGTTTAATTGAGAATTCGGCTGCCTTCCGAGAGGAAGATGCCCTTGAAATTCATCTCCAGCGCCTGCGGGTTGGTGGCCTTGTCGAGCGCCTCCTCCTTGGTGATGATTCCGTCCTTCACCAGTTGGAAAAGCGATTGGTTGAAGTTTTGCATGCCATCGTCGGTGCCGGTCTCGATGGCTGCGTGCAGTTTTTCCGTGCGGTTCTCGGTGATCAACTTGGCCACGGTCGGGGTGTTGATCATGATCTCGATCGCAGGCACGACGCCGCCGTCATCCTCACGCACAGCCATGCGCTGTACGATGATCGCCTTGAGGGTGCCGACCATCTGTTTGCGCACCTGCTCGCGTTCCTCCGATGGGAAGAAGTCGAGCACGCGGGCGATGGATTGAGGCGCATCGATGGTGTGCAGGGTGGAGAGAACCAAATGTCCGGTGTCAGCCGCACTCATTGCGGCGCGGAAGCTGACAGCATCTCGCATCTCACCGACCATGATTACGTCGGGATCCTGACGCATCACGTGCTTGAGTCCGTGCTGGTAGGAGGGGGTGTCGAGACCGACTTCCCGCTGTTCGATGATGCATTGGTTGTCCTCAAAGACGTACTCGACCGGGTCTTCCATCGTAATGATGTGCCGTTTTTGGTTGGTGTTGATGTGGTCGATCATGCCGGCGAGCGTGGTGGATTTACCGCTGCCGGTGGTGCCGGCGACGAGGACAATGCCGCGGTGTTCCTCGGCGATCGACTTGATGACATCCGGGAGGTTCAGGCCGTCGATTTTCGGGACCTCGGCCACTACGTAGCGCATGGCCAGACACCATTTGCCTAGTTGCTGAAAACAGTTGGTACGAAAGCGGCCGACACCTTCCAGAAAATAGGAGAAGTCGATCTCGCGGTCGTCCTCGAGCCGGGGTAAAAAGTGTTCCGGAACAATTTCCTTGATGATTTTTTCCAGCCATTCCTGAGTTGGTGTCTGTGACATTTCGGTCTCCACTAGTTGGCTGTTGATGCGGTAGACCACCGGCGAGTCCGGCTTGATGTGGACGTCGGAAGCCCCGCCTTCCACCGCTGTTCTTAGGATTTTGTTTAATAATTCCATTTCAAAAGCGCCGGGGAGAAGAACAGGAATTGTACGGCTGGGCAAGTGCCAAAAGAGCGCTTGGTCAAGCGGAAACGGGGCAGGCGAAAATCAGGAACTTGGCCAAGCGGGAGTTACCACTCGATTACGGCCGCGCCCCATGTAAGGCCGGCACCAAAAACAAGTAGCAGAATCAATTCGCCCCGCTTCACGCGGCCCTGCTGTACGGCTTCATCCAGCGCTATGGCCACCGAGGCGGCTGAGGTGTTACCGTACTTTTGCAGGTTGCTAAAGACCTGTTCTTCACTGGCGCCGAGCCGGTCGCCGACGGCCTTGAGGATGCGCATATTGGCCTGATGCGGAATGATGCACTTAATCTGGCTGACCTCCAACTCGCAACGAGCCAGTGCTTCTTTAGCGGCCTTGGTCATTGCTATTACTGCGTTTTTGAAAACCTCCTGACCGTCCATTCTCAGGTAATGCAGGCGATCTGTTACGGATTGTCCACATGCGGGATGGAGGCTTCCGCCGCCTGGTTGGGAGAGGATCGAGGCCTTGCGTCCATCGGCACCCATGCACGCGGCGAGCAGTCCGTGGCTGTTCTCGCGACTTTGCAACACGGCTGCCCCGGCGCCGTCGCCGAAGAGTACGCAGGTGTTGCGGTCCTGCCAGTCGGTGATGGAGGAAAGTTTCTCGGCGCCGATCACGAGCACGGTATTGTACGTGCGGGACATGATAAACTGCTGGCCGATTTCCAGAGCGTAAACGAATCCGGAGCAGGCCGCTTCCACGTCAAATGCAGCGGAATTGAACGCACCGATCTTTTCCTGCACGAGGCAGGCGGTGGCGGGGAAGGGCATATCCGGAGTGATGGTGGCGAGAATGATCAGATCGACATCGGCCGGGTCCACATTGGCCCGTTCAAGGGCGATCTTCGCCGCCTTGGCACCCAGATCGGACGTGTATTCATTATCCGCGGCGATGCGTCGCTCGCGGATGCCAGTCCGGGTGATGATCCATTCGTCGTTGGTATCGACGAGTTCTTCGAGGGCGGCATTGGTCAGCACCTTCTCTGGCACGTACGAGCCGACAGCCGTGATGGAACATGTGCGGCCGACAAAGTTGTGTTCCGCGCGTGGGTTCTTGATGTCCGGGTTGGTCATACTTCGGCCGCGACCGGCTCTGTCGCGGTGGTAGCCAAGTTGTCGTTGGCTTTCGCAACGGCGTCAACAATTAGTTCGTTGATATGGTGATCCACCGCTTCGACCGTGTTGCACACGGCATTGCGGATGGCCTTCGCACCGGCGGAGCCGTGGCATATGGTCACCGTGCCGTTCACGCCCAGCAGTGGCGCCCCGCCGATGTTGTCCGGATCCACGCGATTTTTTAACGCCCGAAAGGCATCCTTCGCGAGTGTGGCACCCAGTTTTCGAACCGGTCCGGCGGTCAGTTCCGCCTTCAACCAACCCATCATCGAGGTTGCCAGACTTTCGCAGGACTTCAGCACCACGTTGCCGACGAATCCGTTGCACACCACCACGTCCAGTCCATTTTGAAACAGGTCGTGCCCCTCAACGTTGCCGATGAAATCCAAATCCAATTCCCGGCAAAGGTTGAACGCTTCCTGAGTCAGTTCATCGCCCTTGGTTGCCTCTGTGCCCACGCTCAACAGGCCCACCCTTGGTCGGGAAATGCCCAGCACTTCTTGGGCGTAAATGTCGCCCATGATGGCGTAGTGCATGAGGTGCCGGGGCTTGCCGTCCACGCTGGCACCGGCGTCTAGCAGGATAAAGTTGCCGTCGGTCCTCGGGCAGATTGCCGCTATGCCGGGGCGATCGACTCCCGGCAGGGTGCGTAGCTTGATTGATGCCGCGGCCAACATGCCGCCGGTGTTGCCGGGAGAGATGATTGCGTCCGCGTCGCCGGTCTTGACCAAATTCATCGCCACCGCGAGCGAGCAGTTTTTCTTGCGACGCAAACCCTCGACCGGCTTGTCGTCCATGGTGAGAATCTCAGGAGCGTGAATGATCTCGATTCGCGTATCTGAGTTGCCTGCTTGGCCAAGCGCTTGGCCAAGTTGTGATTCATCGCCGACGACCAGGATTCTTTCGATCTGCGTATGCTGCTCGAGAGCCTGCAACAGTCCATCGATCACGACTTGACAGCCGTGATCTCCCCCCATGGCGTCGGCAGCGATTCTCATCAGAAATGCTCACGTACCGGAAGTTTCCGGTGCGGCTGTGAATGGAGGGAAGGGGATTAGGCGCCGACCTCGACGCTGACGACCTGCCGGCCGTTGTAGTGTCCGCACTCGGGGCAGGCGCGGTGCGGTTGATAGCCGAGATAGTCACACTGCGGGCAGTTGTTCAACTGCGGTGCCTTCAGTGTAATGTTTTGTGAACGGCGCTTGCGCACGCGGCTCTTGGATGATCTGCCTTTTGGTACTGCCATAAATTGATCCCTTACTTGAGGTTCAGTTTGTCTAGTTCGGCCCAGACATTCTCGTCTTTGGGCTCATCGGGAGGCGGCTCGGAATGGGTGGGATTTTCCCCTTTTTCGGCCATTTTGGCGATACCGCCACACTCGCTCCCACACAGCGGATGCTGCGGAAAGGCGAGAAACGTATCTTCGCGCAGATAGGGCGTCAAGTCCGCTGTGTCCTTGTTTATTTGCACGGAATCCTCGCCTTTGAGCGGCAAAAGGCAGCTCCAGTTGCGCAAAGTGACTCGGTGGTCGAACGGGTGCAGGCAACGGGCACACTCGCATTTGAGTTGCATTTCCAGCGAACCTTCGAGCAGGATGGAATCGCCCTTTTTCTCAGCCATCAGTGCGTACGCCAGTGGGCCGGCTGGTTCGACAAGGTCGTCCAGAGACACCATGTCCAAGTCGGACAGCGGGAGTTTTCCATTGAGGGAAACGGAACCTCTGGCCAGAGATTCGAGTTGGAGTAAAAGCGGCATGTTTTTGTCGGGTGGTTTTTTACGTTGCTCGGCCACGCGCTGGGGCAAGGGATAAGACAGCCTGGCCGGTTGCCGAGTTCAACTTTTGGCCGTTTGGCCAAGCTTGCACTGCAACGCCTCGCGCACGGCCGGCGTAACGAACGCCGAGACGTCACCGCCCAGCCCGGCAATCTCCTTGACGAGGGTCGAGCTGAGGAACGAGTAGGACGCGCGCGGCATCATGAACAGAGTCTCTACTTTTTCGTTCAGTTTACGGTTCATCAACGCCATTTGAAATTCGAATTCAAAGTCGGACACGGCTCGAAGCCCGCGGATGACGGCATTGCCTTTTTGTTTTTCCACATATTTCACCAGAAGGCCCTCGAACGCATCCACTTCCACGTTGCCAAGATCGGCAACGAATTGCTCAATCAACGAGCGGCGTTCCGCAAGGCTGAACAACGGCTTTTTGTTTTCGTTTCGGGCTACGCCAACGATCACTCGATCGAACAAACGCGAGGCACGCTGGATTACGTCGAAGTGCCCGTTGGTAGGCGGGTCGAAACTACCGGGATAAATTACTGTTCGCATTTGAGGTGCAGCGGGTGGGGTGAGAAAAAAAGAACCCGGACTCTGTCCGGGTTCTCGAAATTGGATGGCACTGGGTTACACCGGAGACTCCTCGGGCGGGCCCGGAGGAAGTACGATTGGTGGCGGGGGAATCTCGCCCGGAGTGGGCTCAACCGGCGGCGGCACAAAAGTCACGCCAATGTCGCTGGCTTGCCCCAAATCCTGTTCTGGATTCTTGGGCTTGATCTCAACCTCAACGCGGAATGGAGTAAGCTCGTCACCGGTAGCTACCACGTTGGTTACGATATCCACCTCGTCAGCGTTCAGGGTTTGGCCGTTAATTTCAAAGTTATCGAGACTACCCAATTGATCCTGAATACTGGCAAGGTGGGTGTCTGCTTCGTCTGCGGTGAAACCGTCCGTTGTGATATTGATCGATTTGGCTGCACCGGTGTCGTCCACCTTGGCAACCAAACTTGGGGCCTTCATCGGGGCGACAACATCCACGTCTACGGAGACAGCTGCACCACTGGCGGTTGGGATGGAGACGGCAACCGGAACCGCGCTGGCCGAGGCGACGTCTCCAGGGACAAATGCCTCGCCGGTTTTGGATTTGACAACCAGTTTTTTGCCACCGCCGATGGCTTCCTCAACCACGATCACGGCGTCGTCATCACTGATCGTACCACCGCCGATGCTCAACTGCAGGTCGGACGGTTTTAATTCCTGTCCCACGGTCAGCTCGCTGCCGGTGGCGGCGTCCAGATTCAACTCCAGTCGATCCGGCGCGAACTCGTTACCGGAACGAATGACCAAGTCACCGAAGAAGCTCGGGGTGGGGGAGATAAAGTTGGTCGGGGCGATGCGCTGGGTCTCCCAGACACCCTGACGTAGCGGCACCTTAATGGAGAAACCGGGGAACACCGGGGCATCTGGTGGGGCGGCTGCGGCTGCATCGGCTTTCTCATCGTCGCTCGCCTTGAGTTCGCGTCCGCCTGAATATTTCTCGCCACTGGCGATCAATACTTCCTTGCCGTTGGCCTTGTCGGTGTACTTGACCTTGCCGGTGACCACGACCAGCTCACCCTCGGCGTTGATGTCGTAAACCGTGCCCTTGACCTTGGCTTCGCCTTTCGGGGTCTTTATCACGTAGCTCGAACCCATGGGCAGCTTGCGAACGTTGCCGATGGCGCGTCCACTTTTCAAAATCATCTCAGTTTGGGCGATCGGCTCGATCGGTGACTCCTCGATGGCCAGACGGCTGAAGGTCAACTCGGTGCCACCGACGAGGCGGAGCATCGATCCGTTGAGCCCGAGGAACAAATCCGTACGACCCTCGGCGCCGGTTTTAACGGTGGTGCCGGTTTTTAAGAGAGCGCCCACTTGAAGTGGTACCCACTTTTTGCCGTCCACAGTCATCTTGGCTTCGCCGCTGACTGTCTGTACCAAGGCATGCCCCTCCCGGGCGCTGGCCTGTGACGTGAACATAAGTCCGGCGACCAGTAATCCTGCCGTGAAAGCTACATTTTTCATAAGTCGTTGTGTTCTTGTGGCAAAAAAAACGTTTTAAGCGCCCCGAATCCTAATTGCGCGAGGCACAATGTCAACCGCTGAATCACATTTTTTTAGCACGTTAACAGAGCCGTAAATATGGGAGTTTGACGTCCTTTTGAAGTTTTTTCGACATGTCCATCAAAATCGTTGATTTGTGATTTTGACTATCGATTCCATCAATTTTTGCATTAATTTTATTGATTTCCCTTTTCGTTTTTCGCCTTTTACTCTCGAATTAGCGGTGCTTTAAAGCCGGTAATGGAAAGGAGAAAGAATGTTGGACGGATTCACCTTTTTTATGATTTGCCTCTCGGGATGCGTTGTGCTGACCCCAATCGTTGGATTTTTTGTTTCCACGTTCACACGCCAGCGTGTGGATAAACTCGAGACGAAAATTTCACAGTTGGAGGCCACCATTCGTTCTCTGGATCAGAGCCAAGCCGAGCAACCCAAGTCTACTGAGGCTTCGCTTGGCCAAGCGAAGCCCGCGGAAAAAAAAGGGGACCTGGTTGAGGCGGTGAAAAAAGTGGCGAAACCTCTGGCGAAAAAGCCCAGCTCAAAAATGAGCCTTCCGCCCATCATTAAACCGGTCGAGGATAAACCGAAGCCGGTCACGCTTGGCCAATCGCATCAGCCTAAGCAAGCCCAACAGTCGCCCCCGGAGAAAGTTGCCACTTTAGACAAACCGGAGGCAACGGTTGCGAGCGTTGCGAGCCAACCGGAAGTGCCATCGGAATCGATCGAAATGAAGCTGGGTACTTACTGGTTTGTGCGCATCGGTGTCGTGCTGTTGCTTACCGGGCTTGGTTTTTTGGCATACTTCAAAAAACAGTTTTTCGTCGACCTCGCCCCGGAGGCCAAGGTGGCTTCATTTTACACGTTGAGTTTTTTGTTGGGCGGCCTCGGGGTTTGGCTTCAGCGGAAAAAGGAGACGCTCAAGAATTACGGTCAGGTGTTGGTCGCCGGTGGGTGCGCCGGGGTGTACTTCACCACCTACGCAGCTCACATCTTTGAGCCGGTAAAAGTGATTCATAGCGCGACGATGGCGTTGTCACTCCTTTTTGTATGGGGCGGCTTCATGGTTTGGTTTGCTGATCGGGTGAAGTCGCAGACGATCGCGTTGTTCGCGACTGGAGCCTCGTTTTATGCCACCTATGTACCACTGATCCATGCGGAGATAATGTCCTCGTGGGCGATCCTGTTTTCCAACCTGATCCTCGCGGTGGCGTCTGTCGTTTTCATGTTGCGTAATCGTTGGTTGAAGATGCCAGTGCTGAGCATGGTGGGGGCGTATGCCGGGTTTACGTTGTGGCGGTTGAGGGTGGATGAACCGATGGTCTCGGTGGCGTTGTTTTTCGGGCTGTCGCTTTGGGCGGTTTACACGGTGGCTGTTTTTCTTTCGCGGGACGATTCGTTCACGGATCAAGTTCGATCGGTTTTCCTGACGGCCAACAACGCGGCGATGTTCGTTCTGTTATCGCGGGATGTACTAGCGCTGGAGGAACCTCGGTTTTGGGTTTTGGCCCTGAGTATTGGCGCGGCGCTTTTGATTTGCGCAGCCGCTGCAGCGAGAGTGTTTGGCCGGCAGTCACTCACCAGCAGGAGCTATCTTACGCAAGGGCTGGTTTTGGTGACGCTTGGCCTGATGACGTTTGACATGGTCGACTCGTATCGTGCCCCGATCATCGCTGCCGAGAGCGTCGTGTTGTTGTGCATGGCGGTTCGCCGGGAGAATTTCATTCTTCAAGTGGCTTCGATTGTCGCTGCCACGATTGCGTTCATTTTTGCCGTTGGGTACACGACGGCGGGGAGTGTGGATTACTTTGTTGCGGGGGTGTCGACAGCGGTATTTTTGCTGTTCAATGCTTGTCTGTTTAGCCGTCGGGTTGATCATCAGTTGAGCGATTTGTTTCGTCTACGAGTGGGATGCATGACTGGCTTGGCGCTGGCCGTGGGGCTGTTGGCTGCGGTGACGCGGTTGAATGATTCCGAGTTGTTGGAATGGTCTTCCGTCCTGTTTTTGTCGGTGGCCACCGTGCTGACAATCTTGCTGTATGTGTTGCGGATTCGTGAGTTCGCGCTGCTTGGCCAAGCGGTGGGTTTGCTGGGGATTTTCACCGGGGTAACTGTGGCTGAAGAGGCTTCCATGGTCAAAACGCAACTCGTTGTTCTGCTGGGGCTTGCGCTTGGCCAAGCGCACTGGTGGCGATGGCAGTTTGGGCGGTTCACGGACTGCTGTGCGAACACGCCCTTGGCTAAGCGCTTGGCCTCTGGGTTTGAGGCGCTGCACTCGCTCGGGTTCGTTCTGCTGTTGTTGGTGTGGTTGTTTCTGGGGGTGGAACTTTCAGAAAAATGGATTTGGGTGGGGGCGTTGCTTTCGTTCGGTTTGGCTGCTTACGCTGTGATTACTCGGGCACGATTTTTGGGATTGGGTTCGCAGGTGTTTGTGTTGGTGGCCGCGTTGTGCCTGGTGAAGCTTTGTATTGATGGAGATCGGGATTACGCCGCTCTGGCGCTTGTGCCGATAGCTGCGATGCTGTTGTTGAACGGGTTTATCCCGATCGCGCTGGAACGCCTTGGCAACGTGCCGGAAGGGGTGCTCGGTGCGGTGGATTCGATCCGCTTGGGCTATCGCATTTTGGCTGCTGTTTTGGGAGCGGTTTGGATTAGCAATTATGTGCCCAACGAATGGCAGGTGCTGGTTTACATGGCCGTGGGTTTTGGTCTGTTCATCGTACCGCTGGTGAAGGCCGGCGGAGAGTGGAAGTGGCAGGCGCTGGCTTACGGTGCGCTGGGGTATATGTTTCTCGCCAACCAATTTTTGAGTGATCAGGCTTTTTGGCAAAGTTTGGTCGCGGTGCTGGCGTTGTTCGTCGTTCAACAAATGTGTAGCCGACAAGAGGGGGGATTCGGTGTCGGAGAAGAGGTTCATCCGTGGATGATTATCACTGCGGGCGGGTTGCTGTTCTTTTGGTTGACGATCAAAGTTGGCAGCGAGCTCGACGGTGCGGGAGCGTTGACGATCAGTTGGGCGATCCTTGCGGTGGTTTATTTCGGTGCCGGTTTGGGATTGAGGGAACGCTGTTATCGGTTGCTTGGATTGTGCACGCTGGCTATCGCTTTGGTCTCGTTGTTTCCGATTATTTGGCAGCTTTCGACTGAGATGAAAATCGCCAGCTTTTTCGTCATGGGGACGGTTTTTCTCGGGCTCGGTTTTGTATACAATCGCTTCCGGGAAAAGATTCGTGAACTACTTTGATCTGCCGGGTTGGCCAATCAAAAGAATGGGTTGACGACGTGTTGCTCGGCGACGGTGGTGATGGGGCCATGGCCGGGGCAGAGGATGGTCTCGGCTGAAAGGCTGAGAATCGCCGACTGCACCTTCTCGCGGGCGAGTTGGTAGTGGTTCGGCGCACCGCCCATCGACCCGGCAAAAATCGCATCTCCCACCACCGCCACTTTCGGGGCAAAACCGGGAAAATTGTCAATCACGTACGATGCCCCATCGTTGGCGTGGCCGGGGGTTTCACGTGCGGTAATTTGCAGTGTCCCCAACTCGACGACCTGTTCAGGGCGGTTGCGCTGGCGTTCCGGCGCGTTGGGTGAACTGGAGTGTAGCTCTAAGTCCGGAAATTGTTTCCGCATCGGCGTCAACGCTGCGATGTGATCGTGATGCGTGTGGGTGATGAACAGGTGTTTCAGCGTCAAGCCATGTTCCTGAATTTCCTTCAGGATCGGCTCCGCACTCCAACCGGTGTCGAACAATGCCGCCTCGCGGGTCTCGGCGTCCCAGGCAAGATAGCAGTGCACCTCCATGCCTTCGTTGGTCGTGATCTGCCGTACAGTTTTGTTTTCGGTGAGATCGGCCGCGCTCGGTATCCAGCCGGTGGCGATGGTGGCCAATTTGTCTGGTGCGAGTCCGAGCAGCGCACCGACCTTGTCAAAGTCGGGCAGCTCTTCGAGTGTGCCTTCCTCTTCAAAACGGGCGTAGCTGCCGGCGCTGAGCCCGGCGGCTTCGGCGACTTTTTCAGGCTCGAAGCCGAGCCCCTTGCGGGCCTTGCCGATGACGTCGCCGACGTGATCTTCCAATGCCATTCGGGCGGAAGCTAGTGGAGCGCCTGTTATAATACAAGCTGCGTTTGGCCGCGCTGTGGTCATTCAAAACCTTGCGTGGCGTCACATCCGGCGGCATCGTCCCGTTCTCAATGATTCGTTGCGGTAGCATTCTATTGTTCGCGCTGGGTGGCGTCTGGCCGACGGGTAACGCTGGTGACTGGTCGCAGTGGCGGGGGAGCCAGCGTAACGGCGTGGTGTCGGACGGCGTGCCGCTTCTGCGCGCCTGGCCGGAGGGCGGGCCCAAGCTGCTTTGGCGCAGCGAAACCATTCCCAGCGGTGACGACGGCGGACACGGCAGCGTGGTGGTGGCCGACGGCAAAACCTACATCAGCCTCGTTTGGCACGACGACGAGCCGTCGGAGGAGCGCGAGATCAACGCGCTCATTTTGCGCAAGCTCGGCTACCGAAACTTATCCCTGCCGGAATCGATCATCTCGAAAATGGAAAAGGCCCGCGAGTCGCTGAGCCCCCGCCTGCGCGGGCGCAAGCTCACTGAGTGGTCTGAAAAATGGGTGGCCGAAAACCTTTCGGCCGAGCAGGCCGAGCGCAATGGCAGCTGGATCGTTAGTAGATTTAAAAAGGGGCGGGCCGCCATCCCGTTCGCGGACATGCGGCGCGTAGCACAGAAGGGCGATCAACGATTTGAGAATGATGTCGCGTTGCGAGAGTGGATGGAGGCCCAGCCGATCAGCCGCTTGGCCAAGCTCGAATTGCTCAAGGCGATCCCGAACACCGTGCGCGTGGCCAAGGACGTTGTCGTGTGCCTCGACGCCAAGACCGGCAAGCGGATTTGGAAAACCGAGGCCCCCGGAGAGCCGACCGGTCGCAAATCGTCGAGTACACCCTGCGTGGCCGATGGTCGGCTGTTTGCCGCAGGCAGCACGCACGTCTATTGCATGGACGCAAAAAGTGGCAAGCGTCTCTGGGCGGCGCTGTTGCCTAAGCGCGGCAAGGGGCCGGCGTCCTCGATTTTCATCGATAACGGCCGTCTGTTTTTGATCGCCGGGCAGTTGACGGCGTACGATGCCCTGTCCGGGGAGTTGCTTTGGGAAAACGACGATGTTCGCAGCAGTAACTCCTCACCCGTGCTGGCGCTTGGCCAAGCGGGCAAGCGGCTGATCTGCAGCGATAGAAAGTCATACGTCGCCGTCCACCCCGAGACCGGCGAGACCGACTGGAAGATCGCCGGCGGCGGCGACTCCACCCCGGTCATCTCCGGCGACTGGATGGTGGTTTACAGCAAGGACAAAAAAGTTGGCCTTGCCGCTTATCGCTTGGCCAAGGGCGGGGCGGAGCAGGTTTGGAATTTCCCGATGTCGGAGCGGCGCTCGCAGTCGTCCCCGGTGATTTTTGGTGGGCACGTCTACCTGACCGGCGGCGAGTGGCACATGTGCGTCGAGCTGGCCACCGGCAAGTTGAAGTGGAAGGAATCGCGCCAAAGCACCATCTCATCGCCGATCATTGCCGACGGGAAAATGATCGCGTTGGAAAAGAAAGGCAGCGACCTCGTGATGATCGACACCGACACCAAGGCCCATCGCGAGTTGGGCAAGACACGCATCAAGGCCATGTGGTGCCCTTCCCCGGTGATCGTCGACGGTAAACTCTACCTGCGGATGGACGACAACATCTCCTGCTACGACCTCCGCTCCAACCCCGGCGTCCAATAACCCACCTGGCCAAGCGCACTTTTTTGTCGCGACGGTTTTTTCTTCTGCCTTACGCTGGGTGTCGCTTTTTGGTTTATGCAATTCGGGTCGCTCCAACTTGAATCCAACCTCTTTTTGTCGCCGCTGGCGGGGTACACAAACCTGCCGTTTCGGCTGGTGCTGCGCGAGGTGGGCGGATTGGGCCTGACAACCACCGACCTCGTCAACGCCCGGTCGCTGCTCGAGCGCAACCCGAAGGCGCTCAAGCTCATCGAGACCAACGAGGCGGACAGTCCGCTCGCGGTGCAACTTTTCGGCGCTGTGCCGGAGGAAATGCGCGATGCCTCGCAATACCTCGAGTCGATTGGCATCCACTCGATCGATATCAATATGGGCTGCCCGGTGCGCAAGGTCTGCAAGACCGGAGGCGGCTCGGCGATGATGACCGAGTTGGACAAGACCGCGCACCTCGTGAAAATGATGGTCGACTCGGTGAAGATCCCGATCACGGCCAAGATGCGACTCGGTTGGGACGACAACAACATCACCGCGCCGAACCTCGTGCGCGTGCTGGAGGACGTCGGCGTACGCGCGGTATTCATCCACGGCCGGACGCGGGAGCAGGGCTTCACCGGGACGGTGAATCTGGCTGGCATCCGCGAGGTGGCGGAGGCTGTGCGGGAGATTCCGGTGATCGGCAACGGCGACGTGACGACCCCGGAGTCGGCCCGGCACATGATCGAGGTCACCGGCTGCGATGGGGTGAGCGTGGGGCGCGGTGCGTTTTACAACCCGTGGATTTTCCGCCACACGGTTCACTTTTTAAAAACCGGCTCACTGATGCCGGAGCCGGCATTCGTCGAGCGGGTGCGGGTGATGCGTCGGCATTTTGACTTGATGCTCGAGGTGTTCGGCGAGCAGCGCGGCTGCCTGATGTTCCGCAAGGTCGCCCCGTGGTACGCCAAGCGGTTCGGCCCGGTGAAACCGTTCAACAAGCGGGTAGTGCAAATCTCAACGCGCGACGATTTCGAGTCGACGCTGGCTGATTACCTCGACTGGCGGGAGCAGTTTGTCGATGCCGACGGCGAGTTGATTGACCGGTATCGGCAGGGCCCGATGGTGCCGACATTCATGCAGGAAGACGACGAGCCGGCAGCGGCCAAGCGTCAGGCGATCCCCGTCCCCAAGGGCCCGGTCGAGGTCTGGTAGCCAAGCGCTTGGCCAAGCGCACAAGACAACTCAATAACAAAATCATACACCAAAATATCCTCTCCCCGGGGGAGAGGACGAAGGTGAGGGGGAATTCAAATAACACGGCGACTGAGTCGCAGGTTTTTGTTGAGTTGTTTCCCCGTTGTCACCCGCTTGGTGTGGATGCCCCCTCATCCGGCCTTTGGCCACCTTCTCCCGAGAGGGAAAAGGATCCAAACGGCTCACCAAAAAAACCCCGTTGGCCAAGCGCTTGGCCAACGGGCTTTCGAGAGAGTTGTTTTTCTATTCGCGGGGACGGGAGGGACGACGACGGCGTTCGCCTTCGCGTTCACTGCGCTCTCCTCCACGCTGACCTCGTTCGCCGCGCTCCCTGCGATCCGCGCCTCCTCGGGGTGATTGCGGTCGGTTATCGCCTTCAAATGAGGGTCGGCCCTGCGGTACTCCGCCTCGACCTCCAAAACCGCCTCGCTCCCCTCGCACGCTGCCGCCTCGGCTTCCGCCGACCCCGGGGAAGCTCGGAAGCAATTCAGCGTCGGTCAGTTTGCCGTCATTGTTTTTGTCCAGCTTCTTGAGCGCGGCGGGTGCTGCCTTGATTTCCTCGGCGGAGATTTCGCCGTTACCGTCCGCGTCGAGCGCAACCATGATCGGAAACATCCGCATGAATCCACCGGGACCACCCGG
>DKGH01000053.1:16889-20476 GCA_002453165.1 Verrucomicrobia bacterium UBA6775
ACCACCCGGCCGGCCGGCGGGACGTCCCGGAAAACCGCCTCTTCCGCCGCTGCCACCGGCTTGTGGTCGGCGCGACCGTTCGCCGCGGCTGCTGCGTTCGCTGCGTTCCCCGCTGCGGCTGCGCTCGCCTCGGGGGCGTTCGCGATCTGAGTCGCGCTCGGTGCGTTCGCGGCGCTCGCCTTCACGGCGTTCATCGCGTTCGCGTTCCTGTGCGAGTGCATTAACTGTCATCAAGCCAAGCCCGGCGACGGCCGTCATGAGTTTAAATGTGAATCGATTCATAGTTCGTGTTGGTTGAAAAATTAATGGATCCAGGGGCGGGCCTGTTTGATGGAGAGGTTGCCTTCCTTCGTGATTTTGTGCTCGATTTTCATCGCTAATTATTTGTTTCAACGTTGCAGTCTGGGAGATGCTAAACTACCCAGAAAAGTTACAACAAACTTTAGAATGTAATCGGCTCGACACACACCGGTGACTCGAAGCGAGGGTTGTTCATTTGCGGCGTGACGTAATGTTCCTGCATGGGCTCGGGGTCGAACGGCTGCAGTAACGGCTTAAGATCATCCGTCTTGCTTTCGGGCGAGAGCCATCGGTCGTAGTCGTCCGGGTGCAAGATCGCCGGCATGCGGTCGTGCACGCGCTTGGCCAAGCGGTTGGGCGTGGTGGTGATGACGGTGAATGTGCGCAGCGTCTCGTACTCCGCTTGGCCAAGCTCCAGGCCAGGCAATTCTGGTTCGGTATACGGCTCCTGCGTCGTCCAAGTTTCCCAAAGTCCGGCGAGGCAGAACAGGTCGCCGTCGTGCATCGTGTAGTAAACTGGCTGCTTGCCGCTTGGCCGAGACTCCCATTCATAATAACCGTCCACCGGCAACAGGCAGCGCCGCCGCTGGAACGGCTTCCGAAAGCTGGGCTTTTCGTCGATTGTCTCTGCCCGCGCGTTGGCCAGCTTGGCCCCGATCGACTTGTCCTTGGCCCACGGCGGGATCAGCCCCCACCGCATCGCCTCAAGCTGCGTGTCGCCTGATTCGTGAACGGCCACCAGCACATCCTGCGTCGGCGCGAGATTCAACCGGGGCGCGACGTCGGGTGTCTGGCCTTTAGCCTTCACCTTATTTTTGACTTTGTCCTTCGCGGACCCCTGTGCCACTCGACAACACATTGGATTTACCGGTTGTTTTTCAGAAACCCGTCAATCTTCGCCTTGGTCGCCTCATCCATTTGGATGAGAGGGGGCCAGTTTCGGTGGTGGCCTTCGCCGGGGAGTTTTCGGGTGGCGTCGATGCCGAGCTTGCCGCCGATAGCGATCTCGCTGGTGGCGTGATCGAGGACGTCCGCCGGACCCTTGGTCAGGATGCTGTCCCGCTGCGGGTCAGTATCGGCGCACATGTGAAACAGCACTTCGCTGGTGTTGTGCACGTCGACAAAATCGTCCACGACGACGATGTACTTCGTGAACATCATCTGCCCCATGCCCCACAGGCCGTGCATGATTTTGAACGCCTGCATCGGGTAGGTTTTTTTGATGCTCACAAAAACGAGGTTGTGAAACGCGCCCTCGGCGGGGAGCGCGATGTCGACGATCTCCGGGAAGTTCATCCGGAAGATCGGCAGGAACAGCTTCACGCTGGCGCTGCCCATGTAAAAATCCTCCATCGGAGGGATGCCGACGATGGTCGCCGGGTAGGTGGCGTTTTTGCGGTGGGTTATGGCGGTGATGTGAAACACCGGGTACGGCTCCGGCAGGGTGTAGTAGCCGGTGTGGTCGCCGAACGGCCCCTCGTCACGCAGCGGCTCGATCGGATCGACGTAGCCCTCGATGACGATGTCGGCGTTGGCTGGCACCTCGAGGTCGCAGGTTTCGCACTGGACCATCTCCACCGACTTGCGGCGCAGATAGCCGGCGAGCAGAAACTCATCCAGCCCGTCCGGCATCGGGGCGGTGGCGCAGAACGGATAGACCGGGTCGCCGCCGAGGAAGACGGCCACCGGCATCCGCTCGCTAGTCTCGTAGTAGCGACGGCCGTGGCGCGCGGCGACTTTTTGCAACTGCCAATGCATGCCGGTCGACTGGTCGTCATAAACCTGCATCCGATACATGCCGAGGTTGCGATCGCCGGTGTCCGGGTCGCGGGTGACGACGCATGGCAGAGTGAGGAACCGTCCGCCATCGAGCGGCCAACACTGCATGATTGGCAGGTTGAGGAGGGTTGAGGGGTTAGGGGTTAGGGTCGAGGGATCGTTGACGTCCGGTGCGTTTGGCCAAGGCTCGGTGCGTGAGGCCGGTGAGTCGAAGCGGTGGATGACTTCCTTGCACGGGCCACGCTTGACTTTCTTCGGTCGTGCATGGCGCAGGCCAAGCGCTTGGCCAAGCAGGGCCATGGCGTCGCGCAGCCCGGTGGGTGGCTTGGCCTGGACGAGCGAACCCAGCTCCTCCGCGACGGCGCCGACGCTCTCGGCCCCCAGCGCCATGGCCATTCGCTTGACAGAGCCCATCGTGTTGATGGCCACCGGCATCGGGGAGACCTCGCCGTTAACGGTCGGCTGTTCGATGAGGAGCGCCTTGCCGCCGCCCGGCTTTTTCATTTCGCGGTCGGCCAGCTCGGTGATTTCCAGCTCGGTGGCGATCGGTTCGCTGACACGGATCAGCTCGCCCGCCTTCTCGAGGGCGTCCAAAAACTCTGCGTAAGATTCGTAGGCCATGGCTCGCGGGCATCGATGGACAGGGGCCGCCGACTGCGAGACAAAAGTAGCATCTGCCCCCGGAAAAGACGATGCTATTCCGTCCGGGTCGCCCGCCGTTAATTGGCTCGACTACGCTTGGCCAAGCCCTACGATGCCCGCACCCAATCGGCCTCGTTCGGTTGGCTGACTCTATTTCGGGACGATTTTATGAGCAAAAAACTGATCCACCTCTTCGGCCGCTTGGTTGCTGTTGTCGCGCTTGGCCTTGGGCTTGGCCAAGCGGAGGCGAAGACCAAGCCGAACGTGCTGTTTATCTTTGCCGACGACCAATGCTACGAGACGGTGGCGAACCTAGGCCACACTGACATCGACACCCCCAATCTAGATCGTTTGGCCAAGCGCGGCACGCAGTTCACCCGCGCCTACAACATGGGTTCGTGGAGCGGCGCGGTCTGCGTGGCCAGCCGCCACATGCTGATCACCGGCCGGCATATTTGGCGTGCGCAAAAGGCGCAGCAGGTTTTACGCGGTGGCAAAAAACTGACCGACGCACAGAAGGCCGCACGTGACGTGGAGTTCAAAAACCTCTGGCCGCAGGTGATGGGGCGTGCCGGCTACCAGACATTTTTCACTGGCAAGTGGCACATCTCGGCGGCGGCGGATCAGGCATTTCAGGTGGCCCGAAACATCCGCGGTGGCATGCCGAACCAGACCCCCGAGGGCTACAACCGGCCGCTGCCCGGCAAGCCGGATCCGTGGAGCCCGTACGACATAAAGTTCGACGGATTCTGGAAGGGCGGCAAGCATTGGAGCGAGGTCGTCGCGGACGATGCCGTCGACTACATCGGCGAAGCCAAGCAGGACAAGCGGCCGTTTTTCATGTACATCGCATTCAACGCGCCGCA
>DKGH01000007.1 GCA_002453165.1 Verrucomicrobia bacterium UBA6775
GGTCGCGAGTTCGAATCTCGCCATACCGACCATTTTTCCCATTATTTGAGTTTTAAGAAATGTCCGAACCAACAAAAAAACCGTTTTTTCTTTTCGCTGAGCCGGAACAAAAAAGGCCGTGGTTTTCGACGGCAGCTTCGACCCTGATGCTGATCCTTTGGCCGGTGCCGTTGATCGTCATCCTCCTCATTTGGAGCTGACGTTTTCCTTTACCAGACTTTATACGTTGACGCCGGCTTGGCTGGTGTTGGAGAGTTGCCCCGTGAACAAGCTCACTTTTTCGATCATACTTACCGCTGTCTTTAGCACGTCACTCGTTGCCGCGGACAAAAAATACAAGGCCATCTTTGACGGCAAGACGCTCGAAGGCTGGACTCAGCGCAACGGCACGGCGACCTATCGTGTCGAAAAGAAGGCGGTTGTCGGCAAGACCAACGAAGGCAGCCCGAACTCATTCCTTTGCACGGACAAGGAATACGCCAATTTCGACCTCGTGTTTGAGGTCAAAGTGGATGACCGGCTCAACTCCGGCGTGCAGATTCGCTCGCAAACCAAGGGCGGCCCGAAGGGGCGCGTAAACGGCCCACAGGTGGAGATCGAGGCCAGCGGCAAAAACGGAGCCGAGGCCGGTTATCTTTATGGCGAAGCGGCCGGCGGGTGGATGACCCCGGCAGACAAGCGCAAACCGCACAAGCATTTTAAGGATGGCGAGTGGAACCGCTACCGCGTATTGGCTAAGGGGGCAAACATCAAGGTCTGGATCAACGACGAATTGATCTCCGACCTGAACGATGAGGCCAAGCTAAAGAGTCACCCGAAGGGATTTATCGGGCTGCAGGTCCACAGCATCGGTCGCGGACAGGGCCCCTACGAGGTGCGCTGGCGTAAAATCAAAATTAAGGAACTCGACTGAGCTTCCGTTAACGGATTTTTAAAACGCACGGGTGATCGCCTGTGCGTTTTTTGTTTCTCAGGTGGCCCCACGGGTCGTCTTCGTTGGGCCTTCCAGAATGGCGAAATCCTTGGAGGTCGCATTAGCAAAGGAGGGGTTGTTGGCGACCTGGGAGAATACCTCCGATTCTAGATAGCTCTGCATCGCCTCCTTGGACTCCCAAAAATAGACACCGCCGTAGGTGTTCGTGTCCTCATTTGCGAGCCAGTGTTTTGAAATCAAGCCGGGCAGATCTGCAAAAGTCTGTGCAATTTCATCGCAGGCGTCTGAGTAGCCCTCATGAGAGAGGCCGTTGAGGTTGAAGTTTATAATCTGTATGTGCATTCCCCGCCATACTGGGGCGCAGTCGGGCTAAGTCAAGGTTGCTATTTTGGGTTTTGGGTGGGCCGCAGATGAACGCAGATATTCAGTGTTAACTTGATCCGTGAATATCCGTGAAATCCGTGTCAGTTCAAAAGAACGCGGCCAACTTGGTCAGGGCCTTGGCCCGGTGGCTGAGGGTGTTTTTGGTGGCGGAACCAAGCTCGGCGAAACTTTGGGTGAAGCCGTCCGGGATAAATAGCGGATCGTATCCGAACCCGCCGCCGCCTGCTTCCGTTTGGCTGATTCGCCCGCGGCAAATTCCCTCGAATAGTTCAGTGCGTACCGCTTGGCCAAGCGGAGTCATTGCGAGGACACAACGAAACTGCGCGTCCCGGTCCGCTTCGGGAACGTCAGCCATCTCGCGCAGCAGCTTGGCATTGTTGTCGGCGTCAGTGGCGTTGCCTTGTTTTTCGCCGGAGGCGTATCGGGCAGAATGAATGCCGGGCGCGCCGCCAAGCGCATCGACTTCGAGTCCGGAGTCGTCGGCCAGGACGAAGTCCGGGAGCGCTTGGCCAAGCGCTTGTTTTTTTAGCCAAGCGGCGATTTCGCGCGACTTTTTCGTGGCGTTAGCGGCGAAGCTGTCGCCGTTTTCAATGACCGGCGGGGCATCGGGAAAAGCGTCCAGCGATAGGATGGCGAAACCATCTCCGAGAATCGCGCCGATCTCTTCGGATTTGTGGTCGTTACGGCTCGCGATGAGGATAGTGGGCATGACGTTGGGTCAGGAGATCGGTTCGAATTTTTCGAATCTCTTCTCGAGGAAAGTGGTGTTTTGGATGTTGGCTAGACGGGCGTAGAGACCCTCCTGCGCGATGAGTTCGTCGTGAGTGCCGCGCTCGATGATGCTCCCGTTTTTCAGTACCAAAATCTGGTCGGCATTACGGATGGTGCTGAGGCGGTGTGCGATGACAAAACTGGTTCGACCTCTCATGAGCCGCTCGAGTGCCTGCTGGATCAGTTGCTCGGTGGCGGTGTCGACACTGGCGGTGGCCTCGTCGAGAATGAGGATGGGCGAGTCCTTTAGGAGCGCGCGGGCGATGCTGATTCGCTGTTTTTCGCCGACGCTGAGGCGCACCCCTCGTTCGCCGACCTTGCTGTCGAAGCCGTTGGTTAGTTCGCAAATGAAGTCATGGCAATTTGCCGCCCGGGAGGCCTCAAAAACCTCTTCATCACAGGCGTCAAGATTTCCGTAAGCGATGTTTTCGCGGACGGTGCCGTTGAACAGAAATGGCTCCTGACTGACGACGGAGATGTTATGCCGCAGCGACTGAAGTGAGGTGTCGGCGATGCTTTGGCCGTCGATGGTAATTTCCCCATCGTCGGTTTCGTAGAATGCCGGCAGGAGATTGACGAGGGTTGATTTACCGGCGCCTGTAGGCCCTACAAGCGCAGTCATCTGGCCCGGTTTGGCAATGAGGGTGATGTCGTTCAACGCCGGCTTGTCGTCGGTGTAGTTGAATTGAACGCCGCGGTACTCGACTTCGCCGCGCACCGGCTCGGGCAGTGCTTGGTTGGCACCGGCGGTTTTGCGTTCCTCGGTGGAGTCGAGAATATCGAAGACACGCTCCCCGCCGGCCCGGGCGGATTGCAGCATTTGGTTCAGCCCGTGCAACTTGCTAATCGGTTCGTAAAACAGGGCGAGATAAAACAGGAACGCCACCAGTTCGCCGACGGACATCTGGTCGTCCATAACTTGCCCGCCGCCGATCCACAGGACGAGGCCGGTGCCGGTGGCAGCAATAAAGCTCATGGACGGATTGTAGAAAGCCCAGGCACGCATGATCGTGAGTGTGCTCTGGCGCATCGCCTCGGCTCGGTCAGTGAAGCGGCCGTCCTCGTGCTTCTCGCGGCCGAAGGCCTTGATTTCGCGCACGCCCTGCAGGTTGTCCATCAAAAGGGCATTCATGGCGCTAGAGGCCTGCCGCTGTTTCCGATAACGCTTGTGGGCGGTCAGCGTGTACCACATTGCGCCAATGGCGAGCAACGGGATCGGGATCATCGCGACGCCGGCCAGCATTGGGTTGGTGGCAAACAGGATGGCCAGCACGCCGAAGATGCTAACGATCGCGACAGTGCCCTGCTCGGTCCCGTCTATCAAAAGTCTCTCGACGGCGTTCACGTCCTCTATGACGCGGGTCATGAGATCGCCGGAGGCGCGTTTGTCGTAGTAGCGCACCGGCAGGCGTTGCAGTTGGGCGTACACTTCGCGGCGCATGTCGAACACCACGTTTTGCTCGAAGTGATTGTTGACCTGAATTCGGATGCTGTTGAAAAAATCGCGCAGGAAAAATGCGCCGACCAGAAGCAGGATGGCGGTGTCGAGTTGGCTGGTATTGCCCAGCCCGATGACGTCGTCGATGATGTACTGGGTCAACCGGGGAAATGCAAAGGCGCAAAGCAGGGATAGTACTGCGCACGCGATCGTGGCCAGAGCCAGCCCCTTGTACGGCCAAAGATAGGCGCTCACACGGCGGATGATCTCGACGGCGGATCGTTTTTTAGCCTTAAAAATCGGATCGTTTTCGGTCAGATGAGCGAGGTTCGACATAAATCAACGCTTGGCCAGGCGCCTGGCACAGGCAAAAGCGGTAAGGGTTTTGCGGTACGCTTGGCCTAGTTTCAAGTTGAATTCACATGGATTAACAGTATTGGCAGTACTTGGGTGTCGTCTCCGCTTGGCCAAGCGGCACGCAAAAAAACTGAAATCAGGAAACTGAAAACTTGCAACTCATGTGCGAAAAACGATCCAATTCGCCCATGCAACGCAGAACCTTCATTCGAACCTCGGCGGTGGGTGCCCTGGCCGTTCCGTTTGTCGTGCGCGGAACACAACGGAAGATCCGTATTGGTCAGATTGGGACGGGTCATTCGCACGCTTCCGGTAAATTGGCTGCCATTCGAACCCTTTCGGACGACTTTGAGTTGGTCGGAATCGCACAGCCGAAGGAGGCTGCAGCCAAGGCGGTGCCGAACAGCGGTTTTTATCGCGGGGTAAAGCGGATGACGGAGGAGGAACTGCTGTCCTCGCCGGGGTTGGAGGCGGTGGCGGTCGAGACGGAACTGCCGCACTTGGTGTCCACGGCCAAGCGGGCAGTCGCAGCCGGGATGCACATTCACCACGACAAACCGGGAGGGTTGAACCTGTCCGGTTTTCGGGAGTTGGTCGACTTGGCCAGACGCAAAAAGCGGGTGATACAGATGGGCTACATGCTACGCTACAACCCGGCGTTTCAATTCATGTACAACGCTGCAAGGGGAGGCTGGCTCGGGGAAATCATGGAGATCGACGCGATGATGGGAAAGATGGCCTCCGCGTCGTTGCGGGGGGAGTTGGCCCGCTATGAAGGCGGCGGGATGTTCGAGTTGGCCTGTCACCTGATCGACTCGGTCGTGCACGTGATGGGTAGGCCCAATGCGGTGCGCGGATTTCAGCGCGACTCGCAGGGCGACGGAATTCGCGACAACCAGTTGGCTGTTCTCGAGTACGAAAAGGCGACTGCGGCGGTGCGTTGCAACCATCGGGATGTGTTCGGTTTTTCCCGGCGCCGGTTCCAAATTGCGGGGGATAGGGGTGTGATCGAAATCCGCCCGATGGAACCGGGGAATCAACTCGAGCTGAGTCTCGCCGGTGCCAGGGATGGCTACAAGCGAGGCACGCAAACAGTGAAGTTGCCGCCAAGGCGTGGTGGGCGTTACGACGGGGAATTTGCAGACTTGGCCAAGGTGATTCGCGGTGAAAAGGAATTCGAATGGTCATACGACCATGACTTGGCCGTGCAGGAGACCGTTCTCCTCGCGTCGGGGATGCCGCTTGAATGAAGAATTTTTTCATTCCACTGCTTTCGGTTTTGCTAATCGTGCTGGCCGGTTGCCGGTCGCGGCCCGATGGTGTTGACTACGACCAATGGAAGGAGGCACTCGAGACGCGTCGAGCCACGGCAGCCCGTCACGTGACGGCTCCCGTTGGCTTTGAGGTGGACCTGCTCCGGACGGCCACCAAGGAGGAGGGGTCGTGGGTGAGCGTTGAGTTCGACGACAAGGGACGGCTATTGATCGGTCGGGAAGGCCCGGGAATCCTTCGCATGACATTGCCGAAAAGTCGTTTCGGGCGTCCGGCGGTGGAGGTCGTGAACACCGAATTAAACGAGTGCCGCGGATTGCTTTGGGCGTACGACAGCCTCTACGCGAACGCCAACAATTCGAAGGGCTTTTATCGGCTCCGAGATACGACCGGGGATGATCAGTTCGATGAGGTGACACTCCTCAAAAAAACCGGTGGCACAGTCGGTCATGGACGCAACTCGATCGCGCTTGGCCCCGACGGTTTCATCTATCTTGCGCACGGGAACGATGTGCTCCTACCCAAGGATTTTTCCCGGGGCCCTCAATCGACCTACCGCAATTATGCACAGGATCAACTGCTGCCCTGCGACTGGAATCGCGTCCTGTTTAACAAGGGGGTCAAAGCACCGGCCGGGCACATCGTCCGCACCGACCGCCACGGCAACCGGTGGGAGATGATTGCTGGTGGCTTCCGGAATCCCTATGGGCTGGCATTCAACCCGGACGGAGAGTTGTTCGTTTTTGATGCGGACATGGAGTGGGACGAGGGTACGCCGTGGTATCGGCCGACCCGGGTTAACCATGTTGTCTCCGGTGGCGACTACGGCTGGCGGCAGGGCACCGACAAGTGGCCGGGCTATTTTCCGGACAGCCTGCCGAGCAATCTTGATATCGGGTTGGGCTCGCCAACCGCCATTGCTTTCGGGACTAACAGTCATTTCCCGGAACCCTACCGAAATGCGCTGTTCATCCTCGACTGGGCGTACGGGAAAATCTTTGCTGTTCACTTGACTCCGGACGGGGCGAGTTATCGCGGTCGGTTTGAAGAGTTCGTAACCGGCCGGCCACTCAATGTAACCGGCGCGGATTTTGGCCCAGACGGAGCGCTTTACTTCACGACCGGTGGTCGGCGCACACAGTCTGGCCTGTACCGAATTCGCTTCACCGGGAATCCGAAGGAGGCAAGCGATAATCCTGCACTTGGCCAAGCGCAGTTGGGAGCCGCGAAGCAGGCGAGAGATCTGCGCCGCCGTTTGGAAAGCTTTCATAGCGATCGGTCCGTTGAGGGACTTGGCTTGGCTTGGGAAAACCTGAGTCATGATGATTTTTGGATTCGCCATGCCGCGAGGGTAGCGCTGGAAAACCAAACGCCTAAGCGTTGGACTCTGCCGGCGCTCACGGAGTCTGATCCCAAACGGGCGCTGACTGCGTTGATGGCGCTGGCCCGCGTGGCTGATGCCAAGGTGCATCCTCAGGTTGTCGCGCGTCTCAACGATTTGCCGTGGGAGGGTTTGGCATTGGAGTGGCAACTGGTTGCCCTGAGAACCTACCAATTGGCATTCATCCGGATGGACGCCGACACCGCCTACGATCGGAAATCGACCATCACTAAGATCGCCAAGGCGTCGGGTGATTTTCCGGAAACTCGGATGGAGGTTTCGCGGCTGATGATTTTTTTGAATGCCAAGGGGATGATTCCCCAGTTGTTGAATTACGTGGTGGATGCCAAGTCGCAGGAGGAACGATTGTCTTATTTGTTTCACATGCGCCTCATTGAGGACGGATGGTCGCCGGAACATCGACGTGCCTATTTTGCCTGGCTGAAAAAGATGACCGGCGAGCAGAGCGACCGGCATTTTCAGGGTTTCATGAAACACATCGTCGCCGATGCCCTGGCCAAGGTGTCGCCGGGGGAGAGGGAGGATTTCGCTAAATTGTTTAAAGCCAAGCCTAAGCCGGAAGCGGCTAAGCCCTTGGCCAAGCGGCCGGAGCACAGGCGCTGGGAGATGGGTGGTTTTGCCGACTTGGCCAAGCGCTTGGCCAAGCGCGATCTCGAAAACGGGCGCCGCGTACTCAAGCAGGCCGCCTGTACGGCGTGTCATGTTTTCGACGGCGAAGGCCTCGCGATTGGACCGGATCTCACGGCAATCGGGGCCCGGTTTGATGCTCGGGCGATTCTGGAATCGATTCTCGAGCCGTCAAAAGTCATCGCTGACAAGTACCGTAACGTGTCGCTGACGACAAAGCAGGGTGAACTGATCGAGGGGCGGCTGGTTGGCGAACGCGAGAAATCACTGCTGATCGCGCCGAATGCGTACCAGCCTTCGCAAGTACGGGAAGTGAAGTTGAACGTAGTCGCCACGCGGAAAGATTCACAGTTTTCCCCGATGCCCCCGGGTCTGGTGAACTCGTTTACCCGGGAGGAAATTCTCGACCTTTTGGCGCTGCTGCAGGCTGGGCCGCCGAAATAAATCCGACTTTTGACGCGTCGCCGGTTCGTGCTACTTTGTCCGCCGTGAGATTTCGGAAAATTCGAAAGACAGATTTGGAGGTGTCCGAGGTTGGGTTTGGCCTTTGGACGGTTTCGACCGGTTGGTGGGGCAAGTTCACCGACGAGGATGCGGTTGGCCTGATTCGAAAAGGGTTCGATCGCGGGATAAACCTATACGATGCGGCTGACACCTACGGCAACGGGCGGAGCGAGGAACTGCTCGCCAAGGCACTGGGTGACAAGCGAGACGATGTTGTGATCGCCACCAAGGTTGGCTATGATTTTTATAACCACGATGGTGATCGACAGGGGCAGCGCGAGATCGCACAGGATTTTTCGAAAGAGTACATCAAGTTCGCCACGGAAAAATGTCTGGAGCGGCTCAAGACGGATCGCATCGACATCATGCAACTGCACAATGTGCGCGCGGCGCAGGTCGATACAGACGAAGTTTGGGAGGCACTTGAGGAACTTGAACAGGAGGGCAAACTGGTATGCTCCGGGATTGCGCTTGGCCCGGCGATCGGCTGGATGTACGAGGGTGTGGATTGTGTGCAACGCCGCAACCCAAGGATCATTCAACATATTTACAACATGCTGGAGCAGTTTCCGGGCAACCAGATCAACGCCTCCACTTACGCAAAATCAGGTAAGGACAATTCCACCACCGACGATCTCGCGGATTTTCGTCATGGCCGTATGACCGAGGAACCGGAGCTCGACACCAGTTTTCTGATTCGGGTGACTCACAGCTCCGGTATGCTCGAGGGCAAGTACACCGAGGACACGGTTTTCCCGCCGGAGGATCATCGTTCGCATCGGCCGCGCTCTTGGCTGGTCAATGGATTAAAGAAAATCAAGACGCTCGAGTTCCTGACCTCACCGGAGTCCGGTCGTACGCTTGGCCAGGCGGCTCTGCTTTGGCTGCTCGCGGAAAAAACGGTCGCCTCAACGTTGCCGAACATTTACAACGAGGAGCAACTCATCGAGTTCACCGAGGACAAGCCGTACCTATCGGGGGATGAACTGCAGCGGGTCGAGGAATTGTTCAGTGAAAACTTTGGAGTCGAAGAGGATCCCTGCAACTTTAAGGGGACGATGGAGCGCGAGACGGTTGCGTAAGTGATCGCCACTCGACAGGGAATCAGTCTGGGACAAGCTGCCGTATTGGCAGCTTTTTCCATCTTCGCAATCGGATGTGAAACCGCCGCTCGAAAAACGGCCAGCGGCGTATCGAGGTTTGCGACCAGTGCCGCGAAGACGACCGGCAGGGCTGCTGGCAAGCTAGCCGTTGCCACGGTGAAGGCGGGAGGCAAGGTGGCGTTTTCCGCTGGTAAATCGAGCGGCAAGGCGTTGCTTGAACTGGCCAAGACCGGCGAGGTGACGTTCGTGAATACTGCCACGGGATTGGTTTCGTCGATCCCGTTTTTGGACGGACTCAATCTCAAGGGAGCCATCGAGGCGGCCAAGATCGATCCGAGATTCAAGGCGTTTGAAGTAGTGCGCCCGTCGGGAATCATCCGGGTTGGTGCCGGCCAGTTGGCCAAGCTCGGGCGTGCGAAGTTGAAATCCGGGGATGTCATTCGCATGGTGAAGCTCGCTTCCAAATAAGGTGAAGGGACTAGTCGACACTATCAATCGCGAGACCGAGCGGGTGTTTCTCGTTGGGGTGCAGCTCAAGGCGGAGGACGCCTGGTGCATTGATGAATCGCTCGATGAGTTGACGGAATTGGTCACGACGGCCGGGGGGCAGGTCGTGGGGCGAGGCACGCAGCGGTTGGATAAATTCAACGCGGCGACGTTCATCGGGCCGGGCAAGGCGAAGGAGTTTGCTGAAGAGTGCAAGGAATCCAAGGTCGATACCGTGGTGTTCGACGAGGAACTCAGCCCGGCGCAGGGGCGTAACCTTGAGAAGGTGTTTGAGTGCAAGATTCTCGATCGCACCGCATTGATTCTCGATATTTTTTCCCAACGCGCCCGGACTCGTGAGGGCAAAATGCAGGTGGAACTGGCGCAGTTGAACCATCTGTTGCCGAGGTTAACCCGGTTTTGGACTCACCTTTCACGGCAAAAAGGCGGCATCGGGATGCGCGGCGGCGAGGGTGAAAGCCAGTTGGAGGTGGACCGCCGGAAAGTCCGCGAGCGGATCGACAAAATTCAACGCGACCTCGAGTTGGTCATGCGCCAGCGTGATGTGCAGCGTTCGGGGCGCAAACGCAACCAGTGGCCGCTGGGATCGTTGGTTGGCTACACCAACGCCGGCAAGTCGACGTTGTTCAATGCCATCACCGGGGCGGCGATCCTGTCGGAGGACAAGCTGTTCGCCACGCTGGATCCGACCACGCGCCGACTGCGCTTGCCGACCAATCAAAACGTGCTGCTTTCTGACACGGTGGGTTTCATTCGCAAGCTGCCGCATGATTTGGTCGATGCGTTCAAGGCCACGCTGGAGGAGGTTGTCGAGGCGGATCTGTTGCTGCACGTGGTGGACATCAGTTCGCCGCATGCGGAGGAACAAATCGTTGCTGTGAACCAGGTGCTGGGCGAACTGGGCGTGGCCGATAAGCCGATGCTGATGGTCTTCAACAAGATCGATCGGGTTACGGCCCCCGGCTTGGCCAAGCGCTATACGTCGGAGTACGAGAATTCCATCGTCGTGTCGGCCAAAACGAGGGAGGGGTTTGACGCGTTCATGGCGGAACTTGGCAAGCAGCTAAGGCCGGTGCGACAGATGGTGGAGTTGTCGATTCCTCATTCGAAATCCAACGTCATCGCCCGGTTGCACGAGGTGGGGCAGGTGATGGAGCGCAACTACGATGGGGCTGAGGCGGTGTTCAAGGCGTTGATCCCACCGAATCACCTCGCTCACTTCGAATCGTTCATCACTGCCGAGGACGAATTGGCCAAGGCGTAATGCTTGGCCAAGCGCTTGGCTCGCCTTGACCGTTTTTTTGCCGGTCGGTAGGTTGGTCGCGATGATTTCCGGCATCGCCAAGAAGGACTCCCCAGAAGAGGTCAAGGTTCGCGTCGGTGACGAGCGGTTGCTCAAGGTCAGTGAGAGCGCTAGCACCAAGGTGTCGACTCTGCTGCAACGGCAGGGCCGACCGGAGGGGGTGTTGCGTGTGGCCGTGATCGGTGGCGGATGTTCCGGGTTGCAGTACAAACTCGACCTGCAGGATGCACCGGCTCATCGGGATATCCTCGTTGAGAGTGGAGGCATCCGGGTGGTGGTGGATCCCAAGACGGCACTGTACGTGACCGGAAGTCAGTTGGATTACGCCGACAAGCTGGAGGATGGTGGCTTCAAGGTGAACAACCCCAACGCAGCGAGCACATGCTCCTGCGGTGAGAGTTTCAGCGCCTGACCGAGGGGGCATCAAGTCATGGTGGATCATTTTGCGCGGCTGAATTTACCCCGCAGGCCGTGGCTGGACGGTGAGCAACTCAGGCAGCGGTTTCACGACCTGTCGGCCGATGCCCATCCCGACCAGTCTCATAACGCCGACGCGGCTATCAAAGTGGAGAAGCAGGATGACTTCGCCGAGATTAATGAAGCCTATCAATGTCTGGATGATGCCAAGTGCCGGGTTCGCCACCTGATCGAGTTGGAGCGGGGCAAGGCACCTGACAACGTCCAGTCGATCCCGGCTGAAATGACAGACTGGTTTATGGAGATAGGGGATACATGCCGGAAAGTGGACGCGTTCCTTGTCAAAAAGGAAAAGCAGGATTCCCCGATGATGCAGGCGACGTTGATGGTGGAGGGACTGGCGTTTAACGATGAAGTCTCAGCTCTGCACAGTCGGTTGCAAAAGGAGTTGGCGCGGGTGGATGCCGAGTTGCTCGCGCTTTGTCCAGAATGGGAAGCATTGGACGGTCAGGGGGAAGACCGCGCGGGCACGCTGCCCTTGGCCAAGCTGGAAGCGCTTGGCCAACGCCTCAGTTTCTGGGTCAAGTGGAGCGCTCAACTTGGGGAACGCTCAAGTAGGTTGATGTTTTGAGCATGGCCCGATTGCCCTTGGCTTGACCGATTTAATCCGCTTGGCCAAGCTGTTGCCGCTGATCAATTTTTCAATATGAATCGAATCGTATCCTTACTTGCAACGGTCGCCTTGACGGCTGCCTTGAGCACCCCGGCCCTGGCTGAAAAGAAAAAGCGCGGAGCCGGAAAAGAGAAAAACTTTGTGTCGCTTTTTGACGGCACATCGACGGACCAATGGATGAATGCCAAGTCCGGTAAGTTTCCGGAAAAAGGCTGGGTGATCGACGACGGCTGCCTGAAGCACGTGGCCAAGGGCGGTGGCGGCGACATCATCACCCGCGGCAAGTACGAGCAGTTCGATTTTCGTTTCGAATGGAAGGTGGCCAAGGGCGCGAACAGTGGGGTGAAGTATTTCATCATCCGCGAGCGCGGATCGCTCGGTCATGAGTATCAGGTGTTGGACGACGAAAATCATCCGGATGGGGCCAAGGGTGCCAATCGCCAGACCGCAGCATTTTATGACGTGCTCGACCCCGCAAAGGATAAGCCGCTCAAACCGGTGGGTGATTTCAATTCATCCCGTATTCTCGTGAAAGGCAACACCGTGAAGCACTTTTTGAATGGCAAGATCGTGCTGACCTATAAGCTGGGGAGCGACGAACTCAAGGCTTCCATTGCCAAGAGTAAATTCAAAAACCTCAAAGTGTTCGGGCAGCGCCTGGCCGGGCACATTTTGCTTCAGGATCATGGAGATGCCGTTTGGTATCGAAACATCCGTATTCGCGATCTCGGCAAGAAATAGGTTTCACAAAAGAATTAAAAAACACACGGAATGATCCGTGTGTTTTTTTTGTGCTGCTGCTTTATTTTTGTGGCTGATCCCACAAGCGAAACGGGTCGTTTAACCGGCTCATCTCCCACAACAGCAACGCTTCCAATTCTTTGCGTTTTGCAGCGTACCTGGGGCTTTCGGCGAGATTGAACGCCATGGGGGTTGGCTCGGAAAAGGGGCGTAGCGCGTGGTGTTCACGAAGGAATTCGTGCGGATTTTCCTTTAGGTTGAAGAGCTGGGTTTTGCGCACAGAGCCGTCCATCACATCGTACTTGATCAGTTTCCAATCGCCGTGGCGCACGCTGCGCATGCCCGGCTTGGTGCCGCCGCTGTAGACGCCGTACAACGTCTCGCGAATGGTCTGCGTGCGACCCTTTAAAACGGGTTCGAGACTGATGCCCTCGTTAGTGGCCGGAGGCTGGATACCAGCAAGACTGCAGAGAGTGGCCAGCGTGTCGAGCAGGTAGACGTTTCCCTGGGCGCGACTGCCAGGCTTGATGCCGGGGCCTTTCACCACGAACGGCACACGCCAGGTATGTTCGTACAAATTTTGTTTACCCTGCAGTCCGTGCCGGCCGATGGCCATGCCGTGGTCGGCGGTGTAGATGATGTAAGTGTTATCCAACTCGCCCATCGTCTTGAGCTTGGCAAGCACGCGGCCAATCTGTTGGTCGATGTATTCGCTGCAGGCAAACTGCCGACCAATCTCGTTGCGTATGGTGCGTTCGTCACGCCGCTCCCAAACGCCTCGCACCTTCACCGCATCGCGAAGGCCCGGGTGACCGTGGTGAAAGGGGTGTTTGGGTAGCCAGTTGATTGGCAGATTCGGCTGCTTCGCGTTGGCGGGAGGCAGCGTGGCTTTGTCGCGATGGTTCACCGCCCCGTATTTTTTTAAAAGCTCCGGCGTGCCATCGCGCACATCGTGCGGGTGAGAAAATCCAAAATAGATCAGGAAGGGATCTGCGTCCTCGATCAGTTCGCGTTTGTTTAGGTGATCGAGCACGCGTTCGGCGTGCCACGCGCTTCCGGTCTCGGCTGTGCCGCCGCGCTTGGTGGCATCGTGTACCACCTTGAATTGTTTGTTGGCGCCGTCGTAGCTGTTGCCGCGTTTGCAGGTGCGCATGGTGTCGTAGCCGGCCCGGTTAAACACCGCTGCCAGCGTGTTTTCGACCAGATCGGGCGGCACCAGTTTCGGGTTTGACGCATTCGGATTGGCCGGTGGCTTTCGGAATTTCCGATCGGGAATGTGCCAAACCGTGCGCCCGCTCATGATCATGTGCCGAGACGCAGTGCACACGCCGCCAACCCACGATCCCATGTGGTACGCGCCATCGATCACCATCCCTTCGGCTGCCAGTTTTTCAATCACCGGCGCGTTCAACTGGCTTTGCGGATTGTAAAACTTGAAGTCAAACGGCGACTGGTCGTCGACGATGATGTAGAGGATGTTCGGGCGCTTGGATTCCGCCCCTGCCGTTTCGTTCAGGAACAGGATCGTGAAAGCAAGGAGGATTCGTTTCACAGTCGTTTTACCTGCCTCGGAGTTTGATGTTGTCGAAATCGTTCATGTCGTCGAATGATCCGATGCCGATGCGGCCCTTGCCGTAGGTTTTGTCGACCACGCTCATGTGCGGCTTGGTCATGTCGTCAAAGTACACCTGGATCGTGCCTTTTTTTGTGTCTCGGACGACCTTGATTTTGTGCCACGTCTCGTTTTTCCACGGGGTTTTATTTTTGTTGTTCGTCATGGCTTTGCGCGGGGCATTCTTGACGATCATGATTTGTCCGCTGTGCGGATCCGGGTTTGCGCCGAAGTGGCAATAGTAAAAATGCTTGGCATCCTGCCAGTTGAAAAATACGCAGCAGTCGCGATGCCCGCCGGTGTCCTTGGTGCTCTTGACGTTGAAGGTCAACTCGAAGTCGGCCACTTCGACGTCCTTGATCAGCGCGATGTGGTACGGGCTGCGGACCTTCGGCTTGTAGTCGCTGTTGCGGCGGTTGATGCCAAAAACGTGGTTGTTGCCCACCTTCCGATGAGTCCAACTTTTGCTGTCCGTGACCTCCCAACGGTCGTGGCCTTTTTCAAAATTCTCCTCGAAAATTTGCGGGAGCTTCGTGCTTTTCTTTACATCCTCCGCTTGGCCAAGCGGAAAGAATGAAAATAGTGCCGTGGATAAAAACAGGGTAGTGACTCGCATGCGCCGGAGCGTATCTCATCCCTGTTGTGTCGCCACGAAAAAACTGAAGCGATTGGTCTATCGCCGGAGATTGGAAACCGGTTCGGCCGCTTGGCCAAGCGCAATTCGGGCGCGTAGTTTTGAGAGGGTGGGAAACATCGCCGGCTGTTTGGCCAGATTCGTCCATTCGTTCGGATCGTAGTCGTGATTGTACAGTTCCTCCGAGCCGTCGGCATAGCGGATGTAGCGCCAGTGCTTGGTTCGGATGGCGTGATTTCCTTTGCCGTAGGTGCTGATGGCGGGGTAGGGCCACAGCGCATTGGGATCACGGAGCAGCGGAACAGCACTTTGCCCGTCGCATTTGATCTTGGCGTCGAGCCCACAAAGCTCCATCAAGGTTGGATAAAGAACGGTCAGGTCAACCGGTTGTTCGCAACGGGAACCGGGCTTCGTTACGCCCGGAGCAGCGATGATGAATGGAACGTGATTGGCTTTTTCCCAGAGCGCGAATTTCTCGATGTGATCCTTTTCGCCGAGGTGAAAACCGTGGTCAGACCAAAGGACAACGATCGTGTTTTTGGCGATGGGGCTTTTGTCCAGCGCATCCAAAATACGGCCGATCTGGGCGTCGGCAAAAAGGCAGCATGCGGCGTAGGCGTCGATGAAATCCTGATACGATCCCGGAATCTTTTGATTCAGTTTGCTCATGCCGTTCCAGAACCACTTCGTGCGTTTCATCAGGGCAGTCGCCCCGGAGGGGAGGTCGTCCCAGTCATTTTCCAGCCGGCCTGGTTTCGGGATGGTCGGTAAATTTTCGTGATACTTGGGCGGAGCATAAAACGGCGAGTGCGGCTTGAAGATGCCAGCGGCGAGGAACATCGGTTTGTCCTTGGGTGGTTTTTTTAGGTTACGAATGCAGTACTCGGTTGTGCGAAAGTCGATGGTGTCCTTTTCGTTGTCCGGCCAAACGCCCCAGTCGGTATTTCGTGAACCGTATTCAGGTGCCTTGTTGAGCTTTTTGGGCGGCATGTTTTGTGGGGCCATGGGGAGAAAGTCATCGAACGAGGCTTTGTCGTGAAAGGCGCCAGCGAGTTTGTGATGAAAAATCTTTCCGGCACCGTGTACGGCGTAACCGGCTGCTTGAAACTGCTGCATGATGGTTCGGCGCTTGGGCAGTGCCTTGCGCCAGTCACTGGCGTTTTGGTAGACGCCGCTCGTGCTGGGGCGCAAGCCGGTGAGCGTGGCCACGCGCGACGGGTTGCATGCTGCGGATATGCAGTAGGCACGGGAGAAAGACATACCGCGCTTAGCCAGTCGCTCGATGTTTGGGGTCTTGATGGGGGACTTGGGATCGAGTAGCGAGATGCTGTCGTTCATGTCGTCAATGACGATGAACAGCACGTTCGGCTTGGCCTCCTTGGCCAGTGCCGCAGTGCCTGCGAAGGCCAGAAGGAGCAGTGTTCGCAAAATCATGGTTGTTTCTTTTTCTGTTGAGCACCGAGATACCGTTTCAAGCGGGAGGCGTACTCGGGCCGCTTGATCCACTCGGAAAAATACGGGCGATACGCTTCACTCTCCCACCAGAATATTCTCGGCGGTTGAGCGTCGACTTTGTTCCTGGGATAATCCTGTCCGTTCACGCTGGTGGTGACGGAGGCATCGATCGCTTGGAGTTTTTTGCGAAGACGCTTGGCCACCTTTGGCAGCTTGGCGGTCAGGTTGTTTTGTTCGGCGGAATCCTCTTTTAAATCATAAAGTTCATACTGGGTTTCGCCGTTGCCGGGGAGGGAAATCATCTTGTAGTTGTTATCCACGACAGCCACCCGTCCGCGGCTCCTGAACGGAAGCGGTTTTTTGCGTGGGCCGATTTCCCGTGAGAACAGTTTCACCAGACTCTGCCCATCCTGCGGCTTGAGCATCGTTGATTTTTTAAGCCTGGCCACTCTGGCCAGTGTCGGGAAAATATCGACGGCCCCGGCGGGGTAGTGGGTCACGCGTGGTGTCTGAATGCCGGCCGGCCATTCGATGATGGCCGGGACGCGGAGGCCGCCCTCATACATCGATCCCTTAAACCCGCGCAGCCCACCGGTCGTCGTTGGATCAAAACGGGGCAGTCCCCCATTGTCACTCGTGAACCACACAAGGGTATTTTTGTCGACCTCCAGTTTTCGAAGGCCGGCGCGCAGCGTGCCGATGCTGCGATCCATGGCGACCAGTTCACCATAATGCTCCTGCGCCTTGGCGCTGAGTTGGGTGAACGGCTTTTTGTCGGCATCATCGGCTACCCACGGATCGTGTGGGGTGCCGTACCAGATGACCGTGAAGAACGGTTCCTTCGCTGCAACCTTTTTCTTGATGAACTTCAGCGCCTCGTCGACGATGATTTCCGAGGAGTCGCCGCTGTGCTCCTCAATTTTACCCTGACGACTCATGATCGGGTTGCGATCGAAAAAATTCGTCACCGACAACCATTCATCGAAACCAAACGCACCCGGGTGATGGGAGTCCTCCTTGAAGATCGGGGCGCCGGGGCCTCGCAATCCGTTCAGGTGCCATTTGCCAAAATGCGCGGTGGCGTAACCGGTGTTTTTCATCGCTTGGCCAAGCGTCTTCTCCTGTTGCCGCAGCGGGTAGCCGTGGTCGAATACGCCGGTGCGGTCGTGGGTGCGTCCGGTCAAGACCGTGGCGCG